>NZ_DBHC01000033.1:0-144003 GCF_002296035.1 Roseivirga sp. UBA838
TTTCTATCCTGACGAAGGAAGGAGCTGCACAGCTAATTTGCCATGCAGATGTCTCGGCTTCGCTCGACATGGAAAAGATTTGAACCCCTATTCTTTACCCTGCTTACTCTGAAACTTCTCCTTTAAATATTTGTATCGGTACCAACCAAACGCTACCCCCGCGGGTATAGCAATAATCAGGTTAATTAGGTTCTTTTCCGGCTCCATAGGTTTGGTATCGTCAAAATATGGAATACCAATATAAATGATCAGCCACACGGCCAGCATGAAAATAACGCCTTTAACGGCCCAGTTATACTTGCGCATCTTTGTTTACAATTTGGTGAATTAAGCGAAGGCCATCCAGTGTTAAATGTCGTTTTACTTCATCGAACCGCTGATGGAGGGGATGCAATATAGACGAAAGACCTCCTGTGGCTACTACCTTCGTTTTTTGGCCCAATTCTGCATGAATTTTATCGAGCATTCCTTCAACCATGCTCACATAGCCCCAAAGCACTCCCGACTGAATGGCATGTATGGTGTCTGTACCCAGTACTGAGTCAGGCAATTCTAAAGGTACTTCAGGCAGTTGAGCAGTATTGCCCACCAGTGCCTTGATAGCAGTTTTTAATCCGGGAGCAATGTTAACCCCCTGAATGAGTCCGTCTGCCCCCACTATGGTAAAAGTAAGCGCGGTACCAAAATCTACGATCACAATATCTTGTTTGTACAGCACATGACCGGCTACTGCGTTGGCTATTAGGTCTGTGCCAATCTGGTACGGCCTTTTAGTGCGAACAGGTAAATACTCATAAATCTTTGGCCCAACGAACAGCGGCTCGCGCTTAATAAGCGGTTTAGAAAACTCAGAGAGAATATCATTGAGTTGTGGAACCACCGAAGAAATCACAATACCATCAACCTCTTCGAGTTTAAGGTTTGCCTCAAGAAAATTGAGCCTGAGAAACATTTCGTACTCAATCTGATTCTTAACAGGCACGGTGTTAAATCGCCATTCATGGATCCACTCTCCCTCTTTGTAAATACCAAATACTATGTTGGTGTTACCTGCGTCTATAGCTAAAAGCATCTTTTCAATTTGACATTCAAGCTTTGGGGCTTAAAGTTGCCCAAAACTTTCAAGCTTTAAACATTATACAAACTAATCGATAAACTTTGGAGGGTGTTGCTCATCGTACTCAGTGGCCTCCTGATATGCTCTGGCCACTGCCAGAATGGTTGCTTCATCGAATAAGTTGCCTATAAACGATATACTCGTAGGGCTGCCATTGGTGTTGTATCCATTTTTGAGTACCACACACGGGTGCCCTGTCAGGTTAGTGGTGAGCAGTTGACTTCCTCCAAAGCTTGGAGTCACTATTACATCGTAATTTTTCATTAGCTGATTTACTTTTTCTATCAGCTCGTATCGTGCCCTGTTAGCATTGATGTAATCTACGGCTGAGGTGAAACGCGCTGAGCGAAACAGGTTGGGCCATGCTCCGGCATTTTGTCTGACTAACAGTGTGTCCTGATCAGAGCGGGTGAGTGCATCGAAAGCTGCTGCAGCTTCGGCTGTTAATATGGCTTGCATTCCACTGAATGGCATGTCTGAAACCCATTCTACCGGCTCTAAATTGGCTCCTAACGACCGCAATACCTCCAGTGTTTGGTCATCGTTTTCTTTTTGACTGCCTCTCCCATTTTCAAAATAGTCTTTGAGATAACCAATCTTAAGCTGGCTTAAATCTACTCTGCCTTTAAAATTGAAGGGATGATCTTCCACCGTAAGGTCTATTCCATCTGTTCCGCGAATGGCTTCAAAAACCAGAGCACAGTCAAGAGCGGTTCTGGCCATAGGGCCAATTTTGTCCATGGTCCAGCTTAGAGCCATAGCTCCTGCCCGACTCACACGGCCAAAGGTTGGTCGAAGTCCGGTAACACCATTTCGGGTTGAAGGCGAAACAATGGAGCCTAGTGTTTCGGTACCAAGAGCAAACGGAACCAGCCCCGCAGCCGTACTTGATCCTGAGCCTGCGCTCGATCCGCTGGAGCCCTGTTCTAAATTCCAGGGGTTTTTTGTAGTGCCTCCGTACCACACATCGCCCATGGCCAAGGCTCCCAGGGTAAGCTTTGCCACTAGCACGGCCCCGGCCTCATCGAGCTTCTTTACCACCGTAGCCAGTTCATCGCCCCTGTACTGTTCCTTAAAAGGGCCAGCACCCCAGGTGGTTTTGTATTCAGGAACAGCCAGCAAATCTTTTGCTCCGTAAGGAATGCCATGCAGTGGTCCCAAATAAGTGCCGTTTTTGAGAAGTTCATCGGCTTTTCGTGCCTGTGCCATGGCGCGTTCTTCGGTAATGGTAATTACCGACTGTAGAGTGTCTCCATACTTCTTTAACCGTTCAACGAAAAACTCTGTAAGCTCTACACTGCTAATTTTTCGCTCCCTTATTAGTACCGATAGTTCAGCCACGGTGTAAAAAGCCAGATCGTTTCGGTTGGCCGGCAAATCTACTTTTTCAGGTAATTGCCAACGCAGTGTTTCCTGTCTGGAGGCAATGGCTTTGCCTGTTTGTTGAGGCTTGAACCAAACAGCGGGAGGGGTGCTGTTGTCTAGTTCATAGGCGTGTAGCTCTTGTATTCCATTGAGGTTGCGGTTCACATTGGGCAAAAGCTGTTCTATTTCATTATCTGTAAAGTTCAGGTTCAGTATTTTCTGTGCAGCTTTAATGTCTTCTGCCACAATGGGGCTGTCTTGAGCCACTTTATAGCCGGCAAAGAAACTTAGGCCTACAACGGCTATAGTGCCCAATGCCTTGTGGCTTGTAAGAAATGAGAAGCGGTTTTTCATAGGTTAGAAGGTTAAGCTTAATATTGTAGCGGCTTATCGCAATAAGTCTTCAACAATAAGAATGGACATAAGTTATATAATCGATGGAAACACCACAAAGATTATTTCCACACTGGATGAGAGGCCTGCTTCTGGCTGCAGCAGCGTATAATATTTTATGGGGAGTGTTTATTGGATGGTTCCCTCAAACCTTTTTTCAATGGGTGGCCGAAACCGAAGCGGTGGCACCTTCTATTATTCGTTGGCAGGGTAGAGGTGTTTTGGCTATGGCACTGGTATATCTTTTATGTGCCATACACCCCGGCAAACTTTGGTTTTTGGCGGCTTTTGGTGCCCTTACCAAATTACTGGGAGCCTTGTGGTTCTATCAGGTGGTATTGGAGCAATTCTTAGGTAAAAAGGCCTTGTTTCATCTCATTATGAATGATCTGGTTTGGGTGCCATTGCTCTTCTGGATTTCCATTAGAGCCTATCAATACAAAAAAGAGAAAACATGAAAGAACGCTTTACCAGACTGTTTGAATATAACTTATGGGCCAATGGTCAGTTGGCAGAATCGCTGAGGGTGAATCCCATAGAAAACGATAAAGTGCTTAAGCTTACCAGTCATTTGGCCAATGCGCAGGTTATTTGGTTAGATAGGGTTCAGGGGCAATCGTCTACGGTTGGTGTTTGGGATGAGTACTCTCAAAAAGAAACCCTTGAGTTGTTGGAAAGATCGAGTCAGGATTGGCTAGACTTTCTCTACTCTGCCGAAGATTTGGAAAAGGTTATTGAATATAAAAACTCAAAAGGGCAAACCTATGAGTCGCGTATCGAAGACATTCTGAACCATGTGGTAAATCATAGTACCCACCATAGAGCTCAGGTAATGCTCTTGCTGAGACAAGAAAATATAGACCCGCCCTCGTTAGACTTTATCTTCTACGTGCGCAGCTAGAAGAAGATAAACTTCTTGCGCTTATAAATAGGGGTGCGCTGCTTTCTTACCATGGCACTTCCCACACGCGAACTTCCAAAACAATAAGGCTTTCTGGCGTTGGCTTTCAGCTGGCTGATGGAGATGCTAAAGAAAAAACCGGCCGAGGTTTTCTCTTTCTTAAAGAGCGTTTCTAAGGTATGAGTGCCAATGGTGAATGGTCCATAACGAGCTGCCAGCCCCACTTCGGTGTCGTTGCTAAAGTTGTACATTATGGGAAGGTACACTCCATAAATCCCCGTTTCGTAACGAGGTGTTAGCATAAGGTGATTGATATACGATACTCGAAAGTCTGCCGGCATAGCCCAACTCAAATCGGCCAAAGCAGCTGCATTAAAGTAAAAATTGTTGCCAAAGTTGTAATCGTAATTGAGTCGCAGGGCGGTCGGTAAACTCACAGTGTATGTGCCTGAAACATCGGTAGTGGTTAAGTAATTTTCAAGACTATTGCGAAAAGCTCTAAAACTTGTCACTCCGGTGAACAAGCTGTTGAAGTCGGCACTGTTTGCATTGGGATTAAGTCCGGTTGTTGCAAAAGAAGCTGAGCCATAGTCCATGGTCATTGTGCCTATGTCGGTGATGCTGGCACTTACTCTGAATTCATAAGTAATGTCGGGGTGTAGGCTTGTGCCGGAGGCACTCTTGGGGTCGGCTCTAAAGGCAACCCGTTCATAAACCAGACCTATGTCTGCCCCGCTCAGTTTATAACCTGTGCCTTGGGGAGGAATGCGCATGGCATTAGTTCCGTCAAAAGGTTCATAACCGTCAAGGTTGGCAGAGTAGCCCGCGCGTAGGTTAAATCGGTTTACGTCCAGTCTACCATCCGCCAATACATCATAATCTGCACGTTCTAAAACTGCCCAGGCATGGCCCATGGGGTTTACTGCCTTAAGAGTAACACCCAGTTTTATACGATTCACCCCGTCATCTCTGAGTAGGCCTCCATAAGTAAAGGCCAGTTCTTGCCATGTGGCCGAAGAAAAATTCAATTGTTCATTCAGGTAAGTTCGCCCGGTGTATTCAGGTGAGTTGAATCGGTTGATTTGTGCAACAAAATTGGGCGATATTTCGGTGCCGTTCATTACACTTCTCACATTGTAACGAATACCCACGCCTCGCTTGCGGCTCAACGAAAGCAATACAGAAAGTCCGCCAAGACTGGCGTTTCCTTTCACATATTTTGTTTCGGTATCATCGAACCGAATAAGCCGAATGGCTCCTTCGGAGTTTTTAGCAGTGTGGGCAATGTTGTTGGCGAGGTATATATTGCCATTCACCAGATTAAAATCGTATTTGTAAGGCGAGTTGGCTACTGAAGCAGGCTGCTCCCCCAAGCCCAATACTCCCGAGAAATCTGAAGTAAAAAAGCCATTGAACTGTTGAGCCGAGAGCCTTTGAAAACAAAAGGTTACTGATAAACAGAGACTTATGATTAGGCTAAAATGTCGCACTTACCGGTTGGTTTGACCAAAAATAAGCGATGAAAACTAAATTTTTTTTCATTCTCAACGCATTTGGCATTTGTGAATCTTTAACGACTAAAACAACAGGGTCTTCTCTCTAACACCAAATAAAATTCCACTAAATAAGAAATGTTACATATTTTCTATTTATGGGTAAGTTTAGTTATTGTCTTTAAAATGCATAAAAATGTATGTCAACGACCATATTTTTTGTACGAAATGCGTTTTTCTGTATCTTTGTAACACTTTCACTTACCACCTAGAGAACTCCTTCTCACAGTAAAACTTCCCTTAGACTACTTTTCCAAACAACCTGAATCGAACTAGCGACTACGCTTTGGCGTGCGCTCATAAGTATTTTTCCTACGCCCTGATATCAGGGTGACAAGTAGGTGTTTTACGATCGAACTAAGTAAAATACCCAAAATGAATGACCAGTAAATCGCTCTCATTATAGCGAGCCTTTACAGGGAATTTTAGGCTGTTATGGAACGCACCTTACAGCCACTTGAACATCGCCCTGATGACCAGTCAACAGGGTTAACGATGAACAAGAAATTGCTTAGTAGCGCATTCCTTTTAGTGCTGATCGGCATTGTGTCGATTGTACCCGTATCCCTTTTTGCCAACAACAACTTAGATCGACTCCTATCCCGCGAAGCTGCTGCTGAAGATATTGAGCTTTATTTCAGTATAATTGATCAGCAGCATGGGAATCCATACCAATACATTTCCCGAAAGGAATTCAGACAATTGGTCGATGAAACCATTGCCCGCTTGCCTGAGTCCATCCCCTACAAAGAGTTTGACGTGTTGCTCACGCAGCTCAACAATAAAATCAGATGTGGCCACACTGTGGTAAGCCTAGACACTGACTTCTTAAAGAGTGCCACTAACCTTGCTCAGTTTTTTCCTTACCCGGTAAGAATTATTGAGGGCAGGTATTTCATCGATTTTGAAGATGGCGATCTACCCCTTGGGTCTGAGCTTATTTCAATTAATGAGCAGGCTATTGCGGGCATGACCGAGCAACTCAGTGCACTTACGGTGACAGACGGCTTTAGTTCAACCAAGCCCATTAGAGAAATTGAAAGCCGTTTTGGCTACTACTTCTTTTTAAAGTATGGAGCTGCCAGTAGTTTCATGGTTACATATAAAACGCCCAATGGTTCTATACACCAAACCGAAATTGCGGCCATAGAGGGAAATCGTATGCTGGCCAATAATTACTACAGACCGGTGTACAAACAACATGAGAGATACTATCACTTTACACATTTAGATGCGATCGACTCCCTTCAGACATTGGTGCTCACCCTAAATACGTTCCAGGCTAACCCTGACTGGTTCTATGAGAAACTGGCATCGCGATACAACGAGGAGACCAAAGAGTTCGACTTTGAAAACCTAGTGATCGATTTACGATTGAATGAGGGGGGCGATCGCAGAATATTAAACTTCCTTTATGAATTTATTGGAGGAGGTCAGCTAAACGATCCGTCAAAAACGGTGGTTAGAAACCAAGATATTGCCCTGGCAGACTATCTGGTGGGTATTAACGGGTCTAATAGTTCGGCTGAAGTGATTGCCAAGGCCGATGCTTACCTGAAGCAGCATTTTACCAATGCCACCGAAAAAGGCTTTGAAGGTGAGGTTCAAAACTGGCACAATACCTTCGATCTTGGTATTCACTGGAAAGGAACGGCATTTAAAGGGCAAATTTATGTGCTTACTTCAGGCAAAACCTTTTCTGCGGCTGCAGACCTTGCCCGAATTTTGAGCGATATGCCCAATGTTACGCTGGTTGGCGAAGAAACAGGCGGTGGTCATAAAGCCCGTACGGCCAACATGCTGCTCAATTATAGCCTGCCCAATACCGGAGTAAACTTGCAGGTGCCTGTCATATATGAGGAATTCCTGAACGTTTCTAATCAGTCTACTGGCCGCGGTACTTTCCCCGATCATTTGGTAACCCAAACTTATGAAGACTTGCTGGCCAAAAAAGATACGGCCTTCGAGTTCACCCTTCAACTAATAGGCCAGCGAAGCTCGTTCGGCACGAATTAGTCAGAAACATTTTCCTGACTTAGCCCGAATAATTTACCTTTATGGAATGAGTAAACCCGAGAAGACCCTCTTCTTGCTCGATGCTATGGCGCTTATTTACCGAGCCCATTTTGCATTTAGCAAAAACCCTAGAATTAACTCAAAAGGACTCAATACAGGAGCTCCTTTTGGCTTTACCAACAGCCTGTACGAAATCATAGAAAAACGAAAGCCAACACACATTGGTGTAGCTTTCGATACCAGTGCCCCAACCTTTAGACACAAAGAGTACAGCGAGTACAAAGCTCAGCGAGAGGAAACCCCGGAAGACATAAAGATTGGGACACCTATTGTTAAAGATATAGTAAGAGCTTTTAATATTCCCGTACTGGAACTTGACGGTTACGAAGCCGATGATGTGATAGGTACGCTAGCTAAAAAAGCAGCCAGAGCAGGGTTTGAAGTATTTATGATGACCCCCGACAAGGACTATGGGCAACTGGTGGAAGAGCATATTTACTTATACAAACCTGCTTTTATGGGTAATGGGGTAGACATAATGGGAGTACAGCAGGTTTTGGATAAATGGGATATTGAACGGATTGATCAGGTTGTAGATATGCTTGGCCTGCAGGGCGACTCTGTCGATAACATTCCGGGCATTCCGGGCGTTGGGCCCAAAACTGCTTCCAAGTTGCTGAAAGAATACGGATCAATGGAGGCCATTATTGATAACGCGGCCGATATAAAGGGAAAGCTCGGAGAAAAGATTGCCACTTTTTCAGAACAGGGTCTGCTTTCGAAAAAACTGGCCAGGATTAACATTGAAGTACCCATAGCATTCGATGAGAAGGCCTTGGAATATACCGGACCCAATGTAGATAAGCTAAAGTCCATTTTTGAAGAATTAGAGTTTAGAACAACCCTAAAGAGAATATTGGGCGAGTCTACCGGAACAACCACCAGACCAAAACCAGTGGCTTCAGAACAAATGGCTTTGTTTGGAGAGGCTCCCCCTCTAATGGAAAAAGAAGTGCCGGTTGTAGAGGAAAAATTGAACATTTCTACCACCCGCCACCACTACCACCTCATAGATACACCCAGCCTCAGAAAGCGCCTGGTGAATTACCTACTGTCCCAGCCAGAGTTTTGTTTCGATACAGAAACAGACAATCTGGAACCTATTGAAGCTAATCTGGTAGGGCTGGCCTTTGCCTACAAAACCGGTGAAGCATACTACGTGCCAACTCCTGAAGACAAAGAAGAGACCCGTGCTATTTTAGAGGAATTTAGACCGGTATTCGAAAACCCAGAGATTGGTAAAATTGCGCAGAATGCCAAGTATGATATACAGGTGCTCAAGAACTATGGTATTCAGGTAAAAGGCAAAGTCTTCGACACCATGATTGCCCACTACCTTATTGACCCGGACACACGCCACAACATGGATGTGCTGGCCGAAAATCTACTCAACTATACCCCTATTTCTATAACCGAACTCATCGGTAAAAAGGGTGTGAAACAGGGTAATATGAAAGATGTAGCTGTTCATAAGGTGGTGGAGTATGCGGCAGAAGATGCAGACATAACCCTACAGCTTAAACATAAACTCGCTCCCGGCCTAAGCGAGGGGCAACTACAAAAGCTGTTCGATGAAGTAGAAATGCCTCTCATGCATGTGTTGGCCGAGGTAGAATATAATGGTGTGAAAATAGACACGGAGGCCCTTGCTGCTATGTCTAAAGAGCTGGAAGAAGCCAGTGCCATCGCTCAAAAAGAAATTTTCGAAATGGCCGGGGAAGAATTCAATGTAGCTTCTCCCAAGCAGTTGGGTGTGGTGTTATTCGAAAAACTTCAGTTGGTTGAAAAGCCCAAGAAAACCAAAACAGGACAATATGCCACTGGCGAAGATATACTTTCCAAACTGGCTGTAGAACACGATATTGCCCGTAGGATTCTTGAATTCAGAGAATATCAGAAACTAAAGTCTACCTATGTAGACGCTCTTCCTAACATGATTAGTCCGGTAGATGGTCTTGTCCATACCGACTATCGACAAGCCGTGGCGGCCACCGGAAGGCTAAGCTCCAACAACCCAAACTTGCAAAATATCCCCATCCGTACAGAAAAAGGAAGGGAAATACGAAAGGCATTTATTCCTCGTTCGCAAGACCATGTACTAATGGCGGCCGACTACTCGCAGATTGAACTTAGAATTGTGGCCGCATTTGCGAAAGATAAGAGCATGATCGAAGCCTTTAGGTCAGGAAAAGATATTCATGCAACCACCGCCAGTAAAGTTTTTGGTGTGCCACTAGAGGAGGTAGACCGAGACATGCGTAGAAAGGCCAAAGAAGTAAACTTTGGGCTCATATATGGTATTTCAGCCTTTGGTTTGGCACAAAACATTGGCATATCCCGCACAGAAGCTCAGGAAATTATTACCGCTTATTTCAATGAATTTCCGGGAGTAAAGGAATATATGGATGCCCAGGTGAATAAGGCCAGAGAGTATACGTACGTAGAAACCATTTTAGGCAGAAGAAGGTATCTCCGCGACATTCATTCAAAGAATATGACGGTTAGGGGCCATGCCGAAAGAAATGCTATTAATGCGCCCATACAAGGGAGTGCAGCCGATATGATTAAAATTGCCATGATTAATATTCATTCATGGATGAAAGAAGAAAAGCTGAAATCTAAAATGATTATGCAGGTGCACGATGAACTGGTATTTGATGTTCACAAAAGCGAGCTTGACTTAATGAAAGAGCGAATACCTGAACTTATGAAAAACGCTATGACCTTAGAGGTTCCTATGGATGTTGAGGTAGGCGTAGGAGAAAACTGGTTAATAGCACACTAGCATGGCAACATTTAATGTATCGTGGCAAGATATTGAGCAGGCCCATGAGCGGGTTAAGCCCTATATTCACCGTACACCGGTGCTCAGCTCAGAAAGTATTAACACTATAGTAGGTGCAGAGCTTTATTTTAAATGTGAGAACTTTCAGAAAATAGGTGCCTTTAAAGCACGAGGAGGGATAAACGCTGTTTTTTCACTACCCAAAGAACAACGTTCCAGGGGGGTTGTCACGCACAGTTCGGGCAATCATGCCCAAGCCATTGCTTTGGCAGCGAAAATGGCCGGTGTACCAGCTTACATTGTTATGCCCAAAACCGCTCCGCAGGTAAAAATTGCGGCTGTAGAAGGCTATGGAGCTCATATTACACTTTGCGAGCCTACTCAGGCATCTCGCGAAGAAACTTCTGCACGAATTCAGAAAGAAACAGGAGCCGTATTTATTTCGCCATACAACGACTTTAAGGTTATTGAAGGGCAGGCCACTTGTGCCAAAGAGCTTCTGGAAGAATTGCCCGAATTGAACACCTTAATAACCCCGGTTGGTGGAGGAGGCCTGCTGGCCGGAACCGCATTGACTGCGCACTATCTGAATGACAAGGTAGAAGTATTGGCCGGTGAACCGGAGGGAGCAAACGATACGTATCTTTCTGTGCAAAAGGGAGAGCTTGTGAGAATTGACGCACCGAAAAGTATTGCCGATGGACTTCTGGCTACTATGGGAGACAAGAATTTTGAGATAATTAGGCCTCTTGTAAAGCAGATATTGGTGGTTTCTGATTCAGAAATAATTGATGCAATGCGGATGATTTGGGAGCGAATGAAAATTGTCATTGAGCCCTCTTGTGCAGTTCCTTTTGCTGCCATCTTAAAAAATAAAGAACTGTTCGAAGGCAAAAAAGTGGGCGTCATTCTTACCGGAGGCAATATAGACCTAGGGAAGCTGCCCTTTTAATTAGGGAGTATACAGGAATGCCAGAGGCTATTTTACTGGGGCATAGGGATTAATCTCTTTCAGTTTTTCTTCTAAAGCACGCAGGTCTTTGAGTCCTAGCCAACTCACTTTTATTCTGTGCTTTCTAAGTTTCTCCTCCTCATCAAGCACGTTGAGGCCAATGTGAAGATGGTCTGTTTCAAAGTAGCTATCGAAGTTGTACTTGGTAACCACCAGCGAGTTTCTTTTTTTGGAAAAGAGCTTTTGCGTATTAATAACCACTCCGCCATCGGCTTCTGTAGCATGCACATATACGGGCCAATTGACAAATGAAGACATAAAGCCAAACAATGGAGCAAATGCGGCAAGTAAAATGAGTCGTGGTAAATCAGGAGCTATAATAAAAGTGTAAACAAACATGAAGAGCACAAAAAGCCCGTAGAAATAGAGCAGATACTTAAACCGGTTTACTCTTCCTTTGTTGTTAATGTCTTTCATAATGGGTTAGTGTTATGTAGCCAATTATAGCATATAAATACGGTAATGTTATGAGCAGTCAATACAAGCACTTTTGCTTGGGGGTCAGGCTCGCCTTACTTTGCTGAGGATGTCCCACAAAACCACCCCAATACTAACGCTTACATTTATGGAATGTTTAGTGCCGAACTGAGGGATTTCTAAACACAAATCGGCCGATTTAACAATGCTTTCTTCTACACCAAATACCTCATTGCCAAAAACAAGAGCTAGCTTTTCGTCAGGCAGAGGGCTAAACTCATTTAGCAGAATACTTTGATCTGCCTGCTCAACGGCTGCAATGCGATAGCCCGCTTTTCTCAAATCTTCACAGGCCTCATTGGTGGAGCCAAAGTATTTCCACTCTACCGAATCAGTAGCTCCCAGTGCCGTTTTATGGATTTCGCGGTGTGGTGGTTGGGCGGTAATTCCACAGAGATAGATGGCCTCAATAGCAAAAGCATCGGCCGTGCGAAAAGCAGACCCCACATTGTGCATGCTTCTGAGGTTGTCCAAAACCAAAACTATGGGGTGTTTGGGTAGTTCTCTAAAGGTTTCTATATCGGGTCTGTTGAGCTCCTCGTTACTGATTTTTCGCATGATTCAAAAATAGGAAAGATTTTGGAGCCCAGGAGAGCCAGACTTACCCTATCAATAGGAGAAGCCCGACTCTCCAGCCGGGCTTCGTGTCCCGAAAGGGGTTTCGGGATCAACACCAACCAACAACTCAAATTTTCTTTGATATCACCAGGTATTTGCTAACCTTCCAGAATCGCTCAGGATCGGTAATCTCCAATACCTTTTCGGCTTCAGATTCTCCCGGCAGTATTTGGTAAGATCCTTCCGGATGGCTGCTCACCAGGTCTAGCATAGAGGCTTCAATTCTAAGACGTTGCAGGTTTCTCCGGTCCACGGTCATAAAGGCAGCTTCATCGGCTTCTTCCTGAAGTTTCCAGGCCTTGCCAAATAAGCCCAGAAAACCACCTTCTTTCATTACTACTCCTTTGGCTTTTAGGTCTTCGTATGTGCCAATGGCGAGGTAGCTTTTGTTGAGCTCATTGTTTTGAGCGGTGAGCTGCTTTACCTCTAACGATCGCTGTTCAAGGTTTTCCAACTGGGCGTGTATAGTGCTGTGGAGTGAATCTTGCTCAACAATAAGTTTTGCAAGCGACTCATCTTTTTTACTGAGCTCTTCTTTTAGCGAAGCTATTGTTTCAGAACGTGTGCTGAGTTCGGCTTGCAGGCCTGCAATTCGTCTTTCAAAAAGCCCTAGTTTTAGGTTAGCACTTTTGGCTTCATCCTCGAGCTGGCGTAAGTCTTGCTTCGACCGAAAGATAAGGTCATCAATCATGCTAATCTGCTTAAAGATTTTTTGCGGATTGCGCTTATCGAGCTGGTCGGCATTGTGCTGCTGAACAAGCCTTTCTCTCTCCAGGATATCACCTATCTGTCCTTCCACCTTATCATAGAGGGTCAGGATGTCGTTAAATGCCAATTCTTTCTGCATTATTTCCGCCTCCAGTTCGGTGTATTGGTTGGTGAGCACTTCTTTTTTTTTGGATACGGAAGATATTCCGAACCACATGGCTATGGTAAGGGCGCCTAGCAGTACCATGCCTACTTTCATTGTTTGTTTCATCTTGCTTTTATTTAAAGGGTTCAAAAAAATTCACTACGATTTCCGTTTTCGGAATGTGATGAAACTGGGGTTAAGGGTTGGTTGTTGGTGGTTTGGGTTATGGTTAGTGTTGCACAAAAGCGCCCGGCTTACCCCGTTAAGGTGGAGGCAGCGCCACCGTAGGCGGCTGTTGCCTCCTGTGCTTGTCTACTTAAAACCTAAACCTAAACTCAGCGTTAATGCAGAGTTTTTAGCGTCTTCAGTGGCTTCTCCTGCAAAGGAGCCGCTACGACCAATTTCTCTCATACCATAGTTGTACCTTAGCGATATGTGGCCTCCGTTAAAAGTGTAGGCCAGTCCTAGCGCGGCACCATAGTCGAGTGTATTGAAATCGTCCCTGTCTAATTCCGTGATTTGGTTGATGTTGCCGTTGCTGTCTACATCTTTTACATTGGCACTAATGAGGGCGGCAATGTAGGGTCCGGCATGGAGGTCTAGCGAGCCGGCTTTGGCCGATAGCATGACGGGAAGTTTAATGTAGTTGAGGTTGAACCTATAAGTGCCACTTCCCTGAAAGAAGTTGTTATAATAGGCCGATGCCCCTTTCTGGCTGTAGAGCAACTCGTGTCTAATGCCCACATTGCCGGCTAAATCCCAGCGATTGTAAAGGCCCAGGTTCAAACCTATTTTGGCATTTTCATCGTCTACATTATCTATGTATAGGTTAGACATGTTCGCTCCTATAACAAAGCCTCCCTGGGCTTTTAAACCGATGGTAAGGAGCAACATGGGTACTATCAATAAAATGTTTCGCGTTTTCATGATTGTTATGTTTTGGGTTGTTTTAGGTGAGTGCCGACCCGTAATGACCGGGTCGGCACCGATCTATTGTTGAGGAATTATCCTTTGGTAGTAACTACCAGATAATTCGAAATTTCCCAGAATTTTTTGGCGTCTGTCACCTTCAGGTATTTTACGTTTTCGTTGATTTCATCCTGCACAATGGTGTAGGAATCCTTAGGGTGTTCGGTTACCAGTTCAAATTTGGAAGCATCTATTTTGAGCTCAGAAAACTCTCTTATGTCAGTTTCAACAAAGTCTTCTGTGTTGGCTGTGGCCTTTAAGTCAATGGTTCGGCCAATCCATAAGAAGCCTCCTTCTTTATCAACAAGCCCTTTTTCTTTTAGCTCTTTGAATGTGCCTACTGCGTAGTGCACTTTGTTAAGCTTGTTGTTGGTGTCATTGAGCAATTCAATTTCTCTGGTTTGCTCAGCAATAAGCTGTTTTTGGTCTACAGTTTGAATCTGAATAGAGTCGTACTTAGAAGAGATCAGCTCAATCTGTTGATTTTTGCTGGCTACTTCGGCTCTCAACTGCGTAATGGTTTCTTTCTGAACATCGAGCATGTCGGACAGCTTATCGATCCTATTCTGGAAGGCATTGAGTTGCACATTGCTCTTTTTTAGCTGAGCTTTCAGGTTCTGAATAGAGGCATTCGACTCCTTTACCAGTTCGTCAATTAGCTGTAGTTCTTCCAGCAGCTGGCCCTCCTTCTTTTTTCCTTCTTCACCGGAAGTACTCACCACCAGATTTTCTCTCCTTGAAATTTCAGCTACTTGCTCTTCTGCTTTGTTAAGCATTCCAATCAACTCATTGTATGTTGAGTCCCTCTCAGCTAGTTCTTGCTGAATAGTTTCTATCTGGCTAGACTGCTGAGCAATTTGCTCATCTTTCTTCTTGCTACAACTGCTGAGCACCACAGCTCCGGAGAGCATCAGTGCCATGGGCAGTTTTATTTTGTTTAACATTGTCTTTTTCATGGTTATGCGGTTTTATGGTTTATTCTAGAAGAATACTTTTACTCCAAATCCGGGGTCAATTCCAAAGTAGGCATTGCCCGTAGTGGCCACCTCAAAGAATGGCTTAATGTCTAAGCTCAAGGCCAGCGGAGTTTGAGGAATCATCAACTCAAGGCCCAAAATAAAATCTACCCCCAGGCCAAAGGCATCATCTGCATCGTCAAACCGGTTGCGATCTACCCCGAGGTTTGAATCGGATTGGAAGACAGCATGGCCACCAAAACCGTAGTAAAGCTCCAGGTAGTCAGAGTCGAATGGCGCTGCATATTTTTCGGCCAAACCGGTAATGCTGAACGAGTTGTTGCCAAATCCAAGAATGGCCTCGAAGGCATTTCCTTTTGCATTAAAATGCTTGTAGGTGAGCCCGGTAGTACCCACGGCTCTAATACCCAGTGCGTTGATGCCGTAGTTATTGGCTACTTGCAACATGGGGTCTCGGTATATCACAGAGTCTTCAGGTTGTGGGTCGGTAGCGGCATTGAGTTTATTGGTTGTACTTACTAGTGCCATGATCATCACGGCAATTCCAAGTATGGTTAATGTTGATTTTTTCATGGTTTTATGTTTTTAGTTCATTTGGTTGAATGAGGCCTGAGGCTGTTGAGTATTTCGGTTTTGTTTTGGTTTTGCGCCAGTGCGCTCATTCATTTGCCTTTGATTATGCCAAAATGAAACCAACAATAGAAACCAATGTAACTAACTGATTTACAGTGGTTAAGAATGGTAATAAATAAAAAAGCCTCTACTTTTGAGAGGCTTTTTTTCAGTTTGACAAAATTTTTGAGATTACATCTCCTTGAGCATACGGTAGATGGTGGATTGTCCTATGTCTAGTTTTTGAGCGACTAGCTTAATGTCGTCATCATAGGTCTGTAGGTAGTGCTTTACAATTTTGAGGTTGTACTCTTTCAGGGTCATTTCTTCACCGGAGAATTCGGCAATGATATCTTTTGTTCCGAAAGAAATGTCTTCGGCCTGAATGGTGTCGCCTTCGGCCATTACTACCGAAAGCTCTACTACCGATTTTAGTTCGCGAATGTTGCCGGGGTAGCCATAACCCATAAGCTTTTTGCTAGCTTCAGAGGAGAGCTTCTTTTCAGCCATATTATTTTCCTTACAGAAGGCCTTAATAAAGTGCTTGGCCAGCAATAAAATGTCTTTGCCTCGTTCGCGCAATGGAGGCAGGTTAATGGTAAGTCCAAACAATCTGAAGTAAAGATCTTCTCTAAAGTTGCCTTCTTTTACTTCGCTCAGCAGGTCGCGGTGAGTAGCGGCAATTATGCGGCAATCAATTTTAATGGTGTCTTTGCCACCCACACGTACAATTTCGCGTTCCTGCAGTGCCCGAAGTATTTTGGCCTGAAGAGTTTTATCCATTTCGCCCATTTCATCAAGAAAAAGGGTTCCTCCCTTGGCCTGTTCGAATTTACCTATGTGTCGGCTGGCGGCTCCTGTAAAGGCTCCTTTCTCGTGACCAAATAGCTCACTTTCTGCCAGTTCTTTTGGAATGGCGCTCATATTTACCGCCACAAAAGGATTGTTTTTACGGTCTGAATTGTAGTGAATAGCCTTGGCTATTACTTCTTTACCGGTACCGGTTTCTCCATTAATAATTACTGAAATATTGGTAGAGGTAGCTTTTTGAAGCAGGTGGAAGACTTTCTTTAGGGGTTCGCTTTGCCCTATTATTGATTTCTGAAAGTCGTACTTACCCTGTACTTCTGTCTGAAGTTCTTCAATGCGCTCTTCCAGGTCGGAGCGTTCCCTAATGTGTTTAATCACATTGTGAAGTCTCTCTTTAATGTCTTTGGTTTTGGTAATGTAATCGAAGGCTCCCGATTTGAGCAGGCTGACGGCCGTTTCAATTTCGCTCTGCTCACTAATTACGATCACTTTGGTGTGAGGAGAAATGCTAAGCACCTGCTTGAGGAGGTCTTCTCCGTTAATATCGGGCAGGCGATAGTCTAGCGTAAGTACTTCGGGCCGCTCTTTCTTTACGGCTTTCAGTAGCGAGGTGCCATCTTCAAAAGCTGTTACCTTAAAATCGGGGTTAAGCTCCAGGGTGTATACCAAAAGTTTCCTGTACCAATCGTCATCATCGACAACATAAATGGAATAAGAACTGCTGTTCATCGCTAAAAAGTTAGTAGTTAAAAGTAAGGTCTTAAACCTGGCTTTCTAAGTCTTTTTTTATCTGCGAGTAGATTTCTTCTACAATTTTAATCTGCTCATTGATTTCTTCGAAGCTAGCCTGCTCTGCCATGCGCTGTAGTTTTTCTATAGATGACACCAGGCTGTTGGCACTGAGGTGTCGGGCAGGCGGAAGCATTTTATGGGCCTCTTCTTTAATGCTCGACCTTATTTTGAGGTCTACGGCTTTGTATAGGTTTCTGATGCTTTTGGCAGCGCTAATTTTAAAAGTATTCACCATTTCGGTTACAAAATCTTTGTCTCCAATGCTTTTTAAGGTGCTAAGATCATAAAGACTTTGTCCGTTCATATGCTGTGAATGCTGAATGCCGTTGCGGGTTTTGGTTTTTTGAGCCGTAAGTTGGTGTACGGCTTCAAGAAACTCGGCTTCATCGAATGGTTTACGCATAATATGGTCGAAACCAATCTTTTTACTCATTAGGCGCTCTTGGTCAGAAATAGTGGCGGTAAGCGCCAGGGTTGGTGTTTTTTGGTTGGGGCCATCATTTTTTCGAAGCTGTTCCACCACTTCAAAACCGCTCATGCCCGGCATTTTCACATCGAGTATGGCAATATCAAAAGGCTGCGAAAGTAAGGCTTCTAAAGCCGACTGCCCGTCATTGGCCAAAGTAAGCTCTACCTCATGACTCTTGAATACCGCTTCGAGTAGTTTTAAGTTGAAGGGCTCATCGTCTGCCATGAGTATAGTTAATTGCTTCAGGTGTATTTGTGGTGTTTTGGCCTTATCTTTTTTGGGAGTCAGAGCCTCGCCAATTTCATAAGGAAGGTAAAGAATCATTTCAGTGCCTTCGTCTACCTTGCTATCGATGTCTATACTGCCGCCATGCAGGTTAACGAGCATACTGGTAATGGCCAGCCCTAGCCCGGTGCCCTGTCTTTGGTCGCTTGCCTGGGCCTGTTCAAATTCTTCAAATATTTTCTGCTGTTTTTCTTTTGGTATGCCCACACCGGTATCTTTCACGCTAATTTTAAGGGTCACCTGCTTGTCGGTCTTTTGTTGGATCGAGGTGCTTAGGGTAATAGAACCACTGTCAGTGTATTTTATGGCATTGTGTACCAGGTTGGTAATCATTTGCCGTAATCGGTGAGGGTCACCATTCACATATTTGGGTACTCCTTCAAACTCAGATTTTAGTTTGAGGCCTTTGGCCGATGCTTTGTCTTCGAAAATGCGGATTACTTCCAGCAGAGTAGCTCGAACATCGAAGAGTTCTTTTTCTAACTCAACTTTATTGGCCTGGAGTTTAGATAGGTCCAGTATATCATTGAGCAGGTGAATGAGGTGGTCTGAAGAGTTTTTTACTACCTCTAGCTGATCGCGTTGCTCGGGCGACATATTCGATTTAAGAAGCTGATTGGTGAAGCCGGCAATGGCATTCATTGGGGTTCTTATTTCATGGCTCATATTGGCCAGAAAGCGCTCCTTGGCATGCGCTAACTCTTCGGCATTGCGCTTGGCCGATCGTAAGGCCTGTTGGTATTTTCTGTTTCTGGCCAGGTAGTTTACTTGGGTTACAATGGTAATGAGCAAAAGAATGCTAGTGAGTGCCGAAAAAACTACAATTTCCTGGTTGGTGGCTTTAGCCAGAAGCTCCACATTTTTCACGTTTTGTTGGTCTTTCTCTACTTCTATGGCTTCCAGATTGTTAATGAGCGAAACAATTTCATTCTGTAGCTGAGCCGACTCCTGGCTGAGATTGGCCAGTCTGTTTTTGAGGGCATCGCCCTCGCGGCTGCTTTGAGACTTGGCATTGGATAGTTCAGCTAAAATTTCTTTTTGCAAACGTTCCGATTGGCTGGGACGTGTGGTAGTATCTTGTTGATTTTTTTTCTTGCCAAAAATTCTGCCCAAGAAACCTTTCTTTTCTTCGGGTATGGTGGCCGTGTCATCTTCGGCCAATGTTTCGGGTAGTTGTGCAATTTTCTGGGTTAGGTCATCTAAAGTACTCTCAAGAATATCTGAGTTTAGTGCCCCTATTTGGGTTTGCACCTTGGCCCACTGACCTAGCAGGCTGGATAAGGAATCATAAAGGCCTACGACTCTGTTGTCGTCTATGGTTTCTTTTAAAGAGTCTATAAGGTATAGGCTCTCATCGAGCGCGGTGTTGAACGATCTCATATGATTCGATCGGGAGTCCACTCTGTAGGCATCTATGTTTCTTTCCATTTCATTGATGTAGAAGGACAACTCGTTCAGGGTAATCAAATTATAATTGGGCTTGGCACTCTCTTCCAGTGTATCTACCATGGTGTTGAGTTTAGTATAGGCTTTATAACCCATAAAGAGAACCACTACCGTAGTTACGGGAAGCGCGATATTAACAATCCAGGCGAGTGTCCTTCTCTCAATAATTTTCATAGGAGGCTAAATAAGTAGAAGGTCTTTTAATTAAAAAGTGACGTTTGTAACTTATTTAACTCCTGGCCTGAACTATTGTTATCGACTATTGAAAAAAAGACCCTGACTGAGCAGGGTCTTTTGGGTTTATGTTCTATGGATTAGAATATGTCAATTAACAGGCTGGTAACTGATCGGGCTTTTACATTGAAGGCCGACATTACACTACCGTTGATCTTAACTTCTACTTTGGTAGACGATTCAAACTCTACCTCGTTGTTCAACTGGTTTTCTTTGTACTTAGCTACAATCAGCTCGTACTTACCTTCTGGCATAAAGGCCAGCGTAAAGTTACCGGTGGCAGTGGCTACTGCACTGTTAATAGATCCTTCAAATCTGGTTCTACCTTCAGCTGGTTCATTTTGCTCAGCCTCGTTGTAGGTTCCTTCAAGGTAGGCATATACCACTACTTTGTCAGCATCCTGCATGTCGTCCATATCTACTTTACCCTGAATTGAACCGGCATTGGCTTTAGATACTAGTCTGGCAGTAGGTCTTAGCTTAAAGTCGCCATTTCCTTCTTTAACCAAAGCTTTTCTAAGGTCAACGTCCAATACAATTTCAGAAAGTCCGTTGGCCAATACTTCAAAGTCTCCAAAGATTTTGTAACCTGAAGTTGATCCGCTAGGCACAGAAATCTGCTTGGTGGTATTGTCAGTAAACTCTACCCAGGCTTGAGAGGTGCTGTTCAAAATTAGTCGTACCTCATCATAGCTTCCGGCATCCAAGTCAGTCTGTCCTAAGAATTTGGTTTGCCCGTTCTGATAAGCCATTAAGTCGAACGTTTCAGGCTCTTCGAAAGTAATTGTGTTTTTTACTTTTCCATTGGCAATTACCTGAAGTTCATCTACCGAAAGGTAAACACCTGAAATATTCTCAGCATCTACTGCTGCATCTGTAGCTTCAAAACTGGCCGAACCAGTTCCACTCATTTCATTATCATTGTCATCGCAACTCGTCAAGACAAAACCTGTGGTGACAATAAGTGCTGCAATTAATGTTTTAATAGTTTTCATCGTTTTGGGTTTTTAGTTTCAAATTGTTGTGCCAGTCTTATTTCCAAACTGATGCCATTGACGTAAGTAATTGATATTCAGTGTGTAAAATTTTCGTATTCCTTTGTTTTTCTATCATTGAGAGAATTTCTCTTTCATTTTGAAAAAGAAATTGAGGCGGAAAGCGAACTGTACAGGAAACTGTTGGCAAATGAGTAGACTGAGCCCTAGTAAGGCAGAGGGAATTTTCTATTTTTGAGTTTTCAAAAAGTCAACCACATAAGCATTTCTTACCCTATGGCTTCATCCAAATCTGCTAAGGAAACACCGTTGATGAAACAATACAATGCCATTAAGGCGAAGTATCCGGGTGCACTGCTATTGTTTAGGGTGGGAGATTTCTATGAGACCTTTGGAGAAGATGCCGTAAAGGCCAGTAAGGTGCTTGATATTGTACTCACTAAAAGAGCCAACGGTGCGGCCAGTCATATTGAATTGGCCGGGTTTCCACATCACTCCCTCGACACGTACCTTCCAAAGCTGGTGAGAGCCGGCAATCGGGTAGCGATCTGCGATCAGCTAGAAGACCCCAAATCAGTAAAAGGCATAGTAAAGCGTGGCGTAACAGAGTTAGTAACTCCGGGGCTATCCTTCAATGACAATGTGTTGGAGCAAAAGCGCAATAATTATTTATGCTCCCTGTTTTTTGGAAAAGACCAGGTGGGTGCCGCTTTTCTCGATCTTTCTACAGGAGAGTTTTTAACCGCTGAAGGAAGTGCCGGATACATCGATAAACTGGTTCAGGGCCTTATGCCTTCAGAGTTTATTTATGCCAAAAATCAAAGAACCCAGTTTGAGGCTCACTTCCGGGACGACTACAATACCTATACTATAGACGACTGGGTATATGCCTTCGATTACGGCTATGAAAAGCTAACCAACCACTTTGGCACTAATAACCTGAAAGGCTATGGAATTGAAGAAATGCAGTTGGGCATTGTGGCTGCCGGAGGCATCTTACACTATTTGGAAGATACAGAACACAAAGAGGTAAGCCACATTGCCAACATTAGCCGCATAGAGGAAGACAAATATGTATGGCTGGATAAGTTCACCATTCGCAATCTGGAACTCATACATCCGCAACATCAGGGAGGAGTACCGCTGATTGATATTCTGGATCATACCCTTACCCCCATGGGGGGAAGGCTCATGAAGCGGTGGCTGGTTTTGCCTCTCAAAGAGCGCAACAGAATTGAAGAACGTCTCTCGGTGGTCGATGCATTTTATGAAAATCCGGAACTGCGCGACCAAATAGCTGAACACCTTGAGCAAATCAACGATTTGGAGCGGCTGATTTCCAAAGTAGCGGTTGGACGCATCAATCCGCGCGAAATGCTGCAGTTGCGTAAGTCGTTGGAGAACATAGCTCCTATCAAGGCCTATTTGGAAAACACAGGAGTGAAATCGTTGGAGCGTCTGGCCGACCAACTTCAGCCCTGCCAAAAACTGGTAGATAGAATTGTGGCCGAGGTAAAAGATGATGCCCCCATGCTCATGCATCAGGGAGGTATTATTAAAGAAGGAATAGACAAAGAGCTTGATGAACTACGCAAAATAGCTTTCAGCGGAAAGGACTATCTCATCCAGATTCAGCAAAGAGAAATAGAAAACACAGGAATAAGCTCATTAAAGATTGCTTACAATAAGGTATTTGGCTATTACCTGGAGGTGAGCAATACTCACAAAAGTAAAGTGCCGGAAGGGTGGATTCGCAAGCAAACACTGGTGAACGCTGAAAGGTACATTACCGAAGAGCTGAAAACCTATGAGGAAAAAATTATTACCGCAGAAGACCAGTACAAAGTCATTGAACAACGCCTTTTTCAGGAACTGGTTGCTTTTGCCGGAGACTATGTAGGGCAGATTCAACAAAATGCACGCTTTATTGCCACATTAGATTGTCTCATTTCATTTGCTATAGTGGCCCGTCAAAACAACTATTGCCGCCCCGAAATGAGTGATAAAATGGTGATTGATATTCACGAAGGACGTCACCCTGTTATTGAGCAGCAATTACCCGTGGGAGAAAGCTATGTACCTAACGATGTTTCTCTGGATGATCATAATCATCAAATTTTGATTATCACCGGGCCCAATATGGCGGGTAAGTCCGCTTTGCTTAGGCAAACCGCCTTAATTGTACTTATGGCTCAAATGGGAAGTTATGTGCCGGCCAGCAAGGCCAACCTGGGTATTACCGATAAGGTATTCACGCGGGTGGGAGCCAGCGACAACCTTTCTAAAGGGGAATCTACCTTTATGGTAGAAATGACCGAAACAGCCAGCATACTTAACAACCTTTCCAACAGGTCGCTGGTGCTCATGGATGAGATTGGGCGTGGAACCAGCACATACGATGGTATATCCATTGCATGGTCCATAGTGGAATATTTGCATAACCATGAAAAGTTCAAACCCAAAACTCTTTTCGCCACACACTACCATGAGCTGAACCAACTAGAGGAAGACTTTCCGGCCATTAAGAATTACAATGTTTCTGTAAAAGAAGTGGGCGATAAGGTAATCTTCATGAGAAAACTTAAGCGTGGAGGTAGCGAACATAGTTTTGGTATACATGTAGCCCAGATGGCCGGAATGCCCAATCAGGTGGTCATTCGGGCAGCAGAAATCATGCAACACCTAGAAAAGGATAAGATTCGGAATAAGAGTGACGAGAAGATTAAATCCATTCCTAAGAACAATTATCAAATGACACTTTTTGAGGCTGACCCGGCATTTACGGAGATTAAAGAGATTCTGGAGCAAACAGATATCAATACCATTTCGCCAGTAGAAGCCTTGTTGAAGCTGAACGAGATAAAGGGGAAGTTGAAAAAATAATTTTTTTTGAGATAGCCGTTGCATATTCATAACCCTTGGTTAAATTTGCACTCCCAATCGCGAGAAGAGCGGTTCAGTGGATTGAAATAATAAGCGAGAGTAGCTCAGTTGGTAGAGCACGACCTTGCCAAGGTCGGGGTCGCGGGTTCGAATCCCGTCTCTCGCTCAGAGGCTAAAAAGCGTGTTTGACACGCTTTTTTAGTTTAAGGCCTGTGGCACTTGACTATTCAAAGTCCGGAGTGGGCAGAGAGTATATTAAGAATATTACAACTACCATGTAGTTGAAGCCGGAGTGGTGGAATTGGTAGACACGCAAGACTTAAAATCTTGTGACCTTTTGGTCGTGCGGGTTCAAGTCCCGCCTCTGGTACAGAAGCCCTGCTGAAAAGCGGGGCTTTTGTTTTAAACCCTCCTCAAACCTTACATCTTCATTTTACTGCAACTAATGATTGTCTATGTGAAAGTCGCCCTATATATTTGCGACTCTTTAGAATTAATCTAAATAAGAATAGAGATGAAAGGATTGAGAAGATTGTATGGTTTAGGCCTATTGACAGTGATTTTAACCGTAGCTGCTTGCAGCGATAGTGATGATACCCTGCCAACTGTTGAGGCTCCTGCCACTTATACATTTGAGAGGAATGGACAGTCAACGGTTTCATTTAGTGGACAAACTACCCGAATACAAATGGCCACTGAATTGGTAAGTGCCATGAAAGATTTTGACAATAGTACAGAAGCGTTGTTGTTGGAAATGTTCAGAAACGAAACGGCCAATGGTGGAGATGCCAATCCTTTCAGCAATGCAGACCTAAATGCTTCTACCAAAAGCGTAAGAAGTAAAACGGGGGCATCTAAAGACTATTTCTTTACCAATGCCACCGAGGCTGCTCAAATCAAAGCCGACTTTGAAGGTTGGATCAGTGCGCAGGTGTCGGAGGTGTTTCCTGCAGAAAATCAAATAGCCACTCCGGGTAATCCCGGTCAATTGGCCGATGGTTCATCCACTCGTTACGTGAATGGCAAAGGTCTTGAATATGATCAGGCCGTAAATAAGGGACTTATCGGTGCCCTTATGCTCGATCAAATGCTTAACAATTACTTGTCGGTTTCTGTGTTAGATGAAGCCGATAACCGTGCAAACAATGACAATGAAGTATTGGTTGAAGGGAAGATGTATACCACCATGGAACATAAGTGGGATGAAGCCTATGGTTATTTGTTTGGTACAGCTGCCAATGCTGCCGATCCTGTAGCCACTATCGGTTCTTCCGATGCTTTTTTGAACAAGTACCTGGGCAGAGTGGAAGGCGATCCTGATTTTGCCGGTATAGCACAAGAGGTATACGATGCTCTTAAGCTGGGCCGTGCCGCAATAGTGGCTGGTGAGTATGAGGTAAGAGATGCACAGGCGGCCATTGTTAGGCAAAAACTTTCAGAAGTAATTGCCATTAGAGCCATATACTATCTTCAGCAGGGTAAAAATGCCTTGGCTCAAGATCCTCCAGCCTATGGTACCGCGTTTCACGACCTTTCCGAAGGTTTCGGGTTCCTGTACAGCTTGAGGTTCACACGTCAGCCTCAGGGAGACATGCCTTACTTTACCAAGGCCGAGGTAGATGGGTTTATTCAGGCCGTATATGGTTCTGCCAACGGTTTCTGGGATGTAGATGCAACCACACTGGATAATGTATCGGGCCAAATAGCCGCAAAGTTTGACTTTACGGTAGCTCAGGCAGGAAACTAATCACATAAATATAAAAGCGAAGATGGTAGTGAGAGGAGTGAAGAAACTGTGGACGTTATGGGTTTTAATGCTGATGGGTATAATGGCCTGTTCAGATTCAGACCCCAGTACGGAAGAACCTATTGATGATTTCGATCGGTCTGAAATTCTGGTGAACTGGGCGGACAACATCATCATTCCCAACTACCAGGACTATGTGGAAAGCCTGACTGATTTAAAGGCTGCGATTACCACTTTTGGCCAGACACCTACTGCAGATCTGTTGGCCGATGTGAGAGAGGCCTGGTTGGAAGCCTACCTGGACTGGCAACGAGTGAGCATGTTCGAGATTGGCAAAGCGGAATCGGTGTCATTGAGGAATTTCACTAACATTTATCCGGCCGATATTCAAAAAATCGATGAAAACATAAACACGGGTAGCTACAACTTGGAGTTGCCCTCTACCAACGATGAACAAGGGTTTCCTGCCCTGGATTATCTGCTTTATGGTAAGGCCGACACCGATGAAGGCACGGTGGCCATTCTTAGTACTCCGGCACACAAGGAGTATCTTCAACAGTTAGTAGAAAGACTGCATAATCTGGCCTCAGAAGTACTCAATCATTGGACCTCAGGTTATCGGGATACTTTTGTGGCCAACAATGGTTCTTCGGCTACCAGTTCGCTCAATAAACTAGCCAATGATTTTATGTTCTACTACGAGAAGAGCCTGAGAGCCGGTAAGGTGGGAATCCCTGCCGGAGTCTTTTCAACATCGCCACTACCTGAAAAAGTGGAGGCTCGTTTTAGTGCAAAAAGTAAATTACTCTTTTTAGAATCGCTCGATGCTGTACAAGACTTTTTTAATGGTACGGGCAGCTCCAACACGGGCAAAAGTTTCGCACACTATCTTGACTATCTGAACACCATAAAAGAAGGTGAAGATTTAAGTGCGCTGATCAATTCGCAACTGAACTTGGCCCGGCAAAAAGCCGAAATGCTCAACAGCGATTTTGCAGCTCAAATAGATGATAACAATGTGTCTATGCTAGAAACCTACGATGAACTTCAGAAGGTTGTGGTGCTTTTAAAGGTAGACATGTTCCAGGCATTGAGTATTCAGGTAGATTTTGTGGATGCAGACGGAGATTAATGCTTTCCCGATTCCAAGGCTATATCGATAAAAATGCAGAGGCTGCCCCATTGGCAGTCTTTCGCATTTTCTTTGGTGTCATGATGTTTCTGAGCATTGTGAGGTTTTGGAGCTATGGTTGGATTGATAAGCTATACATTCAGCCGCGTTTTTTCTTCTCTTATTATGGTTTTGAATTTGTGAAACCACTTGGCAGTTATACCTACCTGCTTTTTGCTCTTTGCGCAATGGCAGCCCTTGCCGTTGTGGCAGGTTATCGCTATAGGTTAGCCATTATTACCTTCTTTCTGAGCTTTACTTACATAGAGCTCATGGATAAAACCACCTATCTCAACCACTACTACTTCATCAGCCTTCTTTCTTTTCTCATGATTTTCCTGCCGGCACACAGGTATTTTTCGCTCGATGTTTGGCTGGGTTATGCAAAACCGGTGCAGTATGTGCCTCAGTGGAGTTTAGACTCCGTGAAACTATTGCTCGGCATAGTTTATTTCTATGCAGGATTGGCCAAGCTCAATAGCGATTGGCTAATTCATGCCATGCCGCTTAAAATTTGGCTGCCCTCCAAATTCGATATTCCTTTTTTGGGGCAGTGGTTACAGCAAGAGTGGGCTCACTATACCTTTAGCTGGCTTGGGGTACTATACGATTTAACCATCCCCTTTCTTTTGCTCTATAAAAGAACCAGACCGTGGGCATTTTTGGCCGTAGTGGTCTTTCATGTGCTTACTCGTGTGTTGTTTCCAATAGGCATGTTTCCATACATAATGATAGTGAGCGCAACTATATTTTTTAATGCGCAATGGCACCATAAAGTGCTAAGCGTTTTGGCTCGGTTAATTCGGGTAAACAAAGCAAAGTGCGACAATGGGCTGGTGATGGCACCTACCAAAATGCAATTGGCAAAAATTGTTTTGGTGCCCTTTTTTGTGTTGCAGTTGCTCATTCCTTTTCGTCATTACCTCTATCCCGGAGAGCTGTTCTGGACAGAAGAAGGCTACAGGTTTTCGTGGCGCGTAATGCTTATGGAAAAAGCAGGTTATGCCAGTTTCAAGGTAGTAGATAAAGAGAGTGGCCAACGTTTTTATGTCAATAATGCCGATTTCTTAACCCCATTTCAGGAAAAACAAATGGCCACTCAGCCAGACTTTATATTGGAATATGCACACTTTCTAAAGCAACATTTCGAAGCTCAGGGCCATAAGAATTTAGGTGTTTTTGTGGAAAGCTATGTGGCCCTGAATGGGCGTAGAAGCAGGCCATATATAGATCCTACAGTAGACCTCACACAACAGCAAGAATCGTTTAAACACAAAGACTGGATTTTACCATTCGAAGATGAAATTAAGGGCTTATAGTTTACTTATGTTGGCACTGTGTTGTGGAGCCAACGCTTGGGCACAATACAGCATTAAAGGAAAGGTTGTAGACGGAGCAACAGGTTTGCCGGTGCCTGTGGCCGAGGTATATAATGAGGAGACTCAGTACATTGCCCGAACCAATGAAAAAGGCGAGTACGAAATACCCAACCTGAAACCCGGCACCTATAGTCTCGTGGCCTACTCGTTTTCCTACAAAGTAATTGAGCGCAAAGTTACCGTGGCAAGTGCCAATTTGGAGGTAGACTTCCGTCTTCAGGAAATAACTCAGGAATTGTCAGAGGTGGTTATTGCTCAAGAGAGAGAAAAGATATTCAGCATAAACCGACTGAAGCCGGTGGAAGGTACCGCTATATATGCCGGGAAAAAATCTGAAGTGGTATTGCTCGATAAGGCATTGGGAAACCTGGCCACCAACAATGCCCGGCAGGTATATGCTCAGGTAGTAGGGCTCAACATATATGAAAGTGTCGATGCCGGCTTACAACTTAGTGTGGGTGGTCGTGGGTTAGATCCCAACCGAACATCTAACTTCAACACCCGTCAAAATGGTTATGATATAAGTGCCGATGTGTTGGGGTATCCCGAAAGCTACTACACCCCTCCGGCCGAAGCATTGAGTGAAATACAAGTAATCCGAGGAGCGGCCTCCCTTCAGTATGGAACGCAGTTTGGTGGCCTGATTAATTTTAAAATGAAAGAGCCAAACCCTAAGAAGAAAGTGGAGCTGACAAGCCGGCAAACCGTTGGGTCTTTTAATCTCTTTACCAGCTTTAACAGCCTTTCCGGAACCATAGGAAAGTTTAGTTACTATGCCTACTTTAACTATAAGACGGGCGATGGGTTCCGGCCTAATTCGGGGTTCGATTCAAAGAATTTCTTTGCGAATATGAACTACCAACTCAATGAAAATACCCGACTGTCGTTCGACTATACCCATCTAAACTACCTGGCACAACAGGCCGGGGGCCTTACCGATACCCAGTTCAACAGGAACCCCAATTTTAGCAACCGGGAACGCAATTGGTTTGAAGTGCAATGGAACCTAATGGCCTTAAAGCTGGAACATAAGTTTTCAGGTAATACAGACTTTAGCCTGAACCTCTTTGGGCTTGATGCTTCCAGAAACTCCGTAGGATTTAGAGGTAACCCTACCCAGTTGAATTCAAACCCCGTGTCGGAGCTGGACGAGCAAAACAATGATGGCACCTATGTGACTCCTCGGGACCTTATTAGGGGAGACTTTAATAATTGGGGTCTGGAGTCTAGGCTGCTTACGCGCTATAAGCTGGGGGAAAAAAATGCTGTTTTTCTCATTGGTACAAAATTCTACAAGGCAGAAAATCGGTCGCAGCAAGGCCCCGGGTCGTTAGGGGTAGGGGTCGATTTTAATTTTGCCAGGCAGGAGTTTCCCGATTACCCCAATCAATCAGACTTTCTGTTTCCAAACCTCAATGTATCCCTGTTTGGAGAAAATATCTTTTACCTAAACAACCGTTTATCGCTTACCCCCGGCTTTCGCCTGGAGTATATTAAAACGGAAAGCCAGGGTACTTATACGCAAGTCAATTTCGACAATGCCGGCAATCCAATTTCCAACCGTACACTGCAAGACAACCGGGAACTCAATAGGAGCTTTCTTCTGCTGGGTTTGGGCCTAAGTTACGATCACTCAGATAATTTGGAGGTGTATGCCAATCTTTCTCAAAACTACCGCTCCGTAACGTTCAGTGATATTCGTACGGTGAATCCTACGTTTATCATAGACCCCGAAATTAGGGACGAAACAGGATTTACGGCCGATTTCGGACTTAGGGGCAAGTGGAACGAAACTGTTTCATACGATTTGGGCGGTTTTGGCCTGCTGTATAACGACCGCATTGGCATTATTCTGGACGACAGGGCCAACAGGGTGAGAAAGAACATTGGTAAGGCATTTATTTACGGACTGGAAACTTTTGCCGACTGGAATCTGGCAAGAACACTTCAACTCGATGCTAACCAATTTAAGCTCAATTGGTTTGTGAATGCAGCTTTTACCAGTTCAGAATATTTAGCGTCTGAAGAGAACAATGTGGTAGGCAAAAAGGTGGAGTTTATTCCCACCGTTAACCTCAAAACGGGGCTGAGCGCGGGATATAACAATCTACTCTTGAGCCTGCAGTTTACTCACCTCACCGAGCAGTTTACCGATGTACAAAACTCGGCAGTGCCTGAAGAGGGTGATGCCCGAAACGGTGTGATCGGAGAAATACCGGCCTACAGTGTAATGGATCTGTCCATGTCCTATACCCTGGGGCGCTGGAAAATTGAATCGGGAATAAACAATTTACTGAACGAGCGATATTTTACACGCAGAGCCACCGGATACCCCGGACCGGGTATTATACCTTCAGACCCAAGAGCCTACTATTTTACTTTGCAGCTGAAGTTGTAGTTCATTCTAAGGCGCTTTTTACATGGAGCCTTAGACTTTTCTTTTATTTACTTAACAAATATGAAAATAATAATTACTTTTACTTTTGTTAAGTAAATAGTAAGCTATGTCAGATCGTACTTTGGGAGAATTTGAAGAGTTGGTTTTGCTTATGGTTGCCGCTCATCATCAGGCGGCCTATGGGGTGTTGATTCTGGAAAAGCTGGAGCAACAGCTCAACCGAAAACTCAACATTAGCGCCATTCATGTAGCGCTTAAGCGATTGGAGGGTAAAGGATTTGTTACCTCTAGTTATGGGGGTATAACAAACGAACGTGGGGGGAGACGCAAGAAGCTTTATGCCCTTACCGCGGCAGGAAAAAAGGCTCTGGATACCAATTATGAGCTTAGAACCGGCATTTATCGCCAAATACCGAACATCTCCTTTGGTCAATGAATCATTTTCCTCCCAAATATGCACTTAAATTTTTGCGCTGGTTTTGTCGCGAAGACTACTTAGAAGAGATAGAAGGCGATTTAGTTGAGGTTTTCGAGAAGCGTATGCCCCGGTCAGGGTTTTGGGCCAAAGTCTACTTCTATTGGTTAGTGCTCAGGTGTTTTAGGCCGGGTTTTGTGAAGTCATTTATTAAGGTCAATTATTCAAATACAACAATCATGTTTAGCAATTATCTTAAAGTTTCCTGGCGGAACTTACTCCGGCAGCCATTCTTTTCATCTCTCAACATAGTTGGCCTGTCCATTGGTATGGCAGGGGCACTCATTATTGGTTTGTTCATTCATTTTGAGCTCAGTTTTAATCGTTCTTTTGCTCATTCTGAACGAATCTTTAGAGTTAATATAGACAACAAAATTGCGGGAGAAGTCAATGAATATGCAGCCGTATCAGGCCCGCTGGCCAATGTTATGCTTCGTGACTTTCCACATGCAGAGAGTATAACACGCTTTCGGCATACCAACAGCATATTTATTCGTTCGGAGAATGCAACGCACAATGTAAAGGAAGAACAGGTGGTGGGAGCTGACTCCGCCTTTTTTAGTTTTTTTGGGATAGACTTGCTGTATGGCGACCCACATTCTGCGCTGTCGGAAGTGAATAGTCTTGTGCTCACAAAGAGTGCTGCTGAGAAACATTTTTCTATCCATGAGGCCGTAGGGCAAATAATGATTCTTGACAACGACCAAAAATATTGGGTCAGGGGCGTAATAGATGATTTCCCCAAAAACTCATTATTTAGAGATTACACTGTTTTAATCTCCATAAACAGTTTTGATGATTATGACAGTCCTGCCTGGAACAATTGGAACTTTCCCACCTTTATAAAACTAAATCCCGAAGCCACTAAGGCACAACTGGATGACTACCTGGCTACTGTTAAGGAGCGCTACCTTATTCCCTGGGCCATGCAGTTTATCCCCGGGCTTACGATTGAAAGCGCTCAGGAACAAGAAAGGACCACAGGAAACTACATGCGTTTTGAGTCCATAGCACTCACAGATATTCACCTCAAATCGCCTAATATTTCTGGTGAGTTTAGCCTGAATGGTGATATTAAAGACGTTTATATTTTAAGCTTCATAGGTCTGCTGCTCATCTTTTTGGCCAGTGTAAACTTTACTAACCTTTCTACGGCTCGGTCGCTCAACAGAATTAAAGAGGTGGGTATTCGAAAAACATTGGGTTCTCATAGAAAAAGCCTTGTTCATCAGTTTCTGGTAGAATCCGGTTTGGTGTCTTTCCTTTCGATGGTTTTGGCGCTTTTGCTTAGTTTTTTGGTCTTGCCCTATTTCAACTACCTATCCAATCGCTCGCTCGAAATTCCGGCAGGTCAATGGCAGTTTTGGGCAGTGCTTCTGTTTGCTACCCTGGTATTATCATCGCTTTCAGGTAGTTATCCGGCTCTTTTTCTTTCCCGATTTTCCCCTATAAAAGCACTCAAAGGGCAAGGGGTTCAACCGTCCAATGGGGCTCATATTAGGAGCTTGCTCGTAATTGTGCAGTTTATGGTGTCGGTGTTTCTTATCGCCAGTACTTTGGTGGTATTTCAGCAGCTTTCCTTTATCAGAAATAAAGATCTGGGTTTTAAGAAGGAGCAGGTAGTTGTACTCAACGATGTGCAAGTACTTGGCAATAATGCCCTCACTCTAAAACAGGAAATAGAAAAATTATCCAACGTAAAAAGCGTGTCATTGAGCAGCTATTTACCAACACCTTCGGCCCGCAGCGGGCTTACCTATTTTCCTGAAGGTCATGTGTTTGAACCAGATAAAGCAATAATAATTGGTCAGTGGGAGGTAGACTTTGACTACCTGCGTACCTTAGGCCTTGAGCTTGTGGCCGGTAGAGATTTTGATGACAAGTTAAAAACCGATTCGAGCGCAGTCATTCTCAACGAGGCCGCTGTTGCCATGTTGGGTAAAACACCCCAATCTGCTATTGGGCTAAGACTAACGCAAGACTTTAAGCGTGAAGACAAGGAGAATATGGAATTTTCTACTGTGATTGGAGTAGTGAAAAACTTTCATTTTGAGACTCTTCGCAACAGTATTGACGGGTTAAGTCTGGTATTGGGTAAGGAAGCCAATCGAATGATGATAAAATTAGAGACAACTGATTATTCCAAAACCCTTGAGAAGGTAGAACAGCACTGGGCCAGCGTGGCAGATGGTCAGCCCTTTGATTATTACTTTATGGACGATTCCTTTGCTACGACTTATGACGCAGAGCAACGTCTCAGTAAAATGTTTATCATTTTCACCCTCCTCTCGGTATTCATTGCCTGCCTTGGACTTTTCGGTTTGGCGGCTTTCAATGTTCAGAGGCGATCCAAAGAAGTTAGTATCCGAAAAATATTGGGAGCCAGTGTATTTAATATTTCCGTTAGCCTTTCTGCCGGATTTTTACGGTTGGTGCTGTTGGCCATACTTTTGGCTACACCACTGGCCTGGTACGCCATGAACAGGTGGCTTCAAGACTTTTCCTATCGTATTGATTTACCCCTTTGGGTATTTGTCTTATCGGCTATTCTTGCTATTGGAATCAGCTTGCTTACTGTGAGTTATCAAAGCCTTAGAGCAGCTATACGCAATCCTGTGCATGCTATCAGAAATGAGTAAGTCGCATTTCGTGCAATCGTAGCCTTAAATTTATTTCTGGCCGTGGAACAAATTTTTTGAAGAGCCCTATCTTTGAGTCCAAACAGAAATAACATGAGAAGAAAGATTATAGCAGGAAACTGGAAAATGAATAAAACCCTTTCAGAAGGGCTTGCATTGGCCTCTGAGGTGGTAAACATTGCTCAAGACGAAGTTCCCTCAGGAGTGTCGCTGGTATTGTGCACTCCGGCCATTCATTTGTCTCAGGTTGCTGCCATACTAAAATCTGCCGATCGTGTATTTCTGGGCGCTCAAAACATGAGCGAACATGAGTCAGGTGCATACACTGGCGATATTTCGGCCGATATGATTAAGTCAGTGGGTGCAGGCTATGTGATTTTAGGCCATAGTGAGCGCAGAGAATATCACCACGAAACGAACGCTCAACTGGCGGCACGGGTCAAGTTGGCCTTAAATAAAGGGTTGACTCCCATTTTCTGTTGCGGGGAAAGTCTTGCTACGCGCGAGGCAGGAGAGCATGTAGGTTTTGTAAACAACCAGCTGAAAGAAAGCTTGTATGAACTTTCGGCCGAGGAGATGAGCAAAGTAGTAATTGCCTATGAGCCTATTTGGGCCATTGGCACTGGAGTAACTGCTTCTTCAGATCAGGCACAGGAAATGCACCAGAGTATTAGAGCCTCGTTGGCCGGTCAGTTTGGAGAACAGGTAGCCGGTCAGGTATCCATACTTTATGGTGGCTCGATGAAGCCCGATAATGCTGCAGAACTTTTGGCCCAGCCCGATGTGGACGGAGGACTGATAGGTGGCGCCTCTCTGAAGGCACGCGACTTTATTCAAATTGCTAAGTCGTACTAATGGACTTTATACAGATAAACGTTCACTGCGACCCACCATTTCGAGAAATACTAATTGCAGAAATGGGCGAACTGGATTTTGAAACCTTTATGGATACGGAAGTAGGTTTCGAAGCCTATATTCAGGAAGAGTTGTTTAGCCACCCTGCTTTGCAAACGCTCTTTAACCGGTATAGAAAACAGACCAGAATTTGGTACGAGCTCAAGAAAATACCTAAAGAAAACTGGAACGAGGAATGGGAGAAAAATTATGACCCAATAGCTGTTGGAGATCAGATTTATGTGAGAGCCACCTTTCACGAAGCCAAGCCTCAGGTGCCTTACGAGATTATTATTAACCCACAAATGTCTTTTGGCACCGGCCACCACGAAACTACTCACCAATTGCTGGCACTTCAGTTGACGGTAGACCACAAAGGTAAAAAGGTACTGGATGTAGGCTCGGGAACCGGTATTTTAGCCATTATGGCCGCCAAGCTGGGAGCCCTTTCCGTGGCGGCTACCGATATTGACGATTGGTGTATTGAAAACGCTTTGGAAAACTTTGGCCTTAATAATGTAGAACCGGCTTTTGTGAAACAAGGCACCATTCATGAACTACGGCTCGGTGAGAGCTACGAAATCATACTGGCAAACATTAACACTCATGTACTTCTCGATGAAATGGAGGAGTATAACAAACTACTAAGCCCGGAAGGGCATTTGTTCTTGAGTGGATTCTACGACACCGATAAGGCCAGAATAATGGAAAAAGCAACCTCATTGGGGTTAAAAGAGGTGAAATCTACAACCGAGAAAAACTGGGTTGCGTTAGTTCTTGAGAAAGTGGAGTAATCGCTCAAGAATATCCTTAATTATTCGTTCTTTAAGATAGCCAAATCCAGAACCCCTATGCACAAGAGCATTCTTTGGTCAATATTGCTCAGCTGTTTGTTAGTTCAGTCGCTTGCCGGACAGTCTTCCGAACCTGCCGACTCAGTAGTGCTTACCCCAAACGTTAAGACTATTGTTGAGGCTGCAGATGCAAGCATCTTTCCTCAGGAATATCACTTCTTTATAGAGAACTACCAGAGCAATGGCTTTTCTGCCGTTACTAAAAACAATCTTTTACATGCTCTGCTAGCACTGGATAAAAAGCGAGTGAGAATTCGCTACGACATTAAAGAGCTGCTCGATGGTTTGCGTTTGGCCAGAGAGGAAAGAAGCTTTTCTTCCGAAGCCATGGAAAAACTGAGCTATTCTATTCGGAAGGCCGCAGAGAACTACGACAGGATTCAGCTCGACTACTACATAAAAACGCTTTATACATTCTTAAAAGATCAGGCAATTTATAAAGACCGTTACCAGGCAGTATTTTTTAGAAATGCCGAGTATGAAATTACTTTCAATGAAGACAACTACTCTGACAATCTGATCATTGTTCAACAACCCGAAGAACCGGTTGACATTGAAACCTTAAAGGCTCAGGCGAGAGGAGAATATATTGAGCCAAAGAAGGAGGTTGCCGACCCCTTTACCAAAGAGATGCCCGAAATATATCGTGAAATGGGTTCAGTTATACACTTAAAGCGAGGCGATATAGTACTGGCCAGTCAGACCGATACCTTTACAATTGAGCGAACAGAAGGATATTTTCTGTTCGATCAGAAGTTGTTCAGAGGTCAGGATGGATACATAGACTGGACGGCCTTTGGTGTGGCCAAAGAGGCCATGCAAGTGAGGTTGGGTGGCTATGAATTTCCGGTAAATGCTCACGATTTTAAGTTCGAAAACGTATGGTTCAATCAGCCGGCTAAAATCGATGAGCCAATATCTGGCGAATTGACCCTGAACTTGCGTCCGGCCCGTAGCGAAAGAGGTACTTACCCCAGGTTTATCTCATACAATGCCGGAACACCCATAAAAGGACTTGGCTCTGAAAAGCTCACGTTCAAAGGAGGGGTCAATTATCAGGGCATGAATTTTTATTCGAAAACAGCTTATAATGAACCCTCAACTCTCATTGGCAGAGTAAACGGAGAGGTGCGATTTAAGGCTATCAGCAAAGACTTTGTATTTAATAACAAAGACTCGCTGGTTTCGGCAGTTCAGGCCAATATAACCCTCTACCACGCGCAAGATTCTATTTTTCATCCAGCCATAGAGTTTGTGTATGATTACAAGCGCGATCGTTTGGTGTCTAAAACCAGTGTGCCCGGTTACAAAACCACACCCTTTCGATCATCTTTCTACAATATGGATCTTACCGGAGACCAGCTTTCATGGGATCTTAACAGCGACTCACTCAATATTTTTATCAATTCAGCCAGGGCCGATGTGCCCTTGAGCATAGAGTCCAAAGATTTTTATAGTGCCGATAGATTTCATGACCTGGCGCAGATATACAGCTTTCATCCGCTAATTGCCGCGGTAAACATGGCCAAGAAAAACGGAGGAGTTTTCTATACCTCGCAAATGGCCCGGCAATACGGGGTAGATGAAGGTTTGGTAAAAAAGACCATGGAACTGCTTATGTCTAGGGGGCTGGTACGTTTCGATGAAGTGTTGGGCGAGGTTGAGGTGTTGGCGAAGGGGTATCATTACCTGGAGGCCAGCCGACAAAAAACAGATTATGACGACCTGATCATTTCTTCGGTGATAGCCAACGCTCCCAATGCCACTTTCAACTTTAAAGACTCGGTACTCACCGTGCGAGGGGTAGAAAAATTTTTAGTGAGCGACTCATTGGATGTAATCATTACCCCTACCCAGGGCGAAATTAAAGTGCTGAAGAACCGGGATATTGAGTTCGATGGTGCTCTAGATGCCGGAAATTTCCAGTTCAACGGAGAGAATTTTACGTTTCGCTACGATAGTTTTCTGGTGAATCTGGTAAAGATTGACTCCATAAAGCTGAGGGTAGAAATGGATGCAGGAAAGAAGGATGTGCTGAGCAATCAACTGGTAAAGACATCGGGTATTTTGCGTATCAACGATCCCGGTAATAAATCGGCTCTTAAATCAATGCCACAGTATCCTATATTCAGCTCTTCAGAAAGTGCAAGTGTTATTTTCGATAAGTCCGATGTGCTAAAAGGAGCCTATGATTCTACGGTCTATTTCGATGTACCTCCTTTTGAGTTAGACAGTGTGGCCGATGCGGATCCTTCCCAATATGCTTTTCAGGGAACCTTCTACTCCAACAATATTTTGCCCCAGTTCAAAGAGAATCTTAAGGTAATGCCCGATAAGAGTTTTGGATTTATACATGCCATTCCCGATAGCGGCTATAACCTCTATCAGACGGGAGGCCGTCTTTATGGAGAGGTACACCTCAACAAACAAGGTATTACATCGCCCGGGGTCATTGAGTTTCTCACCGGCAGGTTCGACAATGAGAAAGCCACCATGTTTTTAGATTCGCTGGTGGCAGAAAAAGGTATTAAGGGAGAAATGCAGGCAGGGTTTATCGATACCGTTTCTTATCCGGCCATGAACATTGAGGCCTATTCCATGAATTGGCTGGCCAAGAAAGACAGCATGATTCTCAAAAACCTTCAAAAAGATAAGCCCTTTAATATTTTCGACAATCAAGCCAGGCTAAGGGGGAGCTTACTACTGAGAAAAACAGGGCTTTTTGGTTCCGGTGAACTAGAGCTTTCCGGTTCGGAACTCACCTCAGACTCCATTGCCTTTACCATTAATGATTTTGAAGCTAAAAACAGTGACTTTACACTTAAGGCAGACAATTCGGCCAAGCCTATACTTAGCTCTAAACAAGTACGAATAAACTTCGATGTAGAAAACCAAATGGCTACTATTGAACCGGAGGTGGCTGGAGCGGCAGCTTTGGAGTTTCCTTATGCCCAGTTCAAGACCTCCATACCCTCGGCTGTGTGGGATGTGAACAACAAACTGGTGACCATGAGCAAACCGGAAGATTCGCCCATAGAACAATCGTTTTTTTACTCTACCAACACTCGTTTAGATTCACTGGCCTTTAATGCAACCGATGCGGTGTATAACATTGAAACTAAAGAGCTTGATATATCCGGTATTCCGTACATAAAAGTGGCCGATGCCCTCATTACACCGGAAGGAAGCAAGCTCACGGTGTTGGAAAACTCCAAAATTGAAAAGCTTCAGAATGCGGTTATTTTAATGGATACGGCCGGGGCTTACCACCGACTCTACGATGCCGAAATTGAAATACTTTCCAGAACCAGCTTTAAAGGGCGCGGAACTTATGAGTTGGTGAATGCTGTACAAGATACCTTCGCCATTCAGTTCAACGATTTCCAATTCATTCCCAAAGACAAAGAGCACGGGCCACATACCCGGTCTAGCGGCCATGTATCGGCCGAAGAAGGTATTCGTATTTCTCCCGGTTTTATCTACGAAGGAAAAGTAACCATGTATGCCTATAAAAAAGCTCTGGAGTTGGACGGAGCAGTGAAGCTCGATTTAGAAAAGCTTAAAGAGCGCAATATCTGGATCGAATACTCGTCTAACGATGACATTGAGGAGGTGATCATACCTTTTGATGAGGCTACCACCCGTTTAGGGCAACCACTCAATGCCGGCATTCACTTCGATCAGGGGCAGCCTTACATGTCTTTTATAACCGAAAAGCGCAACCGGTTGGACGATGACTTTTTTGTGCCTCGCGGAGGGGTTCTTTATTACGATGCCAATAGCGGATCGTTCCGAATAGATAACCCTAAAAAGAAAGAAGATCCCTCCTACAATTTTGCCGGAAGTATGTTTAGTTACAACGAAGAACAGCAGAGTGTGACCTTTGAAGGTAAGCTCAAGTTCCTGTCGGGTAACAACATGGCCAATGTTCAGGCTGCGGGCAAGGGTAAAGGTAATCTGGATTCGGCCAAGTTTCAGGTAGACGCCATGTTTACCATGGGGTTTGGCTTGCCGCTGGAAGCTCAAGCCGCAATGGCCGGAAACCTGAAAGAGATGGGCGAAAAACTGGGAGTACCCAAAGCCCATGAAGACCGTTCGGAGCTTATTTACAAAGTGGCAGAGTTTATTGGAGACGAAGCCACCCGCACCTGGGATAGGTCGTACCAAACCATTCCCACTCCTTTGGTTGCTGCATCGGGAGGGGTGCTGAATAAAGACCTGGTGATAAGCAATGTTCATTTGGAGTGGTCTCAGCAGAACAAAGCTTTTTACAGCAAGGGTAAAATAAGTCTTTCCAATGTGAGCAACGTAGACCTGAATATGGAACTGGATGGCTACATGGAAATTAGAAAAACGCCTGAAGGAGACATTATGAATCTGCTTTTGGAAATGACCGATGGTACATGGTACTACTTTATGTACGATGGCTTTGTATTAGAGGCGTTTTCTTCTAACGATGCCTTCAATGCCCTTATACCGAACATCAATGCGGGTAAGGCCAAGGTGGGTAACTTCAGGGCTATTCCAAGTACCAAAGAACGTGTTATTCAGTGGGTAATCGATTATAAAAAACTGTATTTTGGTGTCGATGAACCTTACCAGTTGCTAATGGCTTCAGAGTCTAGCCAAACACTCAAGAAGAAAGGCACTGTTGAAGGAGATGGTTTTGAAGAATAAAACGTATGAGAATTATATATCTGCTCATTTTTACACTTATCCTTCCGGTATTTGTTCAGGCCCAAGACTACGACTTTCTTAACAAGGAGTGGAAGCGGCTTGACAGCAAACGAAATGTTCAAATAGACATCACGGCTTTGGAAGCTTACTTGCACGATGGTACCAAAGTACCTTCGTCCGAGTTTATGCAGCACTTTATGAGCGTGGACCTGATGACCGCCTTCTATGTAGATGCTCACGGAACACCCAAAGCTGCTGTTTTTGAAGTGGCCAGCGAAGAAGCCAGACAAGCCAAAATCAGTACGTTCGAAAAAATGAAGGGGAGCGACTTTATGCTCAACAAAAAAGCTCCTGATTTTACACTGAAAAATTTAGAGGGAAATTCCATCAACCTACAAGATTTTAAAGGGCAGTATGTACTCCTCAATTTTTGGTTTGCAGCTTGCAAACCCTGCATTATGGAAATGCCCGAGTTGAATGAGTTAGTGGAAGAGTTTAAACCTAAGGGAATCAACTTTTTGGCTATCGGACTGGATAACCCCGAACGTATCACAAAGTTTTTAGAGCAACACGCCTTCAACTATGAGCTGTTGCCAAATGGTCGAAGGGTGGCTCATTCTTACGGTGTAACCAGCTATCCTACCCATTTGCTGCTCGACCCCAACGGAAAAGTAATCTTTTCTCAGGAAGGCTATTTTCCGGGGCTTAAGTATACTTTGCGCAAACGCCTCAAAGACGCTCTCGGCCAATGATAATCTTGTGACCATTGGTCTGTTATTTCTTTGTTAATCCATTAAATTGCACTCAAACGGACGATTTATATGAGTGCAACACAAGACTTTATCAACCAACATAAAGACCGGTTTTTAACCGAACTGTTGGAGCTACTTCGAATCCCTTCAGTTAGTGCAGACAGCCGCCACAAGGCCGATGTAAAAAAAGCAGCCGAATATATTCAGGAAAAATTAAAGGCAGCCGGGGCCGATAAGGCCGAACTGTATGAAACAAAGGGGCATCCGATTGTATATGGAGAAAAGTCTGTAAGTAGTTCGGCACCCACAGTGTTGGTTTACGGGCACTACGATGTGCAACCGCCCGATCCCTTACACCTTTGGGATTCACCTCCTTTTGAGCCCGTAATTAAAAAGACGGATATCCACCCGGAAGGAGCCATTTTTGCCCGCGGAGCATGCGATGATAAAGGCCAGATGTACATGCATATTAAGGCCTTTGAAGCCATGATGGCGGCCGGAGAATTAGATTGCAACGTAAAGTTCATTATTGAAGGTGAAGAAGAGGTGGGCTCTGATAATTTGGAGGTTTTTCTTCGGGAGCACCAACAAATGCTGGCCAATAATATTGTATTGGTTTCCGATACCGGAATTATTGCCAATGATGTACCCTCTATTACGGTAGGGCTCAGAGGACTGAGCTACCTGGAGGTAGAGGTTACCGGTCCTAATCGCGATTTACACTCAGGCCTGTATGGCGGGGCAGTTCCTAATCCCATCAATGTTTTGGCCGAGATGATTGCGTCACTCAAAGATGAAAAGAAGCGTATTAATATACCCGGGTTTTATAACGATGTGCTGGAACTCACTGCCGAAGAAAGAGCTGCCATGGCCAGAGCCCCCTTTAATCTGGAAGCCTACAAAAAGTCTATAGGGTTGAAAGATGTGGAGGGAGAAGAAGGCTACAGTACCATGGAGAGAGCTTCCATTCGCCCTACCTTAGATGTGAACGGAATTTGGGGAGGATATACCGGAGAGGGAGCCAAAACCGTGATTGCCTCGAAGGCATATGCTAAAATTTCTATGCGATTGGTGCCACATCAAGACCCGGATAAGATCACCGAGTTGTTCAAAAACCACTTTGAGTCAATTGCACCTCCATCAGTTAGTGTAGAAGTAAGGCCTCATCATGGAGCCTTGCCGGCTGTTACCTCAACCGACTCACCCGCCTATCTGGCTGCCGCAAGAGCAATGAAAGAAACATTTGGCAAAGAGCCGGTTCCTTTTAGAGGCGGAGGTTCCATTCCTATTGTAGCCTTGTTTGAGCAAATACTGGGTAGCAAGACCGTGCTCATGGGCTTTGGCCTCGACTCAGACGCCATCCACTCGCCCAATGAACACTACGGACTTTTCAATTATTATAAAGGAATTGAAACTATTCCGCTGTTCTACAAGTATTTTGCAGAGATGCGTTAATGAATCAGCCACTAATTTACACCTATGAATAAGCTAAAGTTACTTTTTGTTATAGTCGGGCTCATGGCTTTTAGCCAATCTTGGGCTCAGCTCAAGATTACCACCAACTGGACCTTCGATGCCTCCAAAACCGAGGTGCAAACCGGAGAAGTAATAGAGCTTATTTTTAAGGTGAAAATAATAGACAATTGGTACCTCTACTCTAGTGATATAGATCCTGACGTAGGGCCAATGGTAACAGAAGCCATATATGAGGATAACGACAGTTTTGAAGTGATTGGAGACCTCATTCCCATTGATGCCAAAAAGAAGTTCGATAACATTTGGGAAGCAGATGTGACCTACTTTGAAGGTAAGGGTGAATTTAGGCAAAAGGTAAGGGTGCTGAAGAAAGATCTCAACATTTCCGGAACACTTTCATTTCAGACTTGTACCGATATAGATGGGCAATGCATACCCGGCTATGCCGATTTCGACTTCAATTTTATAAAAGTAATAAGTGGTGAAGATCAACAGGCTGAGGGAGATTATAGTGCGCTTTTGCAGACCGATGATGGTGGTTCGCTTTGGGGATTCTTTTTGGCGGCTTTTCTCTTTGGTTTGGCTGCCCTTTTAACCCCTTGTGTTTTCCCTATGATTCCCATGACTGTGGCCTTTTTTACCAACAGCACCCAGTCAAGAGCCAAGGCCAGATTAAAAGCGGCCTCTTACGGAATCTCTATTATTCTCATTTATATTCTGGTGGGGCTTATCTTTAGTAGCTTCTTTGGAGCCGGTATTGCCAACGATTTGGCCACCGGAGCCATAGCCAATAGCCTGTTCTTTATCGTATTCGTGATTTTTGCCATATCGTTTTTTGGCTACTTCGAAATTAATCTACCAACCGGATTTGTCAATAAGATGGACAAGAAAGCCAATAAGGGAGGCTTTTTAGGGGTGTTCTTTATGGCGTTTACCCTGGTGTTGGTGTCTTTTTCTTGCACCGGCCCCATTGTAGGTACGGTTCTGATAGAGTCTTTTCAGGGGGCTAAGATAAAGCCATTGGTAGGTATGTTGGGCTTCTCTACCGCCTTTGCTATACCATTTACGTTGTTCGCCTTTTTTCCGGGTATGCTCAAAGAGTTGCCCAAGTCTGGCGGATGGCTCAACTCGGTAAAGGTAGTGCTGGGTTTTATTGAGCTAGGCCTTGGGTTCAAGTTTCTCAGTGTGGCAGATCAGGCCTATCATTGGGGCTTGCTCGATCGTGAAATTTACATAGCCATTTGGTTTGTGTTGGCACTAGGGCTCACCTTGTATTTATTAGGCATTATTCGCTTTCCGCACGATAGCAAAGTAAAGAAGCTTCATCCATTGCGGTTGGCGGTGGCCAGTATATCGCTGGCCTTTGCGGTATATCTGTTTCAGGGCTTTAGAGGAGCACCACTCAGTGGTTTGGCGGGGTATCTTCCTCCCGAAAAACAGAAAGACTTTTCCTTTGCGGTTACCCTTGGATTGGAAGAAGCACCTGAGGTAGTAGAGGTGGCACCGGTAGGCTTTGACGGTGTAGTAAAATATGCCGACTTTCTGGAGCTTCCGCACAACCTGAGAGGCTTTTTCGACTATGAACAGGCGCTGGAGTTTGCCAGAGAAGTAAACAAGCCCATATTTATAGACTTCACAGGCCATGGTTGTGTAAACTGTCGTAAGATGGAGCAAAACGTGTGGTCTGCCAATCCAGTTTTAGAGCGGCTAAAGCAAGATTATGTGGTGCTGGCCTTGTATGTAGATGACAAAACCGAGCTGCCCGAATCGGAATGGTACACGTCCTCTTTCGATGGTAAGGTTAAAAAGACCATTGGCAAACAGAACTTCGACTTTCAAATCACCAAATTCAATGGAAATGCCCAGCCATATTATGTGTTGCTCGATACCAACGAACAGCCTTTGGTAGCTCCATTGTCTTACGATCCGGACGTTGAAAATTTTGTAGACTTTCTGGACAAAGGCAAGGCTGAGTTTGCCAGAAGAATGAGTGCCACTGCGGCATCGAGCACTACTCTTGATGACTAAGTGCCTTTTGGCAAAATTCAGTGCATGTTGAAGCAAACAAACGGTAATCGACTATAATTAGTCCGATGTTTTTTGAGGTACAGTTTCTAAAAAAGCGCCATATACCCGGTGCTTAGGGTTGCTTAACAGCCTAAGGGTCAATACTAAAAAGTATTACTTCCTATACTTTTTTTCTACATTCAAACAGAAATGCTTTACTTTGACGTTAAGCTCAAAACGATAGGTCAATGAATAAACGATTTGCCGGAGTGGCAGGGGCAGTAGCAGTATTGGTTGTTGCAGCATTATTAGTGTTTAAAACACAGAAAAACAGGGGGTTAGAGGCAGAAGAAACGGATTTATCCGCAGAGGAGCTTGTAGAAGAAGCTAAAGAGCCTCAGTTTAAGTTTGGCATACCATTAGACCTTTTTGAGATTGAGGAAGGGAGAATTAGAAGAAATCAGACTTTTGCCGATTTGTTGTTTCCCTTCAATCTGAGCAATCAGGATATTTTCACCATCGATCGTATTTCCAAAACAGTTCATAGCGTTCGCAATCTGGTAGTTGGCAAACCCTATACCATTTTTTATACCAACGACTCCATAAAAAGAGCATCCTACTTTGTGTATGAACCCAACGATTTGGAGTATGTAATCTATCAGCTAGATGATTCTCTGGCGGTATTTAAGGAAGAGCGGCAGGTAGAAGTGGTTGAAAAAACCATGTCAGGACTTATTACAGTATCGTTAGACCATGCCATTAGAGAGCAGGGTGGGTCTCCTGCCCTTGTCAATGCAATGGCCGATTTGTATGGTTGGCAGCTTGATATGAGAGCTTTGTTTAAGGGCGATTGGTTTAAGGTAATTTATGAAGAGCGGGTGGTTGATGGCCAGCCCGTGGGTATAGGTAATATTATTGGTGCTGAATTTAATCACAGGGGCAATTCCTACATGACTTATGCCTACGATCAGGGAGATGGATTGAACTACTTTGATGAAGAAGGCATGAGCGCACAAAAGGCTTTTCTTCGCTTCCCTGTGGAATACTCAAGAATTTCCAGCCGATATAACCCGAACAGATTTCACCCGGTGCTCAAGCGTAGAACACCTCATCTGGGAACTGATTTTGCGGCCGATAGGGGCACACCTATCAAAGCGGCCGGAGATGGAGTAATCATTGAAAGAGGGTTTACCAAGGGCAATGGCAACTATGTAAAAATAAAGCATAATGGCACCTACACAACCGGGTATTTGCACATGAGTAAATTTGGTAAGTACAAGCGAGGAGATAAAGTAAGAAAGGGAGATGTAATTGGTTATGTAGGTAAAACAGGTTTGGCCACAGGCTACCACCTATGTTTCAGGTTCTGGAAACGAGGGGTTCAGGTAGACTTCTTAAGAGAAGAATTACCTGCCGAAACACCACTGAAGGCCGAGCATAAAATTCCATTTGAGGCGGTGGTTTCTCTCACCAATAAGAAACTCAACGATATTCCTAAAACCTGGGGTAGCAAAGGTATTTCGGCCAGTAACTAAAAAAATTAATCTAAACTTAGAACAGAGCAGGGTGCATTGCCCTGCTTTTTTTGTTTATTCGAGACATGAAGAGGGCTTGTGTCATTGGCTTGATTTTCCTGTGCTCCAACCTGTTGGCTCAACAACAAAAGGTAGGTCTGGTGTTGAGTGGAGGCGGAGCCAAGGGATTGGCACACATTGGGGTCATTAAAGCCCTTGAAGAAAATCACATTCCAATCGATTATATAGTGGGCACCTCTATGGGGGCAGTGGTGGGGGCTTTTTATGCAGCTGGCTATAGCCCCGATGAAATTGAAATGATCGTAAAAGACCCGGCTTTTCAAAATTGGGTTCAGGGAACTTCTACCGAGCGCTACCAGTACAACTATACACGGGCGGAAGACAACGCCTCGTGGATTTCGCTCGATTTGATTCTCGACCCTCAAACAGGGCCTCAACTTAACACCCCGTTGGCAAACGACCTCATTATTAACTTTGTGCTCAATGAATACCTTAGCCAGGCTGCTCAGGCTTCAGGCTTTAACTTCAACAAGCTATTGGTGCCGTATCGCGCCATTGCAGCCGATGTGTTTACCCAGCGTACTCTGGCTCTCGACTCGGGTTCGCTTATGAAGGCCGTTCGCTCTTCAATGGCGGTGCCCTTTTTTTACCGACCGATTAAAAATGAAAATCAGTATCTGTTCGATGGAGGCATATATGACAATTTCCCGGTCGATATTATGAAAGAGCATTTTGCGCCCGATGTGGTCATTGGAAGCAATGTGGCCACTAAATTGAGTGAAACCTATCCTTTTGACAAGGATGAAGAGATTTTAAATGACGCCTTGTTGTTTATGTTTCTGGATAAAACAGATCCTTCGGTAATCAAGGAAGGGGATGTTTATCTGGAGCCAAGTATTGAACAATATACCGCGGTAGATTTTGATAAGGTGGAAGCGCTCATAGACTCGGGCTATTCGGCAACCATAAGGAGTTTGCCTGAGCTAAGACAAAAAGTGCAGGGGCGAAGAGACCCAATAAAACTCACTATTGCCAGAAGAGACTTTCATAATGCCTTTAAGCCCTATTCGTTCGGTGAGTTAAAGCTCTTTGGTTTTACCACAGACCAGCAGAAGTTTATTCGCAAACTCATTGATTTTGACGATGGACCCCAGTCTATCACCCAGGTGAGTAGAGCCTATTTTCAACTGGTTTCTGAACCATATTTCAAGCACATTTACCCCAATTTTGCCTACAATGAAACCAACGGTCAATATGTACTTGAGCTCTATCTTAAACCCACGGCCAAAAATTCACTGACCATAGATTTTGGAGGGAACATATCTACCCGGCAGGTAAGTACTTTGCAGGTGGGTGCCGAATTGAATTCCTTCAACAAAAAGCTAAACACCTACCGAATGTTGGCTTCTACCGGGCGGTTTTATGAGAGCCTGAACCTGGCAACACGGTTTAATGTCAATCCTAAGACCCGATTCTTTGTAGAACCAAACTTTCAATACAACCACTGGGATTACCTGAGTACGGAAGACTTTTTCGATGAGTCGGTTCAACCTTTAGTACTCGATCGCATCGATCGAAGACTGGGCGTTGTGTTGGGTATTGGTACCGGCCAGCGAAGTGTGGTGACATTAGAAGATGGACTGTTGCGCAATCGTGATGCGTATAGCAATACGCCCGGTGTTTCTTCCGATGCCCTGCTCGACAGGCTAGAGCTTACAGGGTTTAGGAGTAAGCTGGCTTATGAGAGAAATAGTCTGAACAAAAAACAGTTCGCTACTGTGGGCTCCCGGTTTTATGCATCGTTAAAATACATCAATGCTACGTTCGACTATATGCCCGGTTCCACCTCAACACTGTATAATCCAAGCAACCCGGTTACCTATCGATCTGGCCGTAGCTGGCTCACTTTTCAGTTGAGTTTTGAGGAATATAGTCAGGTAACCTCTCGCTACACTTTCGGGTGGATGGTGGAAAGCTCTTATTCAACCATTCGGCCACTAAGGAACTACCATGCTACGCAGCTCTATGTTCCATCGTTTGAGCCTATGTTCGATTCCAAGACCTTTTTTCTGGAAGATTTTCGAGCCCCCGGATATGTGGCTACCGGAATGAGACACCTCTATGGTTTGGGCCGAAGTCTTAGTGTCCGCGCAGAACTTTATGCCTTTGTACCCTACCGTCAAATTGCAGATGTAAATCAGGAGGCTGTTGTGGATGTGGGTTTCGTAAAGCCTCGCATTAAAGGTATGTTGGCTTTTGTCTATGAAGCCATCCCCGGCCCAATAAGCCTGCGGCTCAACTACATTGAAGGGAATAGCGCTCCCGTGGGATTGATGCTTTCATTCGGCTACCTCATTTTCAACCAAAAGTCCCACGATTAGCTATATTTTTTGAATTGTGACAGCAGGCAAAGTTAGTTATCTTTAAATTTGGTTAATATTGGATTGCGCTCAGACGCGCGACTCACCATGAGACACTACCTAAGCCTACTATTCATAGTTAGCACTTTTTTGTCGTTGAGTGCCCAAACCACCGTGCAATGGGCCACTCGGGTAGAACAGGTGTCCTCTGAATTTACAGAGTTGGAAAACTCTGCCAGGCAAGCTCTTCTCAAACCAAACATTCTACCTTCCGGTGGCAGCAATCCCAATGCCTGGAGACCCTACAAACCTAATACGGTAGAATTTATTAAGGTAGGTTTTGATTTACCCATGCCCATAGAGCAGATAGCCATTGGCGAAACTTACAATCCCGGAGCAATTACAACCGTATTTTTATACGATCAGCAGGGCAATGAATACAAAGTGTACGACAAGCCGGCCGGGCCTGTGCGTGAGCGTTGGCGCATGTTCCGTATTTTTATCGACAAAACGCCATACAATGTAGCGGCTGTAAAGGTGGTGCTCAACGGGGCTGCCATTGATGGGTTTAGCGATATAGACTGCATTGGAATTTCTAATTCTAAAACCCCTATTGAAGCCAGAATTAACCTGATGCCCAACATCAACACCAAGCTTCAGGTATACCGATTGAACGATTTGGTGAACAGTGATAAACGAGAGATTAAGCCCTTGCTCACCAAAGATGGACAAACCCTGTACTTTAGCCGGAGAGGCCACGAAGGTAATGTTGGTGGTCTTGATGATCTGGAAGATATTTGGTATTCCGACTTTGATAAGAATACTCAAGATTGGGGTCTGGCCTTTAACATTGGAGAGCCTCTAAACAACCTGGATCCCAACTTTATAAGTGCCTTTCTTCAGGAAGATGAGGAGCTCATTATTCTCGGTAATGAATATTTAAAGGGAGGCATGAATTATGGGCTATCCAAAAGCAGAAGAATAGACAAAAGAACCTGGACTTACCCGCAAAACCTTAAGATTTATAATGACCTGAACGTACATGAAAATGTGAACTTCTGGCTGACCCCCGACAGTGAGGTGCTTATTATTTCAGAAGAAGGCCGGGGTACAGAAGGGCAGCGCGATTTGTATGTGAGTTTCCTTCAAAAAGATGGTGTTTGGACAGAACCCGTACATATGGGGCCGGTAATCAATACGGCAGGAGAAGAGGAAGGGCCATTTCTCATGCCAGACAAAAAGACGCTTATTTTTACCTCTAACGGGCATAGTGGCTACGGTAAGAAAGACCTGTTTATGACCCGAAGGCTCGATAACTCCTGGCAGAGCTGGACAGAACCTGAAAACCTGGGGCCGGTGATCAACACCGAGGTGGACGATATGTTTTTGTTCATACCCAAAAATGGTGGCTTTGGCTATTTCTGTCGCGAAGTAGAAGGCAACGATCTGGACATCCATTCTTTTACCTTGCCATTGGTTACACGCCAAATCAGGCTGGTGTCACTGTGTGGCCGAATTGTGGATCCCGATACACAGGAGCCTCTCGATGCAGAGGTTGTATTTTCCAGGCTACGAGATGGAGTAGAAGTAGGAAGAGTAAGAACCGATGCGGGAGGCAATTACTGCATTGAACTTCCTGCAGATGAAATTTATAGTTACAGGGCAGAGATTCCCGGTTATATTCCTGTAGGAAGTACCATCGACTTGCTCGATGTTTCCGACCTCAATGTGTATGCAGTATCGTTAGACAGGCTAGACCTCGATAGTGCCCAGATAGCTCTTGGCGAACCAATAGCAGTGCCGCAAGATGTGGTCAAAGCAGTGGCCATTACATTGGCTCTTCCCGAAATTAAGCGCGATACGTTTGAGGTACTTAACGCCCAGCGCAGAGAACTTGGTTTGCCCGAGCTAAGCCAAAATGCGATACTTTCTAATGTAGCCACTCCAACCGTATATGCTACTCCTGAGATTGTAAAGGCCGCAGTAGGTAAGTCGTTCATCATCCGCAATGTGTTTTTCGACTTCGACAAAGACTTGCTCAAGGAGCAATCGTGGATAGAGATGCGAAATCTGGCTAAGTTTATGAATGATTACCCCAACGCCATTGTAGAGTTGGCTGGTCATACCGACAGTTACGGAACAGATGAATACAATGTGGATCTTTCTTATAGACGCGTAGAGGCTGTAAGAAAGGGGTTAGCCACCTTGGGTATAGATGAAGACCGGTTGAGGTTTGTTTGGTATGGCGAAACAATACCTATAGCTTCTAACCGCACCAGGGCGGGTAGAGCGCTTAACCGAAGAGTAGAGTTCAAAATTCTGAAACTGGAATAGAAATAGAAGCCCTTCTTTACCAGAAGGGCTTTTTTGTAAGCATGTATTTGAATTAGGGATAGTATCTGGGATGAGATACTTATTTTGTTTGAGATATTTTTTGTCGCTTTACGAAGCGTACATATTTTTCCAGATACTGATTTTTTACCTCCTCCTTAATCATGTCGTACTTCAAAATCTTGTTAATAATCAGTTGCATAAGTTTTTCGTTTCTTTCTGATGGATACAGATCGTAACCCGTCATAACCATTTCCATTGCTGTGATGTAATCTTTAGCCAGGTAGTGTTTCACAGACTCGTTGAAATATTGTAAGCCTGCTAGTTGCTGAAGGTTGATGGTTTTGTACTGTTGCCCCGGTATTACCTCGAAGTTTTCGAACCAGTCTCCAACCGTACTCAACTGGCTTATTCTACGATGATTGACCCATGGTTGTTCCAAAAGTTTCTCCAATTCTACTGAGGTTTTACGGAAACCACTCATGGGTAATGTCGACTCATAGACATACGAATGATCATCGACCGTGAGGTGAATGAATACATGGTTGGGCAATTCAATAATCTGGTAGTCGTAACCGAAATGTTCCAGCAAAAGCGCATAAACCGCAGTGCCGGTCAGGCAACCAAACTTACCGTTAGACAGCGTCTGATTCATGGTTGCCAGTCTGTCGTACTCTTTGAGAATACCCGAATGAGTGCGGTAAAAGAGTGCCTTTAGAAACGCGTAGTCGGTCTTTTTTCGAGTTTCAACCCGCTCCAGTCGTTCAATCAGCCTATCGAATGATTGGAGAATGGCCGAGTCTTCTTCTGAACCGGTAAGTGCTAAAAACTGAAGCAGTTGCTGAGAGGTCTTGGGGCTGTTTTCTATCAGTTTACATGAAAGGTCTTGTCCTAAGCCCGAACTTAGGATAAACGTAGAAAGCCATATGTACACCAACCTCTTCATGTCTCTGTCTGCGCACTGGTTTTGAGTAGCTCATGTAAACTGTGATTAATACAAAGTTAACATTAAATTAACATTAAGCAACTTTTTGGAAAAAATGCCCGACATATCATAGGTTTTTGTCAGTAAGAGAGGCTATATGTTAACTAACTGTTAACATATAAATCTACTTGCGCTCATTCTGGATTTTACAGTTATTGCGCTCCTTTAATTATGGCGTCTCAAAAGCTTTCGAAATCACTCAGGAGTTACCGCAAAATTCATAAATGGATAGGGCTGGTGCTGGCTCTCTTCTTATTGCTTTCCGCAATTACCGGCATTTTACTGGGGTGGAAGAAAGACATTGCTTTGCTACAACCGCCTACTCAAAAAGGAGTAAACCAGTCGCTCGAAAACTATCAGTCGGTAGAAGCCTTGGCCAAAGCCTCTTTGGCAGCCGTAGATTCTCTTGGGCTCACGGCCGATAATTTCGACCGGATTGAGTACCGCCCCGGTAAGGGTATTGCCAAGGTGATCTTTGATAGCGGTAGCTGGGAAGTGCAGGTAGATGCTACAAACCTGGAAATTCTTTCTGTGGCCAAACGTCACTCCGACTGGATAGAGCACATTCATGACGGATCTATTGTCTCCGACTTTTTTAAGCTCATTTCTATGAACATACTGGGTATTGGACTGGTTTTTCTTATAGTTACTGGTTTGTGGCTCTGGTATGGGCCTAAGCGAATCAGAAACATAAAAGCGAAGGGCTAATCTGCCGTTTGGAGAGGTTTGCTTCTTTACTTCTCATTAATAAATCTTGAAGTATTTAAACTTTCTGGTGGCAGCACCCGAATATCGCTAAATTGCTTTCGCGTTATTAAGGTTGAATTATGAAGAAGGTTTTTAAGATTCTGTTGGGTTTTATTTTAGTGCTTTTTGTGGCCCTGCTACTCGTTCCGGTCTTTTTTAAAGATAAAATTAAGGCACTCATCATTAGTGAGTTTGAGAAAAATACGGAGGCCACACTATATTTTGATGACTTTAACCTTTCCCTACTAAGGAACTTCCCTGATTTCACTCTTTCACTATCTGATATGGGCATTATTGGAAAAGGAGTCTTTGATCAGGATACACTCTTCAAAGTACAAGAGCTTTCTGCCACTGTCAATCTTAAAGAAGTAATGTTCGGAGAAAGCATAAGCCTTAAGTCTATAATGGCCGATGGTGCCGACATTACCATCATTGTTTTAGAAGATGGTACGGCCAACTACGACATCGCAAAGGCAACTACGGAGGAAATTCCAGCTGAAGAAACAGGCGATGGTGAAGGAGTTACTTTTGGTTTGCGCTCCATTACCATCAGTAATAGTGAGTTTGTTTACTTTGATCAGGGCCTATCTTACTTTATGCAGCTGGCGGATATTAACGTGAAAGGCGAGGGCGATTTTGCCAATGATATTTTCGACCTGAAGACCACCGGAACGATTGGAGATGTTGAGGTTACCTATGAAGGAATAGACTACTTGCATAACAAGTCGGTCGATCTGGATGTGGTTCTTTCTATGGATTTGCCAAACTCTACCTATACCTTCAAAGACAATGTGCTCAAAGTAAATACATTTCCCATTTCGGCCAGTGGCTCGTTTTCTATGTTAGAAGATGGCTACGGAATGGATCTCTCCTTTGCTTCTCCCGGAGCCGAATTCAAACAACTTCTATCTCTCGTGCCGGCTGTATATTCCAATTCTTTCAACGAATTAGAGGCTACAGGAAGACTTAATTTCGATGGCGAGCTGAAAGGTGTTTACAATGAAAGTAGCATGCCGGCCTTTCATTTCAATTTGGCTATTGACAACGGCTATTTTCATTATCCCGATTTGCCCGATGCCATAAAGAACGTTAAGGTAAAACTTGGTGTAAGCAACCCTGACGGGGTTGTCGAGAATACCCGAGTAGATCTGGAAACATTGCATTTGGAAATGGGGTCGAACCCGTTAGATGCCTCGCTGGTGGTTGAAAACCTGAAAGACTACCGAATGAAGGCTTCTGTAGACGGGCAACTTAATTTGGCTGAAATTGGAAGATATTACCCCATGAAAGGCTATGAGCTAAGGGGGCTACTCTCTATTAAAGCCGATGCTTCGGGTATTTACGATAGTCTGAAAAAGCAAGTCCCGCTAATGGATATTGGCTTGAGCCTGGAAAATGGCTACATCAAGACACCAGAGGTGCCTGCGCCTGTGGAAAAATTAGTGCTTTTAGCCGGTGTTACCAACAAGACAGGCAAACTGGCGGATACCGAAATAAAAGTCGACAACCTCTCATTACAAATGGATGGTCAGGAGTTTGTGGCTCAGATGAAACTAGAAAATCCGGATAATTTTAAATGGGATGTGAGATCTTCAGGTTCACTGGATTTAGAGAAATTAATGGCGCTTTATCCTATGGAAGGGATGAAGCTGAAAGGGAAGATTGAAACCGATTTGCAAAGTAGTGGCCGAATGAGCGATTTGCAGGCCGAGCGCTACAGTAGCTTGCCTACTTCGGGCCAAATAATACTTACCGGTTTTGCCTATGAAGGCGAGGGGATAGAGCAGGAAATTAGTATTAGCAGCGCAGAGGCTCGCTTCGACAATAACTCCATTGCATTGACCAATTATGTTGGCAAAGCCGGCTCTACCAGTTATAGCATGAGTGGTAAGCTGGAGAATTTTCTTGGTTTTGCCCTAAATCATGAAGTCTTGTCCGGTAGACTTAATGTAGAAGCCGACAGGCTGGATGTGAATGAATGGATGACAGAAAGCGGAGAAGAAGAGCAAACTACATCGGGCGATGAACCTCTTGAAGTTGTGCGAATTCCGGAAAACGTACTATTCAATCTCACAGCCAAAGTAGGTCAGGTAAAGTACAACAGCCTTAACCTGAACAACATGGTGGGACAAATTGAAGTCAAAAATGGTGCGATTAGCCTAAAAAATTCAGGCTTCAACGCACTTAATGGAACAGTAACGGCCAATGGTCTGTACGATAGCAAACCCGCCAAACCTGTCTTCGATTTCAAGTTCGGAGCCGCAGGAATTTCCATTCCATCTTCATTTCAAAGTGTAGATATGGTGCAAAAACTGGCTCCCGTTACCGAGAAAATGACAGGGCAGTTCTCCACGGACTTCTCTATTAAGGGAGCCTTAGGTGCCGATATGATGCCCGATTATTCTACTTTGACAGGAGAGGGGCTTATTCAGGTTTTACAGGCAAGTTTGGGCGAATCGGAAGTATTAGCGGGTTTGGCTTCTGTAACCAAGCTTGGCGATATTGGAGCTGCCACGCTAGAGCGAGTGAAGATGAGTGCTGAAATTAAAGACGGACGCTTGCATGTAAAGCCCTTCGATGTAAACCTGGGACAGTATAAAACAACCATATCGGGCAGTACGGGTATCGATGGCTCCATAGACTATGTTTTGCGTATGAATGTGCCGGCCGGTAAGGTGGGAGCACAACTTAATAGTCTGGTGTCGTCTCTTACCGGAGGCAATAACCCTTTGGGAGGCGATAACCTAATACTCAATGTGGGAATGGCAGGCCAGTTTGCAAAACCTCAGTTTACACTAAAGAGTATTGCCTCTTCCAATGGTAAAACCGTTGAAAATACGGTGAAAGAAGCGGTAGCCGATAAAGTGGCAGAGAAGAAGGAGGAGGTAAAAAAAGAGGTTCAGAATAAAGTAGATGTAGCTAAAGATTCGGCCAAGAATGTGATCGAAGCAAAAAAAGATACCTTGAAGGCCAAGGCCGATAGCCTGTTGCAGGTGAAAAAGGATAGCCTGGCCAGATTGACTGCCGGAAAGTTAGGGGTTGAAAAGGACTCCGTAGATAAAAAGCTTGAAGATGTAAGGGAGAAAGCCAAAGGAGTGTTAGAAGGTATTCTCAAGAAAAAGAAGAAAGATAATAAAGACAATAAGGGAGGTGGAGACAACCGCTAAGACGACCTTCAGTAGATAAAAGTTACAACCTAAAGTTAGAGTTGACGGAAGCTTAATATTGGCTTTCGTCAACTTAACAAAATCTTAAATAGCTCATTATCAATCTTATTCCATAAAACTGTTATGCTTGCATAATAAATGGAAAAGGTAAACCCACATATAGACTTAGGCACCGGTTATGTGCTCATATCACGGCTTCCGTTCGATCAGGCCATTAAAATCAGAGAGTTTTTGCCCGAGTCGAGCACGCTTTCATTCAACACAGCCGAGGGCTTTGTTAGCGATGCTCTCGAATACAGCTTGTATGAATATTGGTATGACTTTCATCATACCTCGCCCGAGCCGGAGTTCGATTTTTAGGCCTTCCAGCCGTTTTTGGATACAGCACTAATGCTCTCCTCTACTTTAGCCTTGAGGTTTTCTTTGTATGTATCAAGTTTGTTGGCAACGTCTTGGTCAAAGGCACCGACAATTTGGGCTGCTAAAATACCTGCGTTTTTTGCCCCATCCAGGGCCACCGTAGCCACAGGTACTCCTCCCGGCATCTGAAGAATGGAAAGTACAGAATCCCATCCATCGATGGAGTTACTTGATTTTACAGGCACCCCAATAACAGGCAAAGTGGTAAGTGAGGCAACCATTCCTGGCAAGTGGGCTGCTCCTCCTGCTCCTGCAATAATAGCCTTAAGTCCTTTCTGGCGAGCTGCTTTGGCGTAATCGAACATACGTTCTGGTGTTCGGTGGGCCGAAACAATGGTGAGTTCGAACGATACACCCAGTTCTTCTAATACCTGAGCAGCATCTCGCATTACCCTCAGGTCTGACTGGCTGCCCATTATTATTCCTACTTGTGGTTGGCTCATGCTTTTACTTTTAAGGTGCTTTTCACGAAGTTAACGGTTTGTTTTAGTTGGTCAATGTTGTGGTTAGCCACGGTTATATGCCCCATCTTTCGAAAAGGTTTGGTTAATTTTTTTCCGTATAGGTGCACATGCACACCGTTTTTGGCCAGCACTTGCTCCATACCTTCATAGCGAGCCTCTCCACTGTAGCCATCTTCTCCCAACAGGTTTACCATGGCCGAAGGAATGAGAGTGTCTGTGTTGCCAAGGGGCCAGTTTAGTATGGCTCTGAGGTGCTGTTCGAATTGCGAAGTGACATTGCCCTCGATAGTCTGATGGCCACTGTTATGAGTTCGTGGTGCTATTTCATTAACCAACAGATGGCCTTCTTTGGTAAGAAACATTTCAATGGCCAAAAGACCAACCATATCTAATTTTTCTATGAGCTCCTTAGCGAGTTGTTGAGCTTGGTCTTCAATTTCAGGGCTAATGGAAGCAGGTGAAAATAAGTATTCTACCAAGTTGTGTTCCGGATGAAAGACCATTTCCACCGTAGGGAATGTTTGCACCTGCCCGGCCTCGTTGCGGGCAACAATTACCGCTAACTCTTTATCGAAATCGACCAGTTTTTCTACAAAGCCGGGAGCATCAAAAGCCTTCCCTAAAGCATCTTCTGTACGAATAACCTGTACACCACGCCCATCGTATCCGCCAGTGGCCAGTTTGTTCACAAATGGCAAAAAATCTTTCTTTTGGGCTACTTCGGCTGCTCCTGAAACTTCTTGAAATTCCGCAGTAGGGATGCCATTGGCGGCATAAAATTTTTTCTGATGTAGCTTGTTTTGAATAAGCTCTATAACCCTCGGTTGAGGAAATACCTTCTTTCCCTGCTTTTCCAGTTCGCTGAGCGCTTGCGTGTTTACATTTTCAATTTCTATGGTCAACAGGTCTTTGTCCTGGCCAAAAGCCATTACCCGCTCATAGTCGGTTAATGAACCGGTTTCAAAGCTTGTAGCTATGCATTTGCAGGGAGCATTAGGGTCAGGGTCAAGTACGTGAATGTCCAGGTTGAAGTCAATAGCCGATTGAATCATCATTCGGCCCAATTGCCCGCCACCAAGAACTCCAATTTTTAGATTTGAATCGAAGGCCATGATATTTTTAGAAATGAGCCCAAAAATAAGTAATTCAACCCAAAGCAAAGACTGTTTTAAGCATCTACCTCAATACCCATAAGCTGCATTAGTTTGGTCGCATTAAAACTTTTGCAAATGCCCGGAGTCAGCCTGTAGTCAAAGTGTATTTGGTTGCCCGAAATGGTGCTGTTAAAGCTATAGTTTTTTACCCCTTGGAGTTCGTTGGTCATGTTGCCCAATACAATGTCGTGAGTAGAAACAAAACCAAAGGCATTTTGCCTGTTCAATTGTTTGATAAGAGCTGTTGCACCTCTGTGACGGTCGTCTGAATTGGTACCCTTCAATACTTCATCGATCATAAAAAGAGTGGGTCTGTCATCATCAATTTGACCCAATAGTTGCTTCAACCTTTTCAGTTCGGCATAAAATGAAGAAACACTTTCTTCCAGATCGTCTTGGGTGCGCATGCTTGTAAACACCTTTAGCTCGCCAATTTCCATGGCTTTGGCGCATACTGGTGCACCGGCCAAAGCCAAAACACTATTTAGGCCAACAGTTCTTAAAAAGGTACTTTTTCCACTCATGTTAGAGCCTGTAATTAGGCAAATTCCCCCGCGACCGGTAAATTCAAAGTTATTACTCACTCGCTTGCCCGGGTTAATGAGCGGGTGTCCCAGGTCGGTCGCTTTAATGGTACAGGCTTCTTTAGAAAGTACAGGGAAGCAATAGTCGGGGTTAGCATAGCCAAAAGCAGCCATGCTCATAAGAGCGTCAAACTCACCAATTATGCTAAACCAGGATTCGAGGTTGGCCTTATTCTCTTTTTTCCAACGGCTTATTTTAAGGTACCAGTATATGTCTAGCAGTAAAGTAAGGTTAAAGAGCAAATAAAGCAGATTGGAGCGGTTTTGCAGGTTGTCCAGAATGTTCGACAATTCACGCAGGGTTTTGGAAGCCCTTTGGTTGTTTCCGGTTAGGTCATGTTTAAGTTGACTAAGTAACGGGCTATTAAAGCTATGGCTTTCAATGAGTGCTATTTGTTCTTTTAGTGATCGCAATGACCGATAACCGTTTTCCGTTTGTCTGGTAATATCGAGGAGTTGACGAAACACAGTACCCAAAACCGCAATATTCACAAAAATGAGAAGGGCAGGTAGCCCTATGGACACAAGGCCGGCTGCGCTGACTACAATGGAGGCCAATGTGGCTGTGGCCAGTACCGGCAACAGCACTTTGTACAGACCAAAGTTAGAACGCTGCTGCTCGGTGTTAAGCCAGTTGATTAGCTGCTGTACCTGAGCAGCCTCCGGTAGTTTTTCTGACAAGCCCTCCGCCTGAAATTGCTGACGAAGGTCTATGGCGGGAGCTAATTCCTGAATAGCCACCTGCCGGTTGTTTATGGTTTTAGAAGTGGCGTGTGTGCTTAGCCAGCCTGCCAGTGTTTTGCTTCCATAAACCGAAGAGGTTCGATTGATAAGCTGATACAACGAGTGACGACCGAAAATATCCAGATCGATGTGGTATGGATGGTTGGGTTCAAAGAATATAGCACCATCGTCCAGATGTGAAAACTCAAAACGCATTCGGCTCAGTTCGTCCGAATTTATATCAACCAGATTGTCGAGTAGCCGCAATTCTCTTTTCAGCCCTTCGTGCTTTTTTAGGAGATAGAGGTAGAGAACTACAAAAGCAAGGCTTATATATACCATTACCTCTGCATGGCCCCGATCAGCCAGGTACACAAAGCCAATCAAATAGAGTATAAAACTGCCGATTCTTAACCAAGAGTAGGTCGATGCTTTCTTTTTAATGAGTTGTTGCCTGCTCTGAAACTTTTCTAGCCTGTTCTGAAAAACAGTTTGCGGTGTTTCTTTCAACGTATTTTGTGTTTTAGACTTGGAGTTACGTATAAAGTAATGGCTAAGTTGAAGCCTGATTGGCTTACTAAGCACTTTCAGCTTGCAATTAGTAAAAACTTTATAAATTCAACCCCAACGAGAAACTACCAAGAGTGTCCACAAGCGAAAGTAAGTTGTTAGAATCCTTTTCAAAGGGAGATAAGTCAGCCTTCGAAAATCTTTTCAAAGAATACTACGAACCTACTTGCAGGTACGTAATGCGCATTGTTAGAGACCAGGATACTGCCGAGGAAATTGTGCAGGCAACATTTGTTAATCTTTGGGAGAAGCGGGAGATGATTCGTTCGGACATCAGCTTTCGTTCCTACTTGTTTAGAGCAGCCTACAATACTGCTCTTAATTACATTAAGCACAAGAAGGTAGTGGCTCGGCACGTAGCCAGTAAGCAAGAACGTATTGAGGAGGTGAGAAGAAACTTTGTGAGCCATCAACCCGATTTTGAATTGCAAAAGCGAATTGACGATGCGCTGGAAAGTCTTCCTCCACAGTGTCAGCGGGTTTTCCGTATGAGCAGGGAAGAAGGGCTTAAATATCACGAAATTGCAGAAGAATTAGGGATTTCGAAAAAAACGGTTGAAGTGCACATGGGTAAGGCACTAAGGATACTGAGGGATAGTTTAAGTGACTACCTGATGTTTTTTTTACCAATTATAACTTTAATGTAGGGGTAAGCGTGCCTAAAATTGTCAGATTATTGTAGATACAAAATACAATGGAAGAGTTGATAGCCAAATACTTGGCTGATGAGATGGGAGCCGAAGAAAGAAGCAAATTTGAAGAGCAATTGCTTCTTGATGAACAACTCAGCAATGAGGTGCAAAAAACCATTGCTGCCTGGGAGATTTCTGGTCGTACCAATCAACCTTCCTTGAATTTAAACACCCGACAGGCCTGGGAGAAAGTGGCTCAGCAAACCACTAAGCAGCGATCGTTGGTTGCAGAAAAGGGCCGATTCTCTTTCTTAAAAATTGCCGCAAGCATAGTGTTTATTGCCGCTCTTGGCTATATAGGCTGGCAGAACATTGCCCAAAAAACCACTGCCGAACAATTGGCTACAGTGGCTTCATCGGGCGAAATTAAAGAGCTTACCTTGCCCGATGGCACCTCGGTGAAGCTCAATGCTTTTTCTACTGTAACATACGATGAAGATTTTGGCAAAACCAACAGGAATATTTCTCTCACCGGTGCAGCTAATTTTGATGTGGTGAGGAATGAATCGTTGCCTTTTGTTATTTCTACCGAAAACAGTGAGGTAGAAGTTTTGGGTACCAGCTTTGAAGTTAGAGCCTATGAGGCAGAAGCGGTAGAGGTCAATGTATCTTCCGGAAAAGTGGGCTTTAGATCTAAGAAAGCCAAAGGAGAAGAGCAGGTATTAGAAGCCGGAGAAAAAGCCGTGCTTTCGGCCGATGGAACAAAAATGGTTCGGGACAAGGTGCGGAATAAAAACTACGCGGCCTGGTGGACAAGAGAGCTTATTTTTGAAAACGCACGCATGAGCGAAGTGGCCAGAGACCTTGAAAAAACCTATTGGGTGAAAATAGAAGTGGCAGAAGATATTCGCGATTGCCGGATTTCTCAAAATGTAAAAGATAAGTCGTTGGATGAAGCGCTTGAAATACTAGAAGCCACCTTCCCCTCTATGACTATTTCCAGAGTTAAAGAAAATCGTATAAAATTAGATGGTGTTGGCTGTACTCATTAAATTGGTACATGCATCGAAACATCATTGTTTCCCTACTTTTATTCGTTGCTATTAAAATTACTGCTCAAGACAATCAGAATTCTGTTCTTGACCACAAGCTTTCTATTGAGTTCGATGATGTGTCACTTCCCAATGCCCTACGGCAACTCAACCGGGAGGTAAGCCTCAGCTTTTCCTATAACAGCAATATTATTCCGCGAGATACCCGCATTACAGAAAGGTATGAGAACGTTTCTTTGAGGCTCTTGTTAGACGATTTGCTTTCAAAGGGGAACTTGTATTACCGCGAAGTACAAGGCACAATAATTATTCTCAAACGCATTTATAGCGAACGAAAAATTCAGGGAAAGGTGGTTGATGTTGAAACTCAGGAGCCATTGCCCTTTGCCAATGTGTTTATCGATAACAGTACCCTAGGGGTGGCTACTGATTTAGATGGCAATTTTGTGATTGAGAATATACCTGATATCGGGTTTAACCTTGTGGTGTCTTATGTGGGCTATGAGTCAAAATCTATTCCTTTTAATTACAAGCAGGAGGTTGAAGATCGTAGGTTCATTATTGAAATGAAGATAGACCCAATTGCTCTGGAAAGTATACAGGTAATAGGCAAAGCGCGAAGGCGAAAGACCCGTGAGGCGCGCAGACTCTTCAAACGATTCGAAGAAGAGTTTTTGGGAAAGTCTGAAAACGCCAAAAGTTGTGTGATTGTTAATCCCGAAGTTTTGGAGTTTGAAATACTCGACAGTTTGGATAACTACCGAGTGACTGCCGAAGACATGCTTTTTGTCGAAAATAGGGCCCTTGGGTTTAGGGTTAGTTATTTGCTCGAAGAGTTCAGGTTTGAAAATGGTTTGAAGATGAACATTGGCAAAGCTCAGTTTAAGGAGCTGGAGCCTAAGTCGCGCAGGCAATATCGCAACTGGGAAGAAGCCCGGGAGAAAGCCTATAAGGGTTCTGTGCAGCATTTCCTCAATGCCCTAATTACGGGAAAGCTGGACCAGGAAGGTTTTAAGATCAATGTCATAAACTACGACTCTGTCACTTCAGAGTATACCACCCCCCTTAATCCGGCTCCGGTGAGTGAGATTATTCAGGTAGAAAAAACAGACAAAGAATACCTATACACATTAAAGGCCCGGCAAGATATTGAAGTGACTTATACCGGAGAATATGAAGACGATGAGTATAAAAAACTCTACCGTAGTTCCAGTAAAAGCGGAAACTACAAGTACACAGACAAAAAAGCCCGCACCTCTATTGAGTTTTCGAACGGACAAAGCCTAACCAGTTACCAGGTATTTGGAATGGATCTGGAAGATGTAGAGCTTTTTCAAAAGTCCATTATCTTTTTCAATAATCATGAAACTCCAATTGGCTTTCCCGGTCAGTTTTTGAGGCCAAGGGATGTTACTTTTGGTGGTTGGTGGCGATGGGGAGCATTTTCTGACTGGCTTCCGCTCAACTACCGCCCCAATTAATGGCGAATGCCTACTAATTAATTGATGCCTGACTAATTATAGCCAACGCATTGATTTATTAATGAGGTACTTTGCAGAGCCTAAACATCAACTAGCTGAATATATTGTAAGTGGCCAGTGCAGCCAGGTAGGCCACCGCACTCATGTATATGGTTTGAATAAGTGGCCATTTCCACCCTTTGGTTTCTCTATACACCACGGCCAGCGTACTCATGCACTGCATGGCGAAGGCATAAAATACCATTAGGCTAAAGCCAAGTGCCGGAGTGTACATTTTTTCACCGGTTCTGGGATTAATCTCTTTGGCGAGTTTTTCTTTTATAGTGAGCTCGTCTTCCTCATCGGCTCCAATACTGTAAATAGTTGAAATGGTACCTACAAAGACTTCTCTGGCGGCAAAAGAAGTGATAAGCGCTATGCCAATCTTCCAGTCATAGCCAAGAGGTTTTATGGCAGGCTCTATCAGTTTTCCGAACCTTCCGGCATAAGAGTGCTCAAGCTTATAGGCACTCAGGGCGTTTTCGAACTCCTCTTCCGTAGCCGATTCAGGAAGTTCACGAAGCACAAACTCTTCTGCATTATTAAATCGTTCTCCTGGCCCGTACGATGCTAATACCCACAGAATGATTGAGATGGCCACAATTACCTTTCCGGCCTCAAAAACAAAGGTGGTAGATTTTTCATAAATCGTAAGGCCTACGTTTTTCCATTTAGGGAGCTTATAGCCCGGCAGTTCCATAATAAAGTAACTGCGCTCTCTAGATTTCAGAATGAATTTCATAACCCATGCCGAAAGTATGGCGGCTAGCAAGCCAAGCAGGTACAGAGAGGTGAGCACAAGTCCTTGCAAATTTATGAACCCGAGAACATCTTTTTGCGGTACTACAAGGGCTATGAGTAATGTGTATACCGGCAGTCTGGCCGAACAACTCATAAAGGGCGTAACAAAGATGGTAATGAGTCGATCTTTCCAGCTTTCAATGTTTCGTGTGGCCATAATGGCCGGAATGGCACAGGCCATGCCGGAGACCAACGGAACAACACTTTTTCCGTTAAGGCCAAAGCTTCTCATTATCCGATCCATTAGAAATACAGCCCGAGACATATAGCCCGACTCTTCTAAGAGCGAAATAAATCCGAACAACAGGGCTATTTGAGGGATGAACACAACTACTCCGGCAAGCCCGGCAATAATTCCATCCGTAATGAGGTCGTTAATAACTCCGGCCGGCAGGGCTTCTTTTACCCATGTAGACAAGTCGGCCATGGAGGTTTCAATAAGAGCCATAGGCCACTCTGCCCAGGCAAAAATGGCCTGAAAAATGAGCAGTAGAATGGCAGCGAAAATTGCGTAACCGAATACCTTGTGTGTAACTATCTTATCGATACGCTGAGTTAGGCTAAGTTCATTGGCCTGCTCAGTTTTAATATTTCTATCTACAATTTCTGATATGAGGGCATAGCGACCAAGAACCTCTTGCGACTGTGTGGGCACGTCATAAAAGCCATTATTGCGCTTAATTTCCTCAATTTCTTCGCGTTGTGCCTCGGTAAGAAAGCTGAGCCGTACATTTTGCTGAGCATACTGGTAGGCTCTGTAGTCTTCATTGAGATTAAAAACACTTTTAATTTCCTCAATGGTTTGTTCGGCTAGGTCTTTAACGGGATAAAAGGGTTTTTTGGGTGTTTTTAGTTCTTGAACGAGTACGTTCTTGAGTGTTTCTATGCCCACTCCCGATCTTGAATTGGTAGGCACTATTTTCACCCCTAAATCAATGGCCAATGAGCGGAGGTCAAACTTTAGCTTGCGTCTTTCGGCAAGGTCCATCATGTTTAATACCAGCACACACGGAATATTCAGATCCCTGATTTGGGTAAAGAGCAGTAGGTTCCTTTTTAAGTTAGAGGCATCGGCCACAACAATGATGACATCCGGATGCTGTGGATGATCCTGATCGAGTAGAACCTCCTGAACAATCTGTTCATCAAGTGTTTTCGGGTAAATACTGTAAGTGCCGGGAAGGTCGGTGAGTTCGGCAATTCTGCCATCAGGCAGTTTGAGAATGCCCGATTTTTTGTCTACTGTAACGCCCGGGAAGTTTCCTGTTTTTTGCTTGAGACCAGTCAGCAAATTGAAAAGGGTAGTTTTTCCAGAGTTTGGATTTCCAACAAGCGCTATTTTCAGGTCTTTCTTAGCTGCCATGTTTGCTAGCCTTCAATCAATATACTTGAGGCTTCTGTTCGTCTTAGTGAAAGTTGATACCCGGCCACACCAATAGCTATTGGACCACCCCAGGGGGCAGTTAGTTCCAACGAGATTTCAGTGCCCGGCAAACAGCCCATTTCCATCAGCTTTACCGATAGTACCTCATCAGTAAAACCTTTGATAACGGCTTTTTCATGAAGTTTTAAATGGGTAACGTTTCTCAAGACTTTATTTAGATTAATTATAAAGAGTGGCAAGTTAGCTGCGAAAAACGGTTTAACAAAACCTTTAATACTATTTGTCAGGGCTTAAAATCCATTCGGAATGTTTAAGTGGTTGCCAGGGCATTTTGGCCAGATCTACCTCCGGATCAATAAGCCGAACGAGCGGTTCTTTGTTTAGGCTCACAAAAGCTTCGGCTCTTATTTCAACATCGCCAAAACCCTCCTTCTCGTATTTTTTATGCAAGTAGCGTGCAAACTGCCATATCATGTCCGGATGCCCGGGCAAAGAGGCCGACTGCTGGGTGGTAAGGTGTTGTTTAGGGTTAACTATCCAACTCGAGTCGGCCTGAGGAGAGTACACAGTATAGTTGGTATAGCCTGATTTATAACGGAGCATCATGCGCCAGGCAAGCCGATGCCCTTCTTCAGTGTAGAACACATCGCCTTTGTACAGATGGTGTCTAACAGGTAGGTAAAGTTGATGCGCAAAGTAGACTACAAAAAGGGCCACCAGGCCAATGCAACTGGGAGTGAGCGATGGAAGACTTTTCTCTGTGGTGATAATAGGCTTCTTTTTAAAGAAGATGCGTCTTATGGTTTCCGGCTCAAAGAAGAAGACCATGAGGGCGATCATGAGGTAGGGAAAAATGCCAATGTGGAACACTAGGGAGTTGAATAAGTTAAAAACGATGGCTAGTACAAATGCTGCTTTTCGGGTCTTTTTCCAGAGCAACAAGTAAACAATACAGGCATCGAACAAAATACCACCATAAATTACCAATTGCTGAAGCCAGTCTTTTTGAAGCCAGGGGCCAATTAACCAGCGGTTTCTTTTGCCAAGAAAATTCATGGCTATGAAGTCTCCGTTGAGCCAACCAGGATACAGCTTATGAGCAGCTGCAAAAGTGAAGACTATCCACAATTGAACAACAAAAATGGTAATGCACCACCTGGGGCATGTGGTAGATACTACCGAATTCCACCGTTTTGCATCTCTTGAAGCATAGGCATGAGCCGGCACTATAAGCATGAACAGGCTCAGGAGTATAAGGAGGTAATAGTGGTTGTTGTAATGCGATTTTTGCATCCAATACACCAAAGTCCAAAGAATCGTAAAGAGTCCTACCCCCATTCGATAGTAGTAGCCAAACATAATCATCAGGCCACAAACGGACATGGCATAAAAATAAACGTACATCCACGGTCCGTCAGGAGGTTGCAGCCATTCCATGCCTATTAATGTAAAATTAAATTCAGGCTCTATGAGGGCTCTCTTTACCCATCCGGTAAGTGTAGCTCCAAAGCACTCTAAAAAGACCAGCGCTCCAAAACAAATTCTGAATAGAATAAGCGGTGAATTATCTACAGGTTGAAATTGTGATTTTAGCCAGTTCAATGCTAAGTTGAATTATTGAAGTCAAGTTAAGGTTAAAGTGGTATGGCTAAAAGTAAAATGAAGGCTTTGAGCAAAAAGCTAAAAGAAAAAGAGAAGGAAAGTAAGGTAAAGCACTATACTGCCGATGATGACTCTCTGGATTTTGGTGGGTTGCCTAAGGATAGGGATCTGAAAAAGAATATAGGCTGCGGGGGCTAGTTATTCCGAATAGAACACACGCTTTACACGGCTACTCACGTTGGTCAGTATTTCGTAAGGGATGGTGTGTGCCCATTCGGCTAGTTGGCTCACGGTAGGTTCGTTTCCAAACACAATCACCTCGTCTCCTTCTTTAGCTTCTATGGCCGTCACGTCAATCATGGTCATGTCCATGCATACATTGCCTATAGTGGGGGCTGGTTGTCCCTTAATGCAAACAAAAGCCTTGCCCTGGCTAAAGGCTCTCAAATAGCCATCAGCATAACCTATGGCAATTACTGCAACAACCATGTCTTTTTCAGCTTTGCCTTGCCTGCCATAGCCTATGGTTTCACCGGCTTTCACCTTTCTTATTTGTGAGATTATAGTTTTTAATACTGCAGGGCGTTGCAGGTGGTTTTGGTATTTATGATTAACCTCCACCCCGTGTAATCCAATGCCAAGTCGAACCATATCGAGCTGATGCTCAGGAAAACGTGTAATACCCCCTGAGTTGAGAATATGCCAAAGCGGTTTGTAGTTCAAAAGCGCTGACAGCTCAGAGGCCATTTGCTTGAAACTTTCAATCTGTGTCAGGGTAAAATGGTTGTGCTCATCTTCATCGGAGGCGGCCAAATGAGAGAATATGCTGTTTACCCGAATGCCCGGATTATAGCGCAGATATTCTTTCAGACTTTCCAGGTCGGTTTGGTTAAAGCCCAGGCGATTCATTCCGGTGTTTAGAATGAGGTGAACCTCTAGTTCTTTTTGAAAAGCATTGTAGGCCTCATGAAACTCACGAAGCAGGGACAATGAATATATTTCAGGTTCCAGCTTATACCTTATCATATTGAACGCATCGTCCACATTGGGATTCATTACCATTATAGGACTTTTGATGCCGTCTTTGCGCAAAGCTATACCCTCATCGGCATAAGCCACCGCCAGGTAGTCTACCTTATTGTATTCCAGAAGACGCGCCACTTCACTGCTGCCCGACCCATAGGCAAATGCCTTAATTACCGCCATGATTTTGGTGCGAGGCTTTAGTAGCGAACGGTAAAAGTTAAGATTGTGCCGAATGGCATCCAGATTAATTTCGAGAACTGTGTGGTGCACTTTCTCTGTGAGCACTCGAGATACTCTTTCCAATGCAAACTGACGAGCCCCCTTGATCAAGATGAGATGATCTTTCAGGTCTTCCAGGTCGTCCGACTCCAGAAGTGCTTCAGTGTTGTTGTAAAACCTTGCTTCCATACGAAAGGCTCTATGTGCCTCCTTTAGCTGAGGGCCAACGGCAAACAGTTTTTCAATTCCCTTGGCCATTAGAAGCTCATTGAGACTTTCCAGGTCGGCCTTCCCAATGTTGGACTGTATGAAGTCTGAAAGAATTAGTGCCTTTTTGTGGAACATGTGTTGCTGCTCCATAAAACTTAAGGCTTTACCCAAGCCTGCCAGATCGTTGTTATAGGTGTCGTCAATAATCTGATTGCCCCTTACACCGCGTTTTAGTTCCAGACGCATTTTCACGGGCTTTATCTTGTCAAGCCCTTCCTGAATTTTACGCAAGGGGGTTTGGCAATAGAGCGCAGCAATTATACAGTGTGTAAGGTTTTGCATGGAGGCTTCATCTGTAATGGACGTGCTAAAGGTTAGCCGCTGTCCATTCCATTGAACTGACAATTGACCCGGACTATGACTTACTTCAATCTCGGCCCGACCTTTTCTGGACCACGCCAGTTTATGCCCGGCAAACACTTTGTCGATTACTGCAGCAAGTTCTTGCTGATCAGCCTCATAGATCAATACATTACTCCTTTTAAAGAGTTTGAGCTTTTCACGAATTTTTTCTCCTATAGAATTGAAATTCTCCTCATGAGCAGGCCCAATGTTGGTGAAAATACCGAGGGTAGGAGCAATCATGAGTTCCAGGCTATCCATTTCTCCGGGTTTAGAAATACCTGCTTCAAAAATGCCCAGGTCAAACCGATTGGAGAGTGGCCACACGGAGAGTGCTACGCCCAACTGAGAGTTATAACTTTTAGGATTGGACAGTGTATATTGGGTTGGTGCCAATATGGCGGTAAGCCATTCTTTGACAATGGTTTTGCCGTTGCTGCCTGTTATACCAATTACCGTTTGCTTAAAGGCACTTCTTTGGTAAATGGCGAGTTGTTGAAGGGCTCGGAGACAAGATTCAACCCGTACCACATTGGCATGATCTGGCAGTTCCACTTCTTCATCGACCAGAAAGTGCCGGGTGCCTTGTGCTGCCAGACCCGAAATAAACTGATGTCCGTTGGTATGCTGCCCTCTTAAGGCTACAAATAGCTCGGTCTCTCTAAAAGTGGCCTGCCGACTGTCAAAACAAATGGTTTCGAAAGTGGGGGTTGTGGTTTTAGACAACAACGTGCCACCAGTGATTGCTACCAGTTGATCTATTTCCAATGGCTACAGGTTTAAAAGAGTTTTGCCCCGTTAGGAACAGGTACGTCAGGACCACAAAGTACTACATTTCCATCCGAGTCAGGAAAGCCGGTAACTAAAACTTCAGAGATCATTTTTCCAATTTGCTTGGGAGGAAAGTTAACCACCGCCAGCACTTGTCTACCAATTAATTCTTCTGGAGTGTATCGTTCCGTAATCTGTGCGCTCGTCTTTTTATGACCGATTTCTTCTCCAAAATCTACGACCAGTTTATAGGCCTTTTTACGAGCCGAATCGTTTATTTCGGCCGAAATAACAGTACCTACACGTATTTCCACTTTCTCAAAATCGTGCCATTCAATAAGGTTCATATGACTTACAAACAAAAAAGGTTTGACAATTGGTGTAATTCGATAAACAAAATTATTTGCCTAACGTTAAGCTAGTTACAATTTTTGATTAATTTAGGCGTCCAGTATTTAAAGTATGGCTCAAAAGATATCAGTTTTTACTCTCTGTTTACTAGGAATTGCTTTCCTCAACCAGGCTGCTTTGGCTCAGGAAGAGGGAGGTTCAGTAGATAAAACCGAAAATGTACAAGTGTCTCCCGTAGATTCTTTAAGCACTATGGAACGGGGAGAACAAGAATCTGTATCTGAGCCAGTCACTACACCTTTCAATATTCCTTCCAACGAATTGAGAAAGACGAAACCCCAGCCCGTGAATAAAGTGAATACTGGCGATAAAACAACTCCTGAGGGACAGGTAAAACCAAAGGAAAATAAACAAGAGGTTTCCTTTAACATCATCTACTACCTGATCTATAAGTTCAAACAGGTCGATAACTAGACTTCTTTTCTTTTACCAACCATTCAAGTAATTACTTTCTTTGTTTTTGCAATAGTGTTGCAATGCTGTATACCTTTGCCGCATGATTCAGCGGTCGCTTTATAGTCTGATCTTCTTTTTATCTGCATTGGCCCTTATGGCTCAGGAGAATTGCTCCTATTCACTCAAGGGGAAAGTAAAGGCCGCTATAACCGATGAAACTATACCGTTTGCTACGGTCTTACTCAAAGGCAACACAGAACTCTCACAAGTATCTACAAGCAACGGTAGCTTTAATTTTTCAGGCCTGTGTTCTTCAGAGGTTATTCTTACTGTACGATTCGTTGGTTTCCAGACTTACTCCGATACATTGACCCTAAGTTCGGGAGGTAATACCATTGAAGTATTGCTTCAGGAGAATGTGCATGAACTAGAAGAGGTACTGGTGATAGAAGAGGGGGTTGAAGAGGTAGCTACAATTGCCCGGGCGGAAGTAAACGCGAAGGCTCTTGAGAAATTAGGAGGAGAGTCGTTGGGTAAAAGCCTTTCAGGCCTATCAGGAGTGAATATGTTGCAATCGGGTCCCACCATTGCCAAGCCGGTAATTCATGGGTTGCACAGCAACCGAATACTAATTCTTAACAACGGTATCCGCCAGGAGGGACAGCAGTGGGGGCAGGAACACGCTCCTGAAATCGACCCGTTTGTGGCAAATAACCTGAGGTTGATAAAAGGAGCAGCGGCTGTTAAATATGGTTCCGATGCCATTGGAGGAGTTATTCTTGTTAATCCGGCCGAGCTGCCCCGAAGCGAAGGATTGTCAGGAAAGGCAAGTATGGTTGGTGCGAGCAATAACGGAATGTATGCTGGCTCTATGCTTGTTGAAGGAGGGCTGAAAGGGCTCAGAGGTTTTGGGTGGCGTTTTCAGGGTACTTACAAACGGGCTGGCGATGCCAGCGCACCTCAATACAGACTTACTAATACGGGAACCCTTGAAAGAAATTTTTCGCTTGGTGCAGGGTATCATACCGATGCTTTGGGGGCAGAGCTATTCTATAGCAGTTTCGATGCTGAAATTGGCATTTTGAGGAGCGCTCACATTGGCAATCTCACCGATCTTGAGCGGGCCATAGGACGAGATAGGCCTCTTTTTGCGGAGGATTTCAGTTATACGATAAATAACCCTTATCAGGCAGTAAATCATCAGTTGCTTAAGGCCAATGGGCATATGACCCTCGAGAATATTGGTGAACTATCAGCTCAATATGGGTTACAAATTAATAGAAGAGAGGAGTTCGATATTCGTAGGGCTGGGCGTTCTACAATTCCGGCCCTTGCGCTCGATTTATATACGCATACCATCGATCTGGACTTTGATATGTTGCCTCAGGGAAGCTGGAAATGGGATGTGGGAGCAAGTTTTATGTATCAGAACAATGAAAATGATCCTGAAACAGGGATTAGACCACTTATTCCGGATTTTGAAAACTGGACTGCCGGAGCACATGTAATCTCGCGGTTCATTCAAACCAACTACGAATTAGAAGCCGGGGCAAGGTATGACTTTAGACATTACCTCATCAAACGGTTCGATCGAAACAACAATCTGTTAAAGCCGGAGTTCGATTTTAGCAACCTCACAGGCTCAGTGGGAGCACTGTTTTTCCTTTCCAATAATCTTCAGCTAAGAACCAACATTGGCACAGCCTGGAGAGCACCTCATGTCAACGAACTATATAGCGAGGGGCTTCATCATGGTGCCGCGGCTGTAGAAGAAGGGAATCCCGAACTTGAGAGTGAAAAATCAGTAAAATGGATAACCAGTCTGGAAAAGAATACGGAGAAGCTCGCTTTTAATTTTTCAGGATATATCAACCTGATTACAGACTATATTTATCTAAGGCCAGAAGATGTGGCTCTGACCATACGTGGTGCTTTCCCTGTGTTTCGATACAGGCAAACCGATGCGCTTCTTACGGGAATAGATGCAGATGTTAGCTATAAAATTAGTGACCGGCTGGAGAACAAAAGCAAACTCTCCGTTATTTATGCTCAAGACCAGCGCCTGCGATCGCCACTTATAAATATTCCGGCCAATTCCGTATCAACTGCTTTGGAGTACGCTCTTAATTTAAAGGGCTTTGAGTCTTCTCATATAGGCTTTGAACTGGCCTTTACAGATAGACAGAGAAATGCACCCCGAGTGGTTTCAATTGCTGAAATTTTGGAGGCTAATGAAAGCGATTCGGACTTGTTTGCGTCAGATCAATCGGTTTTCGATATTCTGGATGTACCCGGAGCGTATACCCTTGTAAACCTGGAAGCAGGTTTGGAGAAAAGGCTTAGAAACTCAGCGCTTCGCGTCAACCTGGCGGTTACCAATCTTTTTAATGTGGAATATAGAGATTATTTGAACCGGTTCAGGTACTATTCGGCTGAGATGGGGCGCAACATTACCCTGCGGTTGAATTACGAGTTTTGAGTTAGAACCAAAAGAAAAAGCCTACTTCAGCAGGCTTTCAATGTCTTTGAGCGTCAGGTTGCCCTCGTAGTATGCCCTTCCGAAAATAACGCCTTTCACTCCAATATCTTCCAGTTTCTTGATGTCATCTACAGAGCGAACCCCACCACTGGCTAAGAGGTGTACGTTAGGGAAGGTTTTAACCAGATGTTTGTAAAGGTCAAAGTTAGGCCCCTCTTCAATACCGTCTTTGTTCACGTCAGAACACTTCACGTATTTAATACCCCTCATGTAGAAGTAGTCTATATGCTCTTCTACATCGGTATTGGTTGCTGTTTGCCAGCCCCTGATGGTTATTTTACCATCTTTGGCATCGGCTCCAAGTGTAATTTTCTCGCGGCCATAAGACATAAGCCATGAAGAAAACAACTCTCGCTTGTTTATAGCAACTGAAGAGGCGGTTACTGAGGTAGCTCCGTGTTCGTAGGCTTTCGAAATGTCACCGTCAGTTCTTATACCCCCACTGAAATCTACCTTCAGGTCGGTATAGCCCGCAATCATTTGCAGTATGTGGTAGTTAATAGGAGAGCCCTGGCGTGCGCCATCAAGGTCTACAATATGAATTTTCTGGATGCCATAATCTTCAAATTGTTTTGCAATATCTACAGGGCTATCCTGATACACAGTTTCTCTTGAATAATCGCCCTGCTTTAATCGGGTAAGCTTTCCGTTTATTATAGATATTGATGGTATAATCTGAATCATGGTTATTGAGCACTTTAAAAGCGGCTAAAACTAGTAATTTTTTAACCAGAAAAATGAAGCCCAACTTTAATTATTTATTAAAAGCCGGTTGAATAAACTAGTAAAAAATACAGCTTCCTGCAAGCTTTATGCTATGAATCAGTTGGTTAATTGGGCATTGGTAATGAGTTTGAATCCAGAGCCGTGCAGTGTCATGATCTGTACAGAAGGGTCTGCCTTTAGGTGCTTTCGCAATTTGGCAATATATACGTCCATGCTTCGGGCATTAAAGTAGGAGTCGTCTCGCCATATTATTTTTAGTGCCGTACTTCGGTCCAACGGCTGGTTTAAGTGAAGGCAAAGTAGTCTTAGAAGCTCCGATTCTTTAGAGGTAAGTTTGGTTTGGTCATTTCCATGCATGAGCAGTTGCTTATCATAGTCGAAGTGGAATGAGCCAAAGTGAAACTCCTTCTGATCAGAAATTTGAGGGTTCTTTTCTGCTGTTCTTCTCAAAATTGCCTGAATTCGCAATAGCAATTCTTCCATGCTGAAAGGCTTGGTAATGTAATCATCGGCCCCAATTTTGAACCCTTCGATTGTATCTTCTTTCATTGATTTGGCCGTGAGAAAAATAATAGGGGTTACCGAATCATTTTTCCGTATTTCCTTAGCCATAGAAAAGCCATCTTTTTTGGGCAGCATAATATCGAAAAGGCACAAATCGAAGGCCTCTTTTTTAAACGTTGAGAGACCTTCTTCTCCATCTCTGCAAAGTTTGGTTTCGTACCCTTTTAGGGTAAGATATTCGTTGAGAATCTGCCCCAGATTGGGGTCGTCTTCAACCAGCAAAATTTTAAAACTAGCCATGAGCAAACGGTAAAAATACTTTGAATGTGCTTCCTTTTCCGGGTTCACTCTTTACACTTACTGAACCCTGGTGCATATCTACAATGTTTTTGACATACGAAAGGCCTAACCCAAAGCCCTTTACATCGTGAACGTTTCCTGTAGATACACGATAAAACTTGTCGAATATTTTCTGAGTGGCCTCCTTAGACATGCCAATTCCTTTGTCAGATATTTTAATGATCACTCCTGTAGAAATACTTTCTGTGCGAATGTGAATTTCCGGAGCATCTGGCGAGTACTTATTGGCATTGTCCAACAGGTTATAAATTATGTTGGTGAGGTGCACCCTGTCCGCCTCAATCACTGAATTGGAAGCGAGTAATTGGCTGGTTATGGTACCTCCCCTTTTTTCTACCAATATGGTAATGTTCACCAAGGCCTTTTCTATAATGTCGTGAACATCTGAAAGCTCAAATTTGAGCCTAAAGTCTTTTTTATCCAGGCTGGCAATTTGAAGTACCTTTTCAACCTGCATTCCCAGGCGCTTATTCTCATCTCGGATTACCTGTACATAACGGTCAATAATGGCCTTGTTGCTTTTAATATCATCATCTTGCAAAGCTTCTGTGGCCAAAGACACTGTTGCAATAGGAGTTTTAAACTCATGGGTCATATTATTAATGAAGTCGTTCTTGATATCCGAAAGCTTCTTTTGCCGCAGTATTACCATAATGGCATAGGCAAAACAGCCTACCACAATAAACATGAGTAGGCCTGAGGCCGAAAGCGGCAAGAGGGCCTGTTTTAAAAGGTAGTTGCGTTCGTTAGGAAAATCAATGGCCAGAAAATAGTCTTTCACCTCCAGATCCATGGGGAACAGATTGGCCTTTAAAGGAGAAGATTTTATGCTTTCGGCATCTTCTTTAACATTGGCATTCAAGAGCTTAAGCTCGTCTTTGGCGCGGTCTATAATGCCATAGTTATACTCCAGGTCAATACCACGGTTGGTTAGTTCCCTGCGCAGCAGAGTGTCCAAGTCGGCAGGGTTTACACGCTCAAAAAGATTGTTGCTTCCCATTAGATGTTCCAGCCAACTCTGTTTGAGCATGTCCATGCGCTGGTTCATTTGGCGTTCCATGAGCAAACGCTGGCTATTATCAGTAGGAGGCATGGGTCCATAGCCCATGGGAGGTTGGTTTACAAAAGCATTAAAATTGAAAGAAAAAAGAATTTCGCCCGCTTGTTCGTTTACCTCAACCTGTAACATGCTGTTAAACACCTCTTCTATGTTTTGAACCTGGGCATTGCCAGCCCGCTCATAGGCGTTGTTGTTGGCAAATCTGTTAAGGGTGTCTCTCAGAGCTTCCAATCGGTTTTGCTGAATAGGCATTATGCGATTGGCATCGCGCTGCAGAAAATTATAGTCGTTTTGTATGGCCAGTTTGTAGGTCACTTCGTTGAGCGCATCGTTAACCGCTTTGGTAAAACGCTCCTTATTCACTGCACTTACCTCATTGATCCAGTAAAACTGGAACCCTATGAGCCCAAGCAGTGCTACACTCAACAAACCAATCAACCAACGAATCTTTCTCTGAGTCACGCGACTAAATTACGGCTAAATAACAGGCCTAAAGTGCTGCTTAACAATTATTAACATCGTTTAACCGGCCTTTAACAACGTTTTGCAGCTCTGCCCAGTAATTTAGCATAGTCAAAACAAGAAACTATGAAAAGGTCAATTTTCCACCATTTAAAGTTACTGCTGGGTATGTTTGCCCTGTTGCTGGTTGTGGGCTGCAATCAGGCAGTGCAGGCTCAGAATGAACAGATAAAAGAGAGCCAGTCTGTTTCAATATCTACTACCGAAGAGGGAAAAATTAAGCTGAAAGTAGTGCAAAAGAGGGGCGATGATGAAACTACTTTTGAAAAGACATATGATTCTTATGAGGCCATGCACAACGACCCCGATTTGGAAAAATACGGCATTAATAAAAATGCATTAGGCTTTACCGGAAGCATGGGCAAACCTCAATTCTTTTTCCACAATGGACCGGCTCAGGGTTTTTGGAACGATGATGATTTCTCCATGGCTCCTTTTAGAGAAATGGAAGAGCGAATGAGAGAAATGATGGAGCAGTTCGGCCACAGAGGTTTTGCTTTTGGGTTCGATGATGATGACTTCATGAATATGGACTCATTGGTGCAGCGCTTTAGTTTTAAAAATGACAATGGCCGGTTTTTCTTCAACGGGAAGGAAATTACCGATATGGACTCGCTAAAAGAGGTTATGAAAGACAAGTTTAAAAACTTTCATTTCGATTTCGATTTTGGCGATTGGGAAGATGATTCTTTTGGAGCTTGGGGCTTTAGCCATGACGATGATGACGTAAGAGTAATTACACGAGCCAAAGTAATGGTGAAGTCGGCTAGTGAAGAAGATAAAAAAGTGGTAGGAACCGAAAACATGGAAGCACTGGAGTTGAGGGACATTAGTTTCTACCCCAATCCAAGCGATGGCCGCTTCGATGTTGAACTAAAAACGAAAGCCGATTCCCCCATTCAGGTGATAATTGTAGACGACAATGGCAATGAAGTCTTTAACAGAGTCGGCCGTCCGCAGGCCGGAGAATATAAATTCAACGTAGACCTAACGCACGAAGGCAAAGGCATTTACGTTATGAAATTGATTCAAAACGACAAAGCGCTTACCAAGCGAGTGGTAATCGAGTAAATTTTAGTTTTAGTTGAGTATTTCGAAGAGGAAGCCGGTCAAGCTTCCTCTTTTTATTTTATGGCTCTATATTTGGCGCTCAATTAGAAAATTATGGAATTAGTGAATGGCCGATACAATATTCAAGGGATTGACTTAGAGTCTCTTGCTGAAGAGTTTGGCACACCCGTATATGTGTATGATGCGGCCAAGATAAAATCGCAGTTCGATCGTCTTTCCGGAGCTTTTCCTCAGGTAGACCTCCGAATTAAATATGCCTGTAAATCGCTTACTAATATTTCCATACTTAAGCTATTGAAGAGCTATGGTTCTGAGTTAGACTGTGTATCGGTTCAAGAAGTAAAATTGGGTTTAAAAGCAGGTTTTAGCCCTGAGCAAATATTATATACCCCAAACTGTGTTTCGTTTGAAGAGATCCAGCAAGCGGTAGAACTGGGGGTGATGATAAACCTCGACAATATCTCGCTTCTTGAGCAATTCGGAAACAAGTACCATAATACCGTTCCCGTTTGCATTCGCCTCAATCCTCATATAATGGCCGGAGGCAACAAGAAAATCAGTACGGGACATGCCGATTCCAAATTCGGTATATCTATCTACCAAATAGCTCACATTCTCAAGGTGGTTTCTACCTACAACATCGATGTGGTAGGGCTGCACATGCATACAGGTTCCGATATTTTAGACGCGGAGGTGTTTCTAAGAGGAGCCGAAATTCTTTTCGATGCGGCCAAAAACTTCGATGCCCTTCGGTTTATAGACTTTGGTAGCGGTTTTAAAGTAGCCTACAAAGAAGGAGATATTACAACCGACATAGAGGAAGTGGGGGCAAAGCTGTCTTCGGCTTTTGTGCAGTTTTGCGAGACCTATGGTAAAAAACTCGAAATGTGGTTTGAGCCCGGTAAATTTCTGGTAAGCGAGGCCGGTGTTTTTCTGGTGCGGACCAATGTGGTTAAAACAACTCCCGCCACAGTTTTTGCGGGCGTAGATTCAGGATTAAACCACCTCATCCGCCCCATGATGTACGATGCCTACCATGAGATTGTAAACATTTCGAACACCTCTGGCACAAAACGTGTATACACTGTGGTTGGCTACATTTGCGAGACCGATACTTTTGGTTTAGACAGAAAATTGAGTGAAGTAAAAGAAGGAGATATTCTGGCCTTTAAGAATGCCGGAGCCTATGGCTTTAGCATGGCTTCTAACTATAATTCACGCCTGAGACCGGCCGAAGTACTGGTGTATAACGGCAAGGCCCACCTGATTAGGCAAAGAGAAACCTTCGATGATATTCTGCGAAATCAGGTAGAGATAGATATCTAATTTCAGGGCTTCAGAAGTCGGTTTTTCGACTTGCTAAGCCAATTAATTACCCGTTTTGCAACGTGAAAATTGCGAAACTTCATTAGTTTAGAAAATTCAAGAAGAAACGCGCTTATGAACACTAAGAAAATGACTTTACTAGCCCTGTTTGGAGGGTTTTTGTTAGCCTCTTTCTCATTTAAGTCAGTCGACCAGAGCGATGCACTGAAAAAAAGTATGGCAGCCGGAAAGACTACATACGATGCCGTATGTTTGGCCTGCCATATGGACAAAGGCCAGGGAATTCCTAATGTTTTTCCTCCTTTGGCCAAGTCTGACTACCTGATGAAAGATGTAGACCGCAACATTAAAAACCTTATTCAGGGCTTGAGCGGAGAAATAACCGTAAACGGTAAAAAGTACAATCAGGTAATGCCTGCCTCTGGCTTAGACGATGAGGATATAGCCAATGTATTGAACTACGTGATGAACTCGTGGGGCAATAAAGCCGAGAAAATGGTGACTAAAGAGCAGGTAGCCAAAGTAAGAGCAAGTCTCAAATAAGCAAGTATCCGAAAAATAATCGGTCGAGAAAGCAGTTAACACTTTGAAACCTGTAGTGCATTTTTGCTTAATGAATCAGTGGATGAGAAGTATGACTGCTTTTTTGTTTGTATTGCTATTTAGTGCTCACGGATGTAAAAGTCCGGAAAATGATACCAATCCGCAATTCAGCGATCAGGAAGTGTCCAATGCCTTTGGCCGGGCTCAGGAACAAGCCCAGATTCAGATTCCTCAGTTAGACGAAGCTTCTGGGCTGGTCAATAGCCGATCCAATCCGTTTTACTTTTGGTCTCACAACGATAGCGGGGGAGACCCTCAGTTTTTTCTGTTTACTCAGACAGGAGCCGATTCCAGTCGGCTTATTCTTAACGGGGCTCAAAATGTTGATTGGGAAGATATGGCTATTGGCCCGGGGCCTGTAGATCAAGTAAATTATTTATATGCTGCTGACATTGGCGATAACCGTGCGGTTCGGGCCAATTGCGTTATTTACAGGGTGCCTGAGCCGGACCTTACGGTGGCCGATATACCTGCTACCTATACAGTAAGTGCAACAGATTACGAAACCATAACCTATCGGTATGCCGATGGTGCCAGAGACGCAGAAGCTTTGTTTGTGGATCCGGCCACACGAGATATTTACATTGTCACCAAACGAGAACCCAGTGTAATTGTCTATCGCCTGCCTTACCCTCAAAGCCTTAGCTCAGAAAATGTTGCCGAACGTGTTGCGGTCATTCCTTTCACTTTTGTTACGGCAGCCGATCTTTCGGCCGATGGAACCGAGCTCTTGCTCAAAAATTATGAAAACGTATACTATTGGAAGCGATCAGCAACAGAAAGTATACAGGAGATGTTAAGCAAAACCCCTCTTAGGTTAAACTATACCAGAGAGCCCCAGGGAGAAGCTATTGCCTGGGACTCCAGCCACAATGCCTATTATACCATTAGCGAAGCCAACGGTTCCTCACCCGTAGTTTTGTTTCGTTATAACAGAAATTGAGCTGCTCTAGCTGGCGCTAATCGTGTTCAGTGTTGCGGTAAAGGCATTGTAATACGACCTGCCAATTGGAATTTTCTTATTGCCCAGATACACATAGCTGGTATCGATGGCCGTAACCGAGTCTACCAATACCACAAACGATTTGTGTACACGTAAAAACCGGTCTTTTGGCAGTCTGTCGGTAATTTCCTTTAGCGACTTGCGTATGGTAAAATCTCTGCCGTCTTTGGCATGAATCGTAATGTGGTTTCCATCGGCTTCAATCCATTCCAAATCCTCATATTTCACCTTCTCCAACAAGCTTTTCTTCTTAATAAAGATGGAGTCGTTGTTATAAGTAGTTGGGTTGTTTTCGGGTAGTCGCTCACCCTGAATACTCGCCAGGCGATTTTTGTTGAACAAGGCCACTTCTATGGCGGCATAAACATCGTCTTTTGTAAAAGGTTTTACAATGAAGCCTAAAGGCTGAGTCTGTTTTGCACGACTAACGGTTTCTTTGTCAGAATAAGAAGTGATATAAACAAAAGGAACTTTATACTGCTCTTTAATAATACCGCCTAGTTCAATACCATCTTGGTCACCCTTAATTTTAACATCGAGCAAGATCAAATCAGGTCGGGAACTTTTAATCGCTTTAATGGCCTGATTGGCCGAATTGGCTATTTCTGTATTCTCATAGCCAAAGATGCCTAGCATCTCTTGAAGATTTTCAGCAATGAATGGCTCGTCCTCAACGATCAATATTTTGGGACTGTTCTGGTAATCGCTGTCCATGATGTCAGTTATTTGGTTAGGTGAATATCTTAAATATCGAGGTTAATTGGTCGAAAACTACTAAAATAGTAACTTAAAATTATCCAAAATACGCCCTTCTTAAGCGCTCAAGTGATGGAAAACATTTTAAAAGATGTTACGAACGAATTAATAGATGTAAAAAGCAGATCGGTTGAGCTTCAGTCTGTTATCAATAATTTGACTGAGGCAATTTGGTCAATAGACCTCACTTCTGAGCCTTATGAAATCATCTATCACAATAATCCAATCGAACGATTTGGTAACCCTGATGAACTGGATCCGCCACCCCGAACCATGGAAGAATGGCAGCAATGTATACATCCCGATGATCGGGAACGAGTGCTGGAAGAGGTGGTCAATGCGCTTAGTTCAGGCAATGCGAGCTACTCCTATAGGGCCCTTCGTAAAAAGGATCAGTTTCGTTATTTCCGCGACCGGATAAGTGTGCTTTATGAAAATGAGAAACCTGTTCGGCTCGATGGAATAACCATAGACATAGACCATATAAGGCGTTCCAGGCTCAATCTGGAGCTTAGTCAGCAGCGATTAAAAGCAATTGTAGATGCACTGCCCGACCCGGTTTTTATTTCTACAAAAGAAGATGGTCAGGTCATTTTTGCCAATGAAGTGCTTTTTAAGGTTTATGAGATGTCTCCCATAGATTTTCTGGGCAAAAAGGTAATTCAGTTTTACCAGAACTTTGAGGGTCGGAAGTCTTATATAGAACGATTACAGAACGAAGGCCATATTCAGGGGCATGAGCTTGTGTTGCGCAACAAAAAGGGCGAATCGTTTTGGGTAAGTGCTTCCACCATGCCACTCGATTTTCAGAATCAGGAGTGCTTTATTACCATTCTACAAGACATTACCGATCGTAAAAATCTTGAAAAACAGCTTCAGGAGAGTAATGAGCGATATCAGTTGGCGGTTGAAGGAACCAATGATGCTATTTGGGAATATGATTTCCACACCAAGAAGTCTTACCTTTCTCCTCAGTTTTGGGAAGGTATGGGGCTGCCTCCGGAAGAAAACCCACTGGATGATCAGTTAATAGCCAAATACCTTCACGAAGTAGACCGAAAGGAATTCATTGTGGTGCTCAACCAGCACCTGGAAGAGAAGAAGGAAAAACTCACCCTGGAGTTCAGGCTTTCAGGAGCCGAAAACAAAATAATCTGGGCCCTTTTTAAGGCTGGCATTATTTACAGCGACAAGGGAGTTCCCCTTAGAGCTGTGGGTTCTCTTTCCAACATTACCTCCCTCAAGGAGGCTCAAACCAAACTGAGAGAAAGCGAAGCGAAGTATAAGCTTATTTCAGAAAATTCGAGCGACTGTATATGCCTTCAGGAGCTCAATGGGCGCTTTGTTTTTGTGTCGCCTTCATCGAAAGACGTCCTGGGTTACACTCCGGGCGAACTAGCTAGTATGAGGCTAAGAGATATTATTACCGAAGAATATTTACATAAGGTGTCAGACACCATGCTGGGCGTAATTCAAGGTAAGCTGAAAACCGTTTCCATAACTTTTCAGGCCAGGCACAAAAATGGCAGCCTCGAATGGCTGGAAACTGTTGGAGGAGCTATTCTGGACGACCAGGGCGAGCCTATGTTTTTACAAACAAGCACAAGAAATGTAACGGACAGGGTAGAAGCTCAACGACAGCTAAAGGAAAGCGAGGAGCGCTACAAGCTTATTACCGAAAACTCCAACGACATTGTGACGCTCATGGATGTTGAAGGTAACTACGTGTTTATTACTCCTTCTATTAAGGAAGCAATGGGCTGGGAGGTAGATGAGGTAATTGGTCAGAATACACGCAACTTTGTGCATCCGGAAGACCTGCCCGATATTGAAAAAGGCTTTGTAGAAACCCTTGAGAAGAAGATCAAGGAAAGAACGATGATCTTCCGATACAAGCACAAGAATGGCAGCTGGCGATGGATGAAAGCCACAGGCGGAATTATTCTGGATGAGCATCAGAACCCCATCTACTTTAGAGCCAATAAAATTGACATCACAGACAAGAAGCTTACAGAAGAGCGCCTAAAGGCGAAAGAAGAGCAGTATAAGCTAGTGTCTGAAAATTCTGCCGATGTTATTTGCTTACATAAGCTCGATGCTACTTTTACTTTTGTATCGCCCTCTTGTTCAAGGCTGTTGGGCTATTCCGTAGAAGAAAAGATGGAGCTTACCCTGGCAGACCTTATTCACCCTGATGATTATAAGCGAGCCATTGAGGTGTTCGAAGAAACCGCAAAAAACAAGCGCAAGAATACCATTACGCAGTATCGTTACAAGAAAAAGAATGGAGAGTATTTCTGGGCAGGAGTTTCAATGAGTGCGGTCCTGAATAGCGATCAGGAAACACAATTTGTACTTACCTCTACAAGAGACATTACGGAAATTGTGAACGTAATAGAAAAGGAGCGACAGCTCAACAAGCTTAAGTCGAGCTTTATTTCCATGGCATCTCACGAGTTTAGAACACCCCTCACCACCATTCAGTCCAGCAACGAGCTCATAAGCATGTATCTGGAAAACAAGGCAGAAATAAACGATAACCGTCTGGTGAAACACGTGAGTCGAATTCGTACAGAACTGGATCGCCTCAATGCTCTTTTGAAGGACGTGTTTACCCTGGGTAGGCTGGATGTTGGAAAAACCCAATTGAAAAAAGACATTACTTCGCTAACGGGAATTGTTCGCCAGGTAATACTGGAGTGTCAGGTGCAGTTTAAAGACCGCAAGGTGCAATTGAAAATTGAGGGGCAGGAAAGACAGCTATTACTCGATAGCCAACTCATTTCTCATGCCATATCCAACCTCATTAACAACGCCCTTAAATATTCGGGGAATAAAAAAGATCCGGAAGTTATCATCATTTACGAACCTGATTCGGTACAGCTAAAGGTCAAAGACTACGGAATAGGAATTCCTAAGAAAGATCAGGCCAGCTTGTTCGAGTCGTTCTCAAGAGCCTCCAACGTGGGCGATATTGACGGCACCGGTTTGGGGCTGGTAATAGTCAAACAATTTATTGAGATGCATGGTGGTACCATTTCCTTTCAGTCGGAAGTACACAAAGGAACTACCTTTACCATTGCCATTCCCAATGTTTAGTTAAAAGTAAAAACCGAGCCTGAAGAGAGGCAAAAGAGTTTCTTCAGATTTCGCCAGTAGAATGTTTACAGCAAAACGGCCGAATGGAGTAAGGTATACCCCTCCACCATAGCCATGATGCCATTGGTTGGAGTTTTCTCCGCTTATCCATACCCTGCCCAAATCGTTGAAAAACAGAAGACCAACTCTGGCCGGCAGAAAGTAATTCCTCCACTCTAGTAAATCTATTCTTAGGTCTAGCTGATGGTAGAAGCTGCTTTCACCTGCAAAGCGGTATCTTCTATACCCTCTCAGGGTATTGAAGCCATCGAGATAACTGGCCTGGAAAAACTCAAAATCGCCAAACGATTTGTGGTAGCCTACACGGGTAGCCATTGAGGTGCGCCCGAAGCCATCCATAATCCAACGAAATGTAAGGTCGGAGCGCCAGCGCGCACTGTTTGCAGATAGTTCGTTTAGCCCGTTGTCATACAGCAGTTCGGTGTTAAAAGTGATGCCCCGCTTGGCAAAAACGGCATCGTCTCGGGTATCCAGGTAAAAGCCCAGGTTAGCTCCTAAATAGGTTCTGTGATTTTCCAGTAGACTTGGATCAAGCCCATTTTCTGCAAAGTTGGAGATAAAGCGGTTGTCATTCTTTTCTATCTCCACGTCCCAAAACCTAAGGCCTACCTTAAAATGAGCCTTTGACCCTACCTGAAAGCTTAGGGCCGGGTTGACAAAATAGGATTCGTAGCGGGTGCGGTAGTAGGTTAGGGGTTGGTCTTTGTCGTAGGCCGACTCATTGCCCAAACCAAAGAAGTTGTTCACAAAGTTAGGAGCCTTTATTTCCATATCGAGCAACAGGTTGGCTTTGCCCAGAGCATCAACCCATTCACCGCTGTAGTCCAGGCTATATGAGCTGGTGGCCAGCGCATAGCTGGCCAGCAAAGTGTGCTTTGCAGCAAAAGGCTCCTTGCGAAAGCCATCACTCTTATACATAAACCCACCTCCAAGAAAAACACCATCGTCCGGGTTATAGTTGAATCCAACAAGTGGCATTAGCACGTCAAAGTCGAACTCCTCCATATTGTAGTGGTTTATGAGCGGATCCTTATCGGTGGTCAGGTCTTTGGTTTCTTTGCTGGGGTCCAGGATTGTATTGAGGGACTTGTCGTAAACCACAGTGTGTTTTTTTAGTCCTTTTACCCGGCTTTTGTCTACTACCATATCTTCTCCATCTCCGCCAATGATTCGTACAACTATACCTTTATTTACATTGCCCCACAGTTCAAACTCATCTTCCTGGTCGAAACCAAAAAGTCGTATTTCTTCAGTTTCTGAAGTCTTAAATGTACGTTGATAGAGCAACTGATCCCGGTTGCCCTTATCAGATATTTTATACACTTCTACCTGGGTTTCTTCATCGCTAAGGCGTTTTACTATAAACCACTCTCTCTTGTCGCTGCCCAGTACGTTCACCGTTTTCGACAAAAATTTGTAGTAGTCAGCGGCATATTCATGAAGCCGGTCTCTGCGGTTTTTGAGCTTTCGTATAATCTCCTCGCCATGCAGGTCGAAGATTTGCTTTGGCCAAACTTTGAATGCCTGTTCAATCACTTCATCTGTGAGGGCTGCTTGTAGTTCTTTGGCCTGATTCACCCAGTCTTCTTCAGAAGGTTCCGTCATAAAGTACCTATCGAACCACCGAATTCTATAAAAGCCGTAGGCAGGGGTATAGTCTATTTCATCATGAAAACCCTTTAGAGCAGGCTGAGCCCATTTGGAAGCGGCCAGTTTCTTAAAGACACCCTCACCGGCAAAGAATACCACATCGCGATCGCGGGGTATTGGTTTATACAGCTTCTTATCGTCTTTCAGGTCATATTCAACCCATCGCCATTGGTCATCGTGCCTGTCCCAATCGCCTAGCCACATGTCGAAGAGCCTGTTTCGCACCACAAATACCTGATCGACTTTTTCATCATTGTCGTCTCTGAGTTTTTCGTACAGGTCTATGCTCGACTCTACATCGTCTCCGGCTCCAAAAAAGGATTCTTCAATGTGTTCTTTATTGGCGCGTTCTTCAAAAATGGCCATAGTGTTGGCAAAGTCTTCGCGGTATATGCCAAAACGGGGATCGTCCGGTATAAAATAAACCTTAGGATTGGCGTGGAATATTCCTGCAGCTTCGGCCAGGGGCGGAATTACAAATGGTGCATAGGGGTGAGAAGAGGAGATACCATCTTGAACAATACTTTTTATGAAGGTGCGCCTTAGTTCGGGAGGCAAGGTCAAAGCAGGGTTTTTGTCCATAGATCGTAAGACATACTGTTTGCCGTCTTGAGCCTCCAGTCTCAGAGAGGTGGTTTGGTGTCCGCCTCCCTTTTTTAATATTCTCAATCCTCCTTTTACACTGCCAATATCAAAAACCGGCAACTCAATTGGTGTGGCCCATTCCTGCCGGTAGTTTTCTCCAAAGAGTGCTTCGTGCAGAGCACTACGGTTGTGGTATTTTAAGCTAGCGGCAAATACAGTGTCTTTATCCTTGAATTGATCAGTATCGAACTCGGCCAATAAGTCTTTGGGCGAGGGCTGCCATTCTCGTTCGGAGAGAGTGGCCTCATATAATGTTTTTGCTTCACCGTTTTCAGGGGTAATGAACCGGAGTACGACTTTGCCGTTGTGCAGGTAGTCTATTCGTGCAAACCCCATGGTGTTTTGGGCAAACAAGGCATCGCCTTTCTGTTTTACATGAGCATTGTTTTTGGCACCTGAACCGCTTACTACAAAGTGCATTCCTTCTTTTGCAATGTGTTCAAGGGCGTGTTCATGGCCTGCTGCATGTATAACATCGGGGTGTTGTTGCATGAGTTGCACCAGCCCATCGCGAAACTGCTTGTAAATGGGGTGGGTATTGTCTTGAATATTGCCAAACACTTTGCGATAGAGCGGATAAATTGAGCCCAGCCCCGGTAAGGGGAGGTAAAAATTCTTGAGTCGTTTGGAGGCCGTAAGCGGAAATAGGTGGTCTTTAAGGCTGAACACTCCTCCATGAATACCATAGGTATACATAGGGTGATGAGAGACCACCACCAGCTTCTTGTGAGTATTTCTCCTAATAATATCCTGAAGTTGTTCTCCGGCCTCGGCCAAAGACGATACGCCACAGTCGTTGCTGTTTTCGGGCTTTTTGCCCTTATGAAGAAACCACTGAGTGTCTATGGCTACAAGTGTAATGCCCTCGGAGAGATTAATCTCTACAGGGCCGGGGCAACCATTGGGAGGCAGCCAGATATTGGTGTTGTTAAGCGCCTTTTCTACATACCGCTGCTGAATTTTAAGCCATTCCAACCCATAATCTTTTCCCTGAGCCCAATCGTGGTTGCCGGGAATAAAGATGGTTGTGCCTGCAAAGCCCTTTACAGCGTCAATTTGTCCATCAATGGCCTTCTCCGCTTCGGCACGAAGCGGATGGTCGGCCGGAGGCATGCCCTTTGGGTATATGTTATCGCCCAGAAAAACTACTCCGGCATTTTCTCCTGCTGCCGTTAGCTCTTGCCTGAGCAAGGTGAGTACCGGGTTTTCATATGGTTCTCCGGCATCGCCAATTAGAAATAAGGAATATCGTGGAGGTTGACTTTGAAAAGCACTGGCGGTAAAACCAGCGAGCAAAAAAAATAGAATGAGCAGTGGCCTCGACATGAATTTTGTTTTGGTGGCAACAGAAATGTACATCTAAAGGTTCTATTGGCTGCGCTAATTTAAAGATAAACAGGTCTTATTAACTTTTACAGCCAAAAGAGGCCCTGCATTAATTGCCGTTATTCAGTTTAAACCAAAGTAACGTGCCTCCATCGCCTTCAACTTCATTGGAAATGAACAAGTCGCCATTGGGGGCAAAGGCAATTCCTTCCGGTTGAGGGAAAAGACTTCTTTTCAGTTCCGTTAGATTCTTGGGTTTTCCATCTGTGCCAAAGACCATAAGTGCCCTTTTGTGTGCAGAGAGTACATAAGCCTCTCCGGTGAGTGGGTGAATGGCTATGCCCGAAGGATGAAACTTAAAGTCTTTGCCCACTACCTGTTCTAGTTGCTTATGACTCACCGAATAAATAGGGAGCTTGATGAACTTCTCCTCCTTTAGATCGAAGCCGTAAATAGCCTTCCCTTTCACTTTTACTTTATCCACATCGCCATCGTCTTTTAAGGCAATGAGTAGCAAATGTTTTTGGGCATCGTAGCCCAAGCCTTCTACATTATTGCCTACATGAAAAGGAGTGCTTATTTCTTCCACAACCCCTTCTAAGCCCACATGAAAACGGTATAGTTTGCCATTGCTTTTAATCACATAAATGTGATCTCCTATGCGCTCAATTCCTTCAAAATCGCCATCACCTCCAAAACGCACACGTTGTACAACTTTTCTTTTTTCCAGGTCAAACACATACATTCTGCCATTCTCATCGTTGTGCATAGCAAGTTGACCCGGGGCATAGTAGGTGAGTCCGGAAACCTCTTCCAAATAGTCTGGGAGCCTGTATACGGCTGTTGGGGAATCTAAGGAATAGGGTGGTTTTTGATGTTTTTGAGCCCAAATGGAGGTTCCCAAACTTAGGAAAAGGAGAATGACAAAGCAGAGTTTAGTTGGCATGACGATGGAACAAAAATAAGCTTTTGATCATTCCTAATAAGTGTTGATTTTCAGGTAAATTCAGACAGAGCACATATATTTAGTTCATAATCCGAAAAAGTGGCAGAATCGCTCATAGCTAAAGTTCAATCGTATTGTAAGGAGTTGCTCGAAAGAGAGCTTCCTGAAAAGTTTGTTTATCATAACTACAATCATACCGAACGAGTGGTAGATGCCGCCCGAATGATTGGGCGTGAGTCAGGGCTGAATGAGAAGGAGCTGGAGACGGTAACCATTGCTGCCTGGTTTCATGATGTGGGGTATACGCATGGCTGCGATTACCACGAAGCCACCAGTGCCAAGTTGGCTCGCTCATTTTTGGAAAAAGAGAAGGTAGAGGCTGCAAGAATAGAGGCTATTGAGGGCTGTATAATGGCCACACGCATTCCTCAATCTCCTAAAAACCTAATGGAAGAAGTGCTTTGTGATGCCGATTTGCACCATTTGGCTTGTACTGACTATGAAATGATGTCGGAGCGTATGCACCGGGAGATTGAACACGTAAAAGACAAAGAGATTGACCCTTCTTTGTGGAACGAGATGAATTACAACTTCTTCAAAGACCATGAGTATTTTACTGAATTTGCCAAAAAACACCTGCAACCCATAAAAGAAGAAAACCTGCAACAGATAAAGAAAGCCAAAAAGGGAGAGTCTGACAGTAAGTATGTGAAGAAGCTCGAAAAAAAGCTGGCTAAACTGGAGAAGAAGACCGAACAAAAGCCGGATAGGGGTATTGAAACGATGTTTAGAACCACCTCTAAAAACCATTTGGAATTGAGCGCTATGGCCGATAATAAGGCCAATATCATGATTTCAGTCAATACCATTATTCTGTCGGTGGTGGTTTCAGTACTCATCAGAAAACTATATGAATATCCGAACCTGGTAATTCCTACCATTGTGCTTATTGTGGTTTGTCTTACCACCATAGTATTGGCCATTTTGGCTACACGGCCAAATGTATCTTCAGGTGTTTTTACCGATGCAGAGGTTTTGAGCAAGCGTACTAACCTTCTTTTCTTTGGTAACTTTCATAAGATGGATCTGGATCGATACGAGTGGGGTATGCGCGAAATGATGAAGGATGGAGATTACCTCTATGGTAGCTTTATCAAAGACATTTATTTTTTGGGTGTGGTGCTGGGTAAGAAGTACAAATTGCTACGGGCATGCTATACCTTTTTTATGATTGGCTTTGTTATTTCAATCATAGCCTTTGTATGTGCCATGCTTCTCTTTCCTCCACAAGAACAAACCGGCTTCTATACCTTTTAGCTTGATTTTCTTGAACTTACTGGCTAAATAGGTTCATGTTAAAGAGTTATTTTCTGGTAGCCTTGCGTACCATACGCAAGCACCCGGGTTATGCCGGGGTCAATATTTTTGGACTTACTCTCGGTATTTCCTCCTTCTTATTCATTCTCCTAATTGTTCGGTTTAAGCTTAGCTTTGATAAATTCCATAGTCATTCAGACAGCATTTACCGAATAAACAATGAATTAAGGCTAAGCAGTGGTAACTACAAGTATCCTACTTGCCCTTCGGCCGTAGCACCTGCCCTTACCAGTCAGTTGCCGGAAGTGTTGGATTTTACACGTTTAAGTGGAGGAGGTCAGCAATTAGTTATTGAAGTAGGAACTGAGCTTTTTAAGGAAGATGATTCCTTCTTTGCCGACCCGAACTTTCTGGAGTTTTTCAATTTTGAGCTGCAACAGGGAAGACCGGCCGATGTACTCAATGCTCCCAACCGAGTGGTACTCACGGAGGCGGCCGCCATAAGGTATTTCGGCACTACTCAGGCTGTAGGGAGAACTCTGAAAGTAAAAGGCCAAAATGAGACAGAATATGAAGTATCGGGTATACTAAAGAATCTTCCGGGTAATACTCATATTCAGTTGGATATGGTGTTTTCCAATCTTACCCTTCGCCAAATGAACAATGGCAACATACTCAATAGTTGGGGTAATGATGGGTTCTATTCTTACATAAGACTTGCCAGGCCAGAAGACGTCACAATCGTTTCTAATAAACTAGAAGAGCTGAAGATAGCCAATGTGGAGGAGGCCAGGCAGCACATGTTTAACCCTGATTTTACGGCTCTGGAAGATATTCATCTCAGCTCCAACTTGCGCAATGAGATTGCTGTGAATGGCAGCATGGATTTTGTCTATATATTTTCGGCCGTAGGCTTGTTTGTGCTCATCATTGCCGGAATCAACTATATGAATCTGGCAACGGCCCGGTCGGCCCGAAGAGCCCAGGAGGTAGGTATAAGAAAAGTTTTAGGAGCCTATAAAAAACAGCTTATCGCTCAGTTTTTGGGCGAGTCGCTTGTTCTTTCAGTGATCTCCGCGCTCTTGTCTCTGCTCATTGTAGGGCTGTTACTGGGCTGGTTTGCCAATTTGGTTAACAGGCCGGTTAGTACGGATATGCTCTATCAACCGGAGGTAGTGTTAATTTTAGTGGCCATAGTGCTCATTATTGGTCTGGGTTCAGGGAGCTATCCGGCCCTTTTTCTCTCAGCTTTTAAGCCCGTAGTAGTACTCAAGGGTAAGCTTGTTCCGGGCATGGGCAGCTCCGGCTTTTTTAGAAAAGCACTGGTCGTATTTCAGTTTGTTATTTCCATTGTCATGATTATTGGTACGGCCATCGTTTACAAACAACTCAACTTCCTTACAAGTAAACCTTTGGGTTTTCAGAAAGAACATGTGCTAATGGTTTCCAATACCAACCAGGCTATTACCCCAAAGCTTGAGGCATTTAAGAATGAACTAATTAAAAGTCCCGATGTGGAGGCCGTTACGGCCACTTTTTCTAAGCCCGGTGGCCTTCGGCCTATAGTTTTTGTGAAATCAGAAACGGTTTCGGAAGAAGTTGATGGACTCAATCTGGCCGGTATCAATATTGACCTTAACTACCTTGAAGTAATGGAGATAGAGCTTCTGGAAGGCCGCAATTTCGATCCGTCCATTCCAACCGATTCAACAGAGGCTATTATTATCAATAAAAGAGCTTCGCGAGAGCTCAATATGGAGAATGATGCTGTGGGAAGGTTTATCGATGTGCAAAATTTTGGTGGTCAGTGGCAGCGTAAACAGATCATTGGAGTAATCGATGATATTAATTTTGAACCCTTGCAAAGAGGTACGGAGTCTTGCTTTTACGCTTATTTCTTTCCCAATTTTCAGTACGTTTTTGTAAAACTCAGGCCAGAGGCCTCTGGTCAGGTAATCGAACACGTTCGGTCGGTTTGGTCATCCATGGCTCCTTCCCAACCTTTCGAATATTCGTTTCTGGCCGATGACCTGAATACGTACTATGAAAATGAGAAAGAGCTGGGGCAATTGGTGATTTTCTTTGCCGCCCTAGCCATTGGAATAGCTTGCCTGGGGTTGTTTGGCTTGGCCTCCTACAGCACCGAACAACGCATAAAAGAGATTGGTGTACGAAAAGTGTTAGGAGCCTCAATTGGACAGGTGTTGTACCTGCTATCGCGCGATTTTGCTTTGCTCATTGTTGTGGCTTTTGTTATTGCTGCGCCTGCGGCATACTACCTAACCGGTTGGTGGTTGCAGAATTTCGCTTTTGCTATAACGCCTTCGATAATTACTTTTTTGTTGGCAGGTCTGGTGGCTATGTGTATTGCTCTGCTCACCGTAAGTTATAAAACCTATCAGGCCGCGCGCTCAAATCCTGTTCGGGCTCTTCGGTCAGAATAGCGTGTCAATAATGAACAAATGTGGCCGATATTGTACACTTTGTAGAGCTGATGAAGCTGCCAAATGGCTAAAATCAATATATTCGCTATTGGCATATCAATTGTTAAACCCATTAGGTCAAAACTTAAACTAATCAGATGATAAAACTTCGCGACATCGACAAGTTCGTTGATTCAAAATACCAGAGAACCTTCATACTTAAAGGCATAGATTTAGATATAGAACAAGGTGAATTTGTAACCATAATGGGCCCTTCTGGGGCGGGTAAGTCCACTCTTATGAACATTATTGGAATGTTGGATGAGCCATCACAGGGAGAGTATTACTTCTTCGATGAACCTATTCACCGCATGAAGGAGCGCAAGCGTAGCGATTTACATAAGCATCATATTGGATTTGTCTTTCAGGCCTATCACCTTATTGACGAACTCACTGTTTACGAAAACATTGAAACCCCGCTCTTATACAAAGGAGTAAAGAGCAAGGAGCGTAAAAGCTTGGTGGCCGAAATGCTCGATCGCTTTCAAATGGTTGCCAAGAAAGACCTCTTTCCGGAGCAGCTTTCCGGTGGTCAGCAGCAGTTGGTAGGGGTGGCAAGAGCCCTCATTGGGCAACCTAAATTGCTTTTGGCCGATGAGCCCACCGGAAACTTACATTCCGATCAGGCAGAAGAAATCATGAAGCTTTTTCAAAAGCTCAATCAGGAGGGAATGACTATTGTTCAGGTGACCCACTCCAAAGAGAATGCCGCCTATGGCAAGCGTACCATCAATTTAGTCGATGGAGCTATCGATAAAGACGATAGACACTAAAAGGCTTTTCTTAAATTCAAGGGGCTGTTTTAAAGACTGTTATATGCAAAGGCTCATAGAGATATAGCATAGGCAGGCTTTGAGACAGCCTTTTATTTTTGCCTGGCCGCATAGTTTTCTTTAACCTTCCAGAGCATCCACCAAGGTGTGCCGGGTGAAGCATGGTGTTCATAATGATAGCCAAAAAAATAACAGCTAATAAACGCCCACACATGGTTTAGTCGCTGACTTCCCGATTTGTGAGGGTTTTCGGGAGCGTGTTCACCCCGGTGGGGCAGGTAGGTGCCAAAGTAGAAAAGCTGTAAGGTGGAAAGCACAGCCGGGAGCATCCAGTATACTATCAGCCTTTCGGCAGGAATCCATAGCTTTAGTACATTGAACGAAATAGCCATGAGTACAATCTGTTGCCACGAAATGTATTGCCTCAAAAAGCTGAAGTACCAGGCAAGAAAACCTCCCCTGTGGTAATCAGGGTCTTGGTCTGTAGCTACATGTCGGTGGTGTAAGTGGTGTTTTGGAAACAGTCTGTTGTAGAAATTATAGCTAAACAGTAACGCACTAAGGTGACCAATAAAGTGATTTATTCTACTGTTTTTGGCCACTGTTCCGTGCATGGCATCATGGGCTGTAATAAAAAGGCCGGTATAGAGATGTGTGAGAATGGCTATCAGCAAATAGGTGATGAGTGCACGTGAATTTACCGGTTGTTGCAAAGCCCAGGTCAGCACACCAAACCAAAGCGCTATAATGATTAGCGCCACGTATATGCCCCTATTGCTTTTGGGTGTGACCATAACCTAAAGTTAGTAATTATAGCTTTTCTAAGTGGTTTTTAACCTCTTCCATAAGCCACATGGGGGTAGAGGTGGCTCCGCAAATTCCTACAGTCTCGTTTTGAGCAAACCACTCGGTTTTTACATCGCTTATTGACGATACAAAGTGGGTACGCTGGTTTTGCTCGGCACATATCTTATACAAAACCTTTCCGTTGGAAGATTTGGTGCCACTCACAAATACAATTACATCGAATTTTTTGGCAAACTCCCGTAGCTCTTTGTCGCGGTTAGAAACCTGCCGGCAAATGGTGTCGTTGGATTTCACGGCTATACCATTGGTTTCAAGCACCTGATTTATCTCGTAAAACTTATGGGTACTTTTAGTGGTCTGAGAATAGAGGGTAATCTCCTTTGGGAGTGCTGCTAAGTCTAGTTCTTCCAGGTCTTGAAAAACCACTGCCTCGTTGTTGGTCTGGCCTAGAAGCCCTACTACTTCAGCATGACCATGCTTACCGTAGATATAAATTTTTTCCTCCTTGTCGTAGCTGGTTTTAATTCGGTTTTGAAGCTTGAGTACTACCGGGCACGATGCATCGATGAGCTCAAGATTGTTTTGCATGGCCAGTTGGTAAGTGCTTGGGGGTTCTCCGTGAGCGCGGATAAGTACTTTGGCATTTCGCAACGATCGTAGCTGCGTATGGTCTATAATCCGAAGCCCCTTTTGCTCTAATCGTTTTACCTCTTCATCGTTATGAACAATGTCGCCCAGACAGTAGAGTTGACCTTCTTCATCCAGAATTTCTTCGGCCATTTCTATGGCATACACTACCCCAAAGCAGAAGCCGGAATTAATGTCTATATCCACGCTGAGGTTGAACATAATACATAAACTTAGAAGGGGTTCTTATGTTTGAAAATGTGGGGTGCTTAAGAAAGATTTTTTTGTAGGGCCTAGATGGCGTGAATGCGGTGCCTGAAATATATGCCCAGTAGCATGGTAAGCTTGCGGGTGTCGGGTATGCGAATTCGCTCTTCCTTAATGCGCTGCGGAGGACAGGCTTTTATTTTCTTGAAGAGTTTAAGGTAATATCTATAGGCCAGGTAAACCCCAAGCCTTGCTTCTGCGGGTAGCTTTCTGATTCCCGCCAGCGCCTCGTCAAAATCGTGTTGAATGTCTGCTTCTATGGCTTCTTTGGCCGATAGGCTAAAGTCGTTAAAGTTGACTCCCGGAAAGTAAACGCGACCACGTTCTTCATAGTCGCTTTTGATATCGCGAATAAAATTAACCTTCTGAAATGCTGCTCCCAATTTTTTGGCGGGGGGTACCAACTCCTCATACAGGTGATTGTTGCCATTGCAAAATACTTTCAGACACATGAGTCCAACTACTTCGGCAGAACCATAAATGTATTCTTCGTAGCCTTCCTGATTGTAACTTGTTTCGCTAAGATCCAGACGCATAGAATGCAAAAAGGCTTTAATGAGCTGATGGTCTATTTGGTATTGGTTCACAACCAACTGAAAGGCATGTAACACTGGGTTTAGACTTATCTTTTCAGAAATGGCCTCAAAGGTATCATGCTCGAATTTATCTAGTAGGGCCAGTTTATCTTTAGAGTGAAAAGTATCCACTATTTCATCGGCATACCTCACAAAGCCATAAATGGCATAAATAGGAAAGTGGAGCTTTTTGTGCAGGGTTCTAATGCCCAGGGTAAACGAAGTGCTGTAGCGCTGAGTAATCAGCTTGCTGCACTCCAGTGTGGTTTGATCAAATAGCTTCATAATTAAAGATAACTAAATATGAGGTAAGAGGTTTATGAAAAATCTTTGGCCACCTCATTGGCTACTACAATTCCTGAAATCAGGCTGGGAGGTACTCCGGGACCGGGTACTGTTAGCTGACCGGTGTAGTAAAGATTCTTGAGGTGTTTATTTTTGAGTGCCGGTTTTAATATGGCCGTCTGCCGCAACGTATTGGCCAGTCCATAAGCATTGCCTTTGAAGGAGTGGTAGTCGTTTACAAAGTCGGTATGGGCAAAGCTCCTCTTATAAACGATGTGCTCGGCTAAGGTTTGGCCACAGTAGTCTTCCATTCGTTTCAGGATTAGTTCAAAATAGTGCTCCCTTATGGTGTCGGTGTCTTGCAGCCCGGGGGCTACGGGAATAAGGAGAAACAAGTTTTCACAGCCTTCCGGGGCAACGGTTTCATCGGTTTTAGAAGTAACCGAAGCATAGAACAGTGGTTTTTCTGGCCACTGTGGGTTGGTGTATATGTGATGGGCGTGGGGAGCGAAATCCGTATCGAAAAAAAGGTTGTGGTGCAAAAGCCCTTCGAGCTTTTTGTCGAGCCCAATATAGTAGAGTAAAGAGGATGGAGCCAGAACACGCTTGTCCCAGTACTTATCGGAGTAATTTCTTGTGGAGTCGTTGAGCAGTTGAGTATCTACATGGTGATAGTCTGCCCCGGCAACAACCACGTCTGCCTGAAAATTACCTTTGTTGGTTTCTACATGAGTTATTTTTTGTCCGTGACTAACAATGGAGGTCACCTCATGATCGGTTTTTATTTCAACACCAAGTTCGGAGGCTAAGCTGCTCAGGGCTTCCACAATCTTATACATACCACCTTTTGGGTACCATGTGCCTAAGGCCATGTCGGCATAGTTCATCAGGCTGTAGAGCGCAGGAGTATTTTGCGGTAAAGCACCTAAGAAGAGTACCGGAAACTCCATAAGCTGAACCAACTTTGGATGCTTAAAGTATTTTCTGACATGCCGGGCCATGGACTGAAACACATCCATTCTTACCACATCAAAAAGTAGTTTCAAGCTGGCAAATTCTTTCAACGATCGGCCCGGTTTGTATACCAGTTGGTTAATTCCCACTTCGTACTTATAGGCCGCCTGCCTCAGAAATGCTTCCAGCCGATCTCCCGCACCTTCTTCCAGAGAGTCGAACAATTTTTTAAGCGCGTCCATTTTTGCAGGTATAGGCATGGCTTGACCACCTTCGTAAATTACCTGGTAGGAAGGGTCGAGTCTTACCAGCTCGTAATAATCGGAAACTGACTTGCCAAACCGATTGAAGAAGGACTCGAACACATCGGGCATCCAGTACCAACTGGGGCCCATATCAAAAGTAAAGCCCGACTCGGTAAATTGTCGGGCTCTTCCTCCAATGGAGTTATTTTTTTCTAGAATAGTAACATTAAAACCTTTGTCGGCCAGATTAATGGCGGCAGACAGTCCGGCAAAACCAGAACCTATAACCAGTGCCTTTTTCCGATTCATTTAGGCTAAACTAGCACTAGCCTCTATATGTTCTAAGTTTTTCTTTCAATTGCTTTCTGGCAATATGAATTCTATTCTTTACCGTACCAATAGGAATTTCGAGTCTATCGGCAATCTCATGATACTTAAACCCTCTGAAATACATCATAAAAGGAGTTTTATACACATCGTCCAGCGAATCTATCGCATGGTTAATGTCTTTCAGTGCAAAATTTCCGTAGGCTCCATTTTCAATTTTAGTATTGCTGGAGTTAATAAAATGAAGATTGTCGGTAGTGTCAATAAAGGTGCCTCTTCTTACCATTCGTTGGTAATTGGTAATAAAGGTGTTTTTCATGATGGTATATAACCATGCCTTCAGATTGGTGCCTTCAGAAAATTTCTCCCTGTTCTTGTAGGCCTTCATGAGTGTTTCCTGAAGCAAGTCGTTCGCATCTTCAGAATCCTTTGTGAGCTTTAGTGCAAATGGTTTTAAGGACTTGGTCATTTGCGCAATGGTGTAACTATATTCCAGAGCAGTCATAGTGTTTGCGTTAATGTTGAACAAATATTGTAAAACGTTAAACAAAAGTCAAGTATATTTTGTGGAAATATTTATTTCAAACGTTAAACAAAAAAATACGTTACACTCGTTTTGATTAAAATTTGGTTCAGTATTGCCATGAATCATTAAACACTTTGTGTTTAAGGGTATGTACATATAAATATTTTTAGAATGCCGTAAGCCGCACTTTACATCCTGAGTGCCACAGTTTATATACGGTGTAGGGAAGTGTTAAAGATTGAGGTAACTCAAAACTTTTACTAAAGGGGTGGTATCTATCTCATAGAAGTAAACCAACAACATGAGTTACAAGCTTTGACTTAAGAGCGTCTTATAAGAACCGTTTGTGAAGACACAAATAATGTCTAAACGTATGTTATACGATTTAACTAGGTAACCCTCTAAAAATATTGGAGAAACTATCGGCTAACTGAGTGTCCCTGCTGCTCTTCTATGAATTCAAGCAAATGATTGGGATTGGCTATCTGAACAATATTTTCTTTCAATTCCAAATCTTGTCCAATTACCTGGCTGCCGGCCACCAATATGGGGGTATCGGAAAAATTATCGGCCAGATTGGCCAGGTATTCTTCCGTAGATATGTTTCGGTCTTTGGTGGTCATAATGGTGAGAAGGTAGTCAGGTTTATAGGCGTTGAAGGCCACTTGTAAATCTTGGAAGGGCATATTTTGACCCAGGTAGACCACGCGATTGCCTCGAGCACGAATAAGGTAGTTGGCAAACAAAAGACTTAGTTCATGCAGTTCGCCTTCCGGGAGAAAGAGCATATACTTCTTGGCTTCTTCATCAAAGGTTTCGTATTGCCCGTCTATGGCTACGATTACTTTTTGCCGAATGAGATTAGAAATAAAGTGCTCTTGAGCCGGGTTGATGGAATCGGTAATCCACATGATTCCTATTTTGGTGAGGAATGGATAGATTATATTGAGCATGGTGCGCTCAAAACCAATTTTAAGTGTATTGGATGAAATTATTTTTTCGAACCGTTGTTCGTCAAGGTCTATCATGGCCAGAGTGAGGCCATAAATCTGATCGGCAAAGCTGGTGGCCTTGTCGGCAATTTCCAAGACGGTTTCATGCATCTCCTCTTTGCTCATTTGAGCGATTTTGGAAATTTTGAATCCGTTATCTTTCAACAAAGACACGTTCAATATCAATTTCAGATCGTCCTGATCGTAAAATCTGATATTTGTATCTGTTCTTTTCGGGTTGATGAGCCCATATCGTTGCTCCCAAATTCTGAGCGTATGCGCTTTAATTCCCGAAAGGTGTTCTAAATCTTTAATCGAATAATTTGCCAATCCCCTACTCTTTATTTCCTTCTTCCTTCAAAAACCTTCTCGGCACGACAAATAAGCCGAAAGACACAGCATTTTCTTTCTGTGTTTGATGATGGGCCTTATGGGCTTCTGCTATAGCTTTGAGGTATTTGTTTTTGGGTTTGTCGAACCATTTTAACCTTCGATGTATAAGTACATCGTGAAGCAAAAAGTACGACATTCCATAAAGACTAATACCGCAGCCAATCCAAAAACGATAGTCTAGTTGTTCTACTCCCAGAAGAATGAGCGCAATGGCCGTACCTCCGAAGATGCAAGTAAACACATCGTTGAGTTCAAAGAATCCTTTGCCATGGGTGTGGTGAGTTTTGTGAATATTCCAAAGTACACCGTGCATCAAATATTTATGAATTACCCATGAAAAGGCTTCCATCAAACAAAAACCCATTAATGTCCATAGAACTGCGTTCCACATTTGCTTTTCAAACTCTATGTATAATCAATTGTTTTAAACCCTTCAAATTAAATTGAGCACGGCAAAGAAACCGGCTAGTATAAATAAAAGCTTAATAGCCAGAGGATTGTTTGACCGGGGAGCAAGAAAATTAAAGAGGTATTGAAGCCCAAGGCTCAGCACAAACCAGCCCACGTAGTTGGTCATTGGAATTTCGCTGCCTTTCCATTGCCAGAAGTCGTAGGTAATGGCCACAGGTTCTATGAGTAGGTCTAGCAGAGTCATTATAAGGGCTCCGAGCAGTGCCGCCACATGCAGCGACTTGGTGAGCTTTTTGGACAGCATGCCTGCACAGTATACCAGCACCACCCAGTTTAATCCAATGGCAAGGGGAACGTCCAGCAATTTCCAGCCCAGAGTGTTTCCGTATGTGTAGTGGCCGAATAATAGGCCTGTTTTTACGCCCACAACCTCGGCAAAAAAGCCAATTCCAAAGGTGAGAATTATGAACAGGAAGTAGCCCCTTTTCTTTTGTTCTTCGAAGTGGAGCACAATGGCAGCCGTAGCCAGCAGATTGAAAGGGGTAAGGCTCTGGAAAAGCGATTGTGTGCCTTGAAAGTATAGTCCTACTGCACCGGCCAGGTGCATGGCCACCAAAAGCCACAAGGCATTTTTTTGATTGACAAAAGGAAGTTGGTCTATCTTGGCAAGCATAGGGAGAGAAACTCGGTTGGCTTAAAAAATGTTTGCTCAAAAATAAAGGTTAATTTTGAGGCCAAAGGACAAAAAATGATTCTATATAACGTTACAGTAGCGATCGATAAAAAAGTGGAGAAGGAGTGGGTAAAATGGATGAAAGACATTCACATACCGGAAGTGCTGGCTACCAACCAGTTTTTAGATCATAAGTTCTTTAAGGTGCTCAATACGGACGATCCGGAATCTTCTTCTTACAGTATTCAATACTTTGCTGAGCACATGAACAACGTACAGATGTATCTGTCAATGTTTGCCCCTGAACTTCAGCAGAAGCACCACTTACAGTTCCCTAATCAGTTTGCGGCCTTTAGAACCTTGCTCGAAACGGTTTAATAGTTGGCTATTTGTTTGGCAGTGAGCGTGCAGTTAATCCACTCACCGTCTAAGTGAGCGCCTAGCTTTTTGTAGAAGTTAATGGCTGGTTCGTTCCAGTCCAGCACTTGCCACCTGACTTGCTTCGATCCGGTTTGTCGAGCTTCTTCCACAATGGCATCGAGAAGCTTTTGACCATAGCCCTTTCCACGGTGCGATTCTTTAACCACCAGATCTTCCAGGTATATGGCTTTGCCCTTCCAGGTAGAATAACGAAAGTAGTAAAGTGCCAGGCCCACAATTTGTTCATTTTCCGTTGCCACTAAAAATTGGAAAACCGGCTCTTCTCCAAAACCGTCTTCTTCCAGTTGTTCAAGGGTTATTTCTACTTCATGAAGCGCCTTTTCATAAACGGCTAGTTCTTTTATTAGCTCAAGTACAGATGGCAGGTCTGATTTTACACCTTTTCGAATTTTCATAGAGGCAAGTTAAGCCATGAGTTTGAGGCCTCCTAGCCAAACGACTCTTTATGGTTGACGAGGCTTTGCAAGTGGGAGGGTATAAAAAAGCAGGTCCTTATATATAAAGACCTGCTTTTCATGAGTTTTTATGGTGTCATTAAATTCGTTCGAAACCGGTGTACATATGCAGAACCTCCGGAATGGCAATGCCATTTTCATCTTGGTTATTTTCCAAAATGGCTGCCATAACTCTCGGCAGAGCCATGGCACTACCATTTAAGGTGTGCAAAAGAATCGACTTTTTGCTTTCGTCTTTGTAGCGCAGTTTAAGACGGTTGGCCTGATAAGTTTCAAAGTTAGACACAGAGCTAACTTCCAACCATTTTTCCTGAGCGGCTGAGTATACCTCAAAGTCATATGTTAGAGCAGAGGTAAAGCCCATATCGCCTCCACAAAGTTTCAGTATTCGGTATGGCAGGTTGAGACTATTCAGTAGGTGCTCTACATGTGCACACATTTCGTTCAGCGCCTGATAAGACTCCTCAGGTTTTCTAATCTGAACAATTTCTACCTTGTCGAACTGGTGTAGTCGGTTCAAGCCCCTTACATGTGCCCCCCAGCTACCGGCTTCTCGCCTAAAGCAGGGTGTAAAACCAACGTTCTTCACCGGTAATTCGCTTTCGTTTAAAATCACATCGCGGTAAAGGTTGGTAATGGGCACTTCTGCCGTTGGAATCAGATATAGGTTTTCGGCCTGTACATGATACATCTGTCCTTCTTTGTCGGGCAACTGGCCGGTGCCGTATCCGCTGGCTTCATTTACCACTATGGGTGGTTGCACTTCGGCATAGCCTGCTTTTACAGCCTCATCGAGAAAATAATTGACCAGGGCTCTTTGTAAACGGGCACCCTTGCCCTTGTATACAGGAAAACCCGCACCGGCAATTTTTACCCCCAGGTCAAAGTCTATGATGTCGTATTTTTTAATGAGATCCCAATGGGGAACTGCCTGTCCGTGCAATTGCGGAATTTCGCCTGCCTTTTTAATCTCCTCATTGTCATCGGCCGAAGTACCGGCAGGAACCGATTCGTGCGGTACGTTTGGAATGTTGTATAACTTATGAGTGAGTTCCGACTGAATTTCATTCAGCCGATCGGCAAGTTCCTTGTTCAGTTGCTTGAGTTCTGCAGTACGTGTTTTTATTTGTTCTGCTTCTTCTCTTCTGCCTTGCTTCATAAGCGCCCCAATTTGTTTGGCTATGGTATTGGCTTCGGCCAAATTGGAGTCTAATTCCTGCTGTGTCTTTTTGCGCGATTCGTCTAACTGAATCACTTCGTTCAACAAGGCTGTGGCGTTATTGATGTTCCTTTTCTTAAGGCCGGCCACATATTTCTCTTTTTCAGCAAGAATGTTATTTACCTGAAGCATTAGTTTTTTGAATTTGGGCGCTAAATTATCTATTTCGCCTGAATAAAAAGCCCAAAAACGGCCATAAAAGCTGCAAAACGAATAAAAACAATGGCTAAATTTTGAGAGTTTAAATGTTTGGTCTAATATTGCGTTGTCCTTAGATGATCGGATGCTTTCCAACAATCATCTCTAACTACAAATCATTTAACCGAAATCATTTTTAAAATCCTCAGATTCGAGGGTTCCCAATAAATTCATTTATGTATAACATCGAAGAACTGAAGCTCAGACTTCTTTCAGAGCTGAAAGAAATTGCTGAAAATCTTGGTGTAAAGAACTTCAAAAAGCTGAACAAGCAAGATCTCATCTACGCTATCCTCGATCAGCAGGCGATTACACCAGACGAAAAACTGCCCAAGAAGGCAGACTCCGACACCGGAGCCGACTCCCCTAAAGATGAGAAAACCACACAAGAAAAGGAATCTAAACCAGAGCCGCGCGAAAGGCGACCCAAGTCGGACAACAAGTCTGGCAGAAGGCCACGCAGAGAAAATGTGACGGATACTGCCGCAGCCAGCAACCCGAAAGAGGAAGCTCCTACCGAGGAAAAGAAAGAGGTTTCGAAAGAGAAGAGTGCTGAAAACCAGCCTGAAAAAGCAGAGAAAACCGAGCAGAACGAAAAAACGGAACGTTCAGAGAAAAAAGAAAACAAGCGCAAAAAGCAAGAGTACAATCAAAACATTAAAGATTTTGATGGCCTGATTGAAAATGAAGGTGTACTCGAAATGATGCAGGATGGCTACGGTTTTCTCAGGTCTTCAGATTATAACTACCTGGCCAGCCCGGATGATATTTATGTTTCTCCTTCCCAAATTAAGCTGTTTGGCCTGAAAACCGGTGATACGGTGAAAGGACAGATTAGACCACCAAAAGAAGGTGAAAAGTATTTTGCCTTACTGCGTGTTGAGTCTGTAAACGGAAAAACCACAGAGGAAATCAGAGACAGAGTACCGTTTGAATACCTGACTCCACTTTTCCCTGAAGAACAGCTTAAGTTGAGCACCAAGCCAAGCCTTATGTCTACCCGTATTTTGGACATGTTTGCTCCAATTGGTAAAGGACAAAGGGGAATGATTGTGGCTCAGCCCAAAACGGGTAAAACCGTATTGCTGAAGGAGATAGCCAATGCTATAGCAGAAAATCACCCGGAGTGCTACCTCATTATTTTGCTTATTGATGAGCGTCCGGAAGAAGTAACAGATATGGCCAGAAGCGTGAAAGCAGAGGTAATATCTTCTACTTTCGATGAGCAGGCCGAGAGACACGTGAAGGTGTCGAACATAGTACTGGAAAAGGCTAAGCGTATGGTAGAGTGTGGACATGATGTAGTTATTCTACTCGACTCCATTACCCGCCTGGCTCGTGCTTACAATACTGTGGTGCCTTCTTCAGGAAAAATTCTTTCCGGTGGTGTAGATGCCAACGCATTGCACAAGCCTAAGCGTTTCTTCGGAGCAGCCAGAAATGTAGAAAATGGTGGCTCGCTATCTATCATAGCCACTGCACTTATTGAGACTGGTTCAAAAATGGATGAGGTGATCTTTGAAGAATTCAAGGGTACCGGTAACATGGAACTTCAGCTCGATAGAAAACTGGCGAACAAACGAGTATACCCGGCTATCGATGTTCCGGCATCGGGTACCAGAAGAGAAGATCTGCTCATGAGCAAAGAAGAATTGCAACGCGTATGGATACTTCGCAAGTTTATGGCCGACATGAACTCTGTAGAAGCCATGGAGTTCTTGCTCGACAGAATGAAAGGTACTCGCGACAACAACGAGTTCCTGATTTCAATGAACGGATAAGATAAATAATTCGAAATACACGAAGCTGTCTGGAAGGCACTTCTCATTTACTCCCTAAGTAGTGGAGACTAACCAGAATCTCTGGAGTAAAAAATGAGAAATCTTTTAGACAGCTTTCTTTTTTCACTACCGTGCTGGAAGTGGCTTTGAGCTACGGTGGTTCAAGGTTTTAATATCCATTCTTTTAGTTCGTAGTGTAACGAATTCACCCTTCGCCAGTCTTTTAAGCATATGTTTCTCTCAAACCCGGAGCCGTATGCTTACAAACTACTTAAAAATTGCTTTCAGGTCACTGCTTAAAAACAGGGCCTACTCTTTCTTAAATATTTTTGGGCTTACCATTGGTATTACCTGTTCATTTCTCATATACCTCTATGTGCAGGATGAACTGACTTTTGATAGCCAACATACCAAAGCAGACCGTATTTTCCGGGTTGCCTGTGAATACTCACTTCCTAACAATGGAGGTACTGAAAAGTGGGCGGTTATGTCAGACTGGGTGCCGCAGTATTTTGTCAAAGATTACCCGGAAGTGTTAAAAGCAGTAAGATTTAGAAAGAGCCAGAATGTGGTGGTTGAGCGGCCGGAAGGTGTGGAGCGGTTCTACGAAGAGGTAGTATATGCCGACTCTGCTGTATTCAGCGTTTTCGATTTTCCTTTGTTAAAGGGCGATTCTCGCACGGCTCTCAATGAACCCTTTGCGGTAGTGATCTCAGAGCACATAGCTCAGAAGTATTTTGGCAGTACCGATCCTATGGGCAAGGTGTTGAGCCTCCCCGACTTTAACACCCAACTTACAGTTAAAGGTATTTTGGCTCCAATTCCTCACAACTCTCATCTAAAGTTCCATGTGCTAGCCTCTTTTGAAACTCTAAGAGCTACCAATAGAACCTCTGAAAACAACTGGTGGAATTTTAGCACTTATGTGTATTTGGAAACCCAAAAAGGGACAGACCCTGAGGATTTGGAGAATAAAATAAAACGCATTTCTGCCAAGTATATACTGGATCAGGAAGAGAGTTCGGGCTATAGGCAAGAGTACTATCTAATGCCGCTGAAGGATATTCACCTGAAGAGCAGTTTTAGGGCAGAGTTTGCTCCGGGAGGCAACATAAACAATGTGAGGATATTCGCCCTCATTGGTCTGTTCATACTGCTTATTGCCTGCATTAATTTTATGAACCTTGCCACTGCGCGTTCGGTAAAAAGGGCCAAAGAAGTGGGAGTACGAAAGGTGGTGGGAGCCTATAAGAAGCATTTGATTGTTCAGTTTTTGAATGAGTCGGTGGTGCTTTCTTTTCTGGCTATGGTGCTTTCGGTGGCTCTTATACTTTTGGCTTTACCCTTGCTCAACGATTTTACTAATAAACAGCTTGTTTTCAATCCACTGTCAGATCCGGGGCCGGCAGTAATTCTTCTGGGCATCACCATGCTTGTGGGTTTGCTGGCCGGTAGTTATCCTGCTCTGGTGCTTTCTTCTTTCAAGCCTGTTGAAACGCTCAAAGGAAGCTTTCAGAATTCTTCAAAAGGGGCAATGCTCAGAAAATTTTTGGTAGTCTTTCAGTTCGTAATCTCTATTGCGCTCATTATTTCTACCTATGTGGTTTTTAACCAATTACAATACATGCGTCAATTGGAACTGGGTTTTCAAAAGGAGCGAATGATATACCTGCCTACTCGTTTTGGACAGGGTACAGCTGAGAAATTTGCTGTGTTGCGCGATGAGCTAAAACAAACGGCTGCGGTAAAGGGCACTGCCCTGTCTAGCAATGTGCCCGGTGTAGAGCTTGGTAACAATGTTGTGAGACTGGGGTGGGACAATAATGCCGAATGGAGCGACATGCGCTTTTTGGCGGTTGACTATGATTTCATTGACCTGTATGGTCTGAAAATGGCCGCAGGCAGGGGCTTCGATCGATCCTTTCCCAGCGATGAAACGGAAGGGTTCATTCTCAATGAGTCAGGGGTAAAACGGCTAGGCTTCGACTCGCCTCAAGCCGCCCTGGGCAAACCTTTGCGCTGGCAGAACCGCCAAGGTAGGGTAATTGGAGTTGTTAGAGACTTTTACTTCATGTCAGTTCAGCAAGAGGTGGAACCTTTCATAATGGTAATGCTGACCGACCGAACACCCGGTTATCTGTCGGTAAATGTAGCCACCGATGGGTTTGGTCAGGTGGTAAATGAAATTGAGGCCAGGTTTAATGAAATAATGCCAGACCGGATTTTTGAATACTATTTTCTTGATCAGGATTTTGATGAACAATATAAGGCGGAAGCCAATTTCAGTCGCATATTTACTGTTTTCTCTTTTGTGGCCATATGGATTGCCTGCATGGGGCTCTATGGTTTGGCTTCCTACACTGCCGAGCAAAAGATGAAAGAGATTGGTGTTCGAAAAGTGTTGGGAGCTACCGTGGCCGGAATTGTGGCTCTGCTATCAGGGGCATTTTTAAAGCTGGTAGTAATTGCCTTTGTACTGGCCTCGCCATTGGCCTATTTCGCTATGGATAACTGGTTGGCGGGTTTTGCCGAACGTATTTCGATAGGAGCAATCGCTTTTATAATTAGCTTGGCTTTTGCGTTGCTAATCACCTTGCTCACCATTAGCTATCAGTCCATCAGGGCTGCAAGAGCCAACCCCATAAAATCATTGAGGTACGAATAAGGAGAAGGTTTCTGTGAGGTATTGTCAGTTGAAATCCTATATCTTTAATTTTGGATTTCAACAGAGCCTATGAACCTACAACTCTTCTTTAAAGCCCCTCCAAAAATTGATGGTTTGCATGAGTCTGCACTCGGCAATAGCATTAAGCAGCTAAATGACCCTGGCTTAGATATTACCAAAACAGACATTGCCATTGTGGGCCTCACCGACAATCGAGGTACTCGGGTAAACGTGGGAGTTAGCGGTGCAGCCGATCGGATTAGAGAAAAGTTTTACCGGCTAAAGCGAAGCAGCAATACCTACAGGTTGGCCGATCTGGGGAATCTTCAGAATGGAGAAAATCATGAAGACACGGCCGAACGACTGCGCGAGGTTTGTGAACATTTGCTGGCCGCTAAAGTGATTCCTATAATTATAGGAGGTACCCATGATTTTGCTCTGCCGCAGTACCTGGCCTACGAAAGTAAAAAGGATCTAATATCGGTACTCAACGTAGACGCCAAGCTGGATGTGGAAGAGGAAGGCGATGCTAACGAGACCTTTCTTTCACGGCTAATTACCCATCAGCCCAACTTTATGTTTAGCTACAATCACTTGGCACACCAAAGCTATCTGGTGGAGGCAGGAGCCTTAACGGCCTTAGATAAACTCTATTTTGAGGCTTTGAGACTGGGCGAGTTACGCGAAAAATTCGCACATGCAGAACCCATTGTGCGCATGGCCAATATGATGACTTTCGATATTACGGCCATTAGGGCGGCCGATGCTACAGGCAACGCAGCCGCACAACCCTTTGGCCTTACCGGTGAAGAGGCCTGCCAGCTGATGTGGTATGCCGGCATGAATGAGAAAATGAGCTCCGTAAGTATAGCCGAATATAACCCCGACCTGGACGATCAACACTATTCTACGGGAGCCATAATCAGTACCATGATTTGGTACTTTATAGAAGGCTTTTATAACCGAAGAGATACAGGCCAATTTAACTCAGACCAGTACACCAAGTACACGGTGAGCTTTGAGGGTACTGACGATACCATGACCTTCTTTAAAAGTAAGCTCACCGAAAAGTGGTGGATGCTGGTGAATTATGGTGAAAACTTTATGGACAGGGCTTACATTCCTTGTTCATACGAAGACTATACTACCGCAACACATGGCGATTTTCCTGAGCGCTGGATAAAAGCTCAGGGCAAACTTATTTAAACCACACCATACAGATAGTTCAAAAGGCGGCCTCCCCACCATCCATGGAGAGGCCTGTTTTTTTGGATTGCCGACAATCCAAAAACCTCAACTGTTACACCAAAGATCAATGACGGCTGAAGTATTCTTTCAGGTATTGTTTTGCCGCCTCGGTTTTCATGTAGCCCGCAGCTGCCGATATGCCCCGAGGTGGATTGGAGGCATTTTCTAATTTATTAAAGGTGGCTTCATACATGGCTTTCTCGTACTCTTCGAACTTACCATCTTCTACATACCACTCAAAAACGCTTACCTCAGAGGCTACCCAGGGCAGATTGCCGCTATTCTCAATAATCTTTTGATAGTTTTCCAGCTGCACATCCATGTAGGTGTTTGTAGTTTCTGCATCGAAGGGAGGAAATATGGCGAACTCCAGTTCATCGAAACCTGTATATGACATTCTGTTCCAGAATTTTCGTTCGGTCATCTGATAGTTAGTGTACAAATGGGCTACCACTATGCCTCTATAATGGGGCTTTACGGTAGATAGTATGCGATCTTTAACTTCGTTGGCAAAGATCAATATTTCATCTTCAGTGGCTCCGGCTAAAAATCCATCGTCATAAATACCCCCGACTTGTGTAATGAACAGTTCAAACTCTATGGGCCATGGAATGTATTTCTCAGCCTTCATGAGTTCTGCAGCCTTGGCTTCGGCCTCTTTTTCAGGGAGGTAGCGGTCTGCAAACCAGGTTTCGAATTCTGCTTTGGTTTTGAATACAGGCATGTCTATGAAAGGAGGATAAAAATTGACCAGAATGGTGGGCAGACCCAATTCTTTTTCGCGTAAGAAAAGCACGGTAGTTGCCCTGAGTTTAGCATCCAGAATGTCTAACGGATACGGTACTACAATTTCGCCACCGTTGGGGCCATCAAATGGAGGAACTGAGGTAAAGAGCGCGCTAGATTCATTAGCTCCAAAATTTTCAACCAGCTCTGCGTGGTGGCGCATCAGGTTGGTCATGTAATCGAATTGCGGATCGTTGAAAGGGTTTTCCTTCCCATCCGGATCGGCCCAGAAGAGTGCCCTTTTCTCAAATGAGGGCAGAGGAAGCCTCTCGGCTTCATCCGTAAATCGTTTCAGTACCTCCCAACTGGGAATAGTATCTGTTATTTTTCTCAGAATGGTGGTTAGGGAAGCGGTATCATAGAAGTTGGCTGGAAAGTCTTCTACAGGAATTTCAGGAATAATGTCTTCTTTTTCGGTACAACTCAAAGCCAGGGCCACTAGGCCGGCCAGTAGAAATTCGAATGTCTTTTTCATGGTTGGATGGATTTAATGATGCATCCAAGCTGGGCATTTTGATGGTGCGTGTTTTCGAAATGTCAGCCAGTGACAGGTTTCTGTAAGCCAATGAAGCTTTGAAGTAAGCCGAAGTTTAATATCGCTTTAGTTGAGCATAGAGATTCTCTTTAAAGGTTCGGCCCAATGGAATTTCATTGCCCCCAACCACTACTGTTTGTTCCTTTTCATTGATGCTTTCTATGTGGTTGCGATTCACTACAAAAGCACGGTGTATTTGTATGAACAAGCTTGAGTTGAGCTCTCTGACCATGGCCTTTACAGTATGTCGGGAAACCAGCTGATGCGTAGAGGTTACAATTTTGCAGTAATTGTCTCCGGCTGCTTCCAGCCACAGAATATCCTTGAGCCATACTTTTTGTAGTTTGTTGCCCGATTTTACAAAAAGCGATTCCTGATCGGTGGTTTGCGGTAAGGCGGTCGGGCCGGTGCGAGAGTTAAGGGCCAGGGTAATTGCGGCTTTTAGATTGTGGGTGTCAATAGGTTTTACCAGGTAAGATACAGGAGCCGACTGAGCCGCTTCAGATATGGTTTCAGTGTCGTTGTAAGATGTAGTGAAAATAACAGGCGGGCCTCCTGAGTCGGCCAGTTTTTTGGCCAAACTAATGCCATTGTGTTTGCCGGGTAGTGAGATGTCCATCAATACCACATCGGGATGTGCCTTTTCGATGGCGCTAAGGGCCATGTCGGCATGAGCGCACTCACCAGCTAACCGAAAGCCTGCTTCTTCTATGCTCAACTTGGTGTTTTCGGCATGGATTAGCTCATCTTCTACCACAAATACGGTCACCTCAGGCATGTTTTAAATATACTAAAAAGGTGCTTCCCTCATAGGGTTCGGATCTTACGGCTACTTTACCCCCATTCATTCGTACAAACTCATGGGCCAAATGCAAGCCTAAACCGGTTCCCTTCTCATTCTGTGTTCCCCTTCTTATTTTTTGCTCGTTTATGGAGAATAACTCGGCCTGCATAGGAGCGGGTATGCCTATGCCCGAGTCTTGAACACCTAGAACCACCCAGTTCTCTTCAATGGTTGAAAAAAGCTGTACGCGGCCTTGCTCGGTAAACTTAATGGCATTGGCCAGCAGGTTGCGCATTACTACAAAAAGGCTCCCCCGGTCGGCCATCACTTTATGATTATCATCTATGGTGCTATGGATTGAGAGCCCTTTGGCCAACGCCTGAGGCTCGTAGATTTGAATAAGTTCAAGGGCTACCGCTTTGAGCGAAAGCGGCTGTGGTTTAGGTTCATAGCCATGTAGCTGATCAATAGACCATTGCAGCAGGTTGTCTAACAAATGACCGATGTTGTGTGCACTCTTGTCTAGTTCCTTACTCAGAGTTTCCAGTTTGTGAGTGTCTTTACCTGCCATATAGTGTTTCATAAGTCGGCCAGAGCTTTGAAAGGCGCTGATATGGCTACGGAGGTCGTGCGAAATAATGGCAAAGAATCGGTCTTTGGTTTTATTCAACCGTTCTAGCTCCACGTTTTTCTGGTTCAGTTGTTTTTTACTCAGCGCAATTTTTCGGTAGAAGTAGATAATGAGGGCGGCTAGAATAAGCGCACTGGCGAGCAGAGCAAGCAGGAGGTTGCGTTCTGAATTTGCCTTTTCCAAAGCCAGGGTTTGAAGTGCTTTTTCTTGGTTGAGCTGAAGAATCTGAGCTTCTCGCTTTTCTGCTTCATATTGGGCGCTGAGCTTTTCAATTTGCTCTGCTCTTTCCAAAGAGTAGAGGTCTTTGTCTGTCTGTTGAAATAGCAGTGAATATTCATAGGCCTTAGTATAGTTGCCAACTGCTGCATAGGCCTCATAGAGGTTTTTATAACTGCCGGCCATTAGTGCTTTTGTGTTTAGCCTCTGCCCAATGGATAGTGCTTTGGCAGAAGTTTCTATGGCTTCACCAAACCGGTTCATTTTTAAGTAACCAAGCCCCAAATACATCAGAGCCAATCCCTCCGATTGCTCATTGCCTATTTCCTTGTTCACTTCTGTGGCGCGTTTGGCATAAGTCATTAGCTCATTCGTGTTGTTTAACTCTGCATAGCACAAAGCCATATTGTTGTAGAGTTTACCAAGAGAAAACAAGTCGTTTTGGCCGGCAAAAACCGGTTCTATACTTTTAAAATAGAGCAATGCCTGTTCATAGTTTTTTCGGGTGAGAGCCAGATTACCTAAGCCATTTTGCGCTTTGGCAGCGTTGAGGCTGTCTTTAACCATTCGGGCTTCATTGAGAGCCAGGGTAAAGTACTTAGCAGCCTGAGAGGTATCGCTTTGGTTGTCGTAGGTAATGGCCACATTGAGCAATGTGGAAGCCAGGTCGGCCTCTTTTGAACCAATAGCTCCCCGAGCCACCAGATCTTCTTTAATTCGAACGGACTGCAAAAAATTTTGACTGGACAGAAGCCAGTCTTCAGCATACAGAAAGTTAACCCCCAGGTTGTTTAGTGTGTATGCCATGTTGAGTGAGTCGCCAATACGGGTATAGTAATCTAGGTTTTGTTGCATGTAGTTAGCGGCTTGCTCAAAGTCTCCTTTTATGGTATAGGCTATACCCAGGTATTGGACTCCCGTACTTTTATGTTTTGGGTTTGCTAGTGTTTCACCCAGTGCCATTACCTGCTCTGCATAAAAAATGGCCGAGTCTACTTTGGAGTAGACATATCGGCCAAAAAGTTGCTTGGCGGTATTGAGCTTAATGGTGTCGTTGGGAGCCTTTTCGAAGGCGATGCGCAGTTGTTGAATACTCTGTGCCGAAAGGTTTGGAGAAAAGCTTGCTGCAAATCCAAAAAAAATAATCAGGAGTGAAGCTCTCATGGTTAAAAAATGCCCTATCTAAAGTACAGATTTATTGGCTAATAACAGTGATAATGAAAAAGCCCTGGTCACCGTATGTGGCAGGGCTTTTCGCTGGGTCATTAAAATAAATGGTTTTTTAACGCTTTATGTAAACTCAATCAACTATGAATGTATATCTCTTCAGATATTGTTAATACTCTCTTTACAGAATATACCCTATGTGGATTCTGATTTTTTTAGAACTTTCTGAAGCAAAACATACTGATAATGAAAACTTTATTTAAGTATTGTGCCCCTCTAATACTCTTTGGCTTACTCTCTTGCCAAAATGAAGAGCAAAAGTGGTTTAAAGGAAATTTGCATACGCATACCTATTGGAGCGATGGTGATGCATTTCCTGAGATGGTCTTGGACTGGTATAAATCCAATGGTTATGACTTTGTGAGTCTTACTGACCATAATACTTTACAACAAGGCGAAAAATGGAAGAAGATTCCTAAAAGCCATATCTATCAACAGGCGTTCGATGATTATCTGTCGGCTTATGGAACCGACTGGGTAGAGTATTCCAGAGATTCTGCCGGACTGATGGTGAGACTAAAAACGGAAGAAGAGTACTTGCCGCTTTTTCAAGACAAAGACTTTTTAATTATGCGAGGGCTGGAAATCACCGATAGTTACAATGGCAAGCCTTTGCACATGAATGCCACAAATGTAAAGAACCTGATAGAACCAAGGCATGGCAATAGTGTGGCCGAAGTGCTGCAAAATAATATCAATGCTGTGCTGGAGCAGAGAGAGGCAACCGGTCAGCCAATAATGCCTCATATTAACCATCCCAATTTTGGTTGGGCTATTTCACTTGAAGATATGATTGCCCTCAAAGGAGAGCGCTTCTTTGAAGTGTTTAACGGGCATCCTTCAGTAAATAACTATGGCGATTCAATTCGCCTGAGTACAGAGCAAATGTGGGATGCCATTAACATAGCTTATCTGGAAAGAGGGCAACCCATAATGTATGGTATTGCTACAGACGATAGCCACTACTACCATCAGTTTGGCCCGCAGTTTAGCAATAGCGGTAGAGGTTGGGTAATGGTTGAGGCCCGTGAACTTAACGGCAATGCAATTGTAGAGGCTATGGAAGAGGGTAAATTCTATGCATCTACCGGAGTTAAACTGAGCAACTATCGGGTAAAAGAGGGTACCATTTCGCTGACCATTGAAGCAGAAGAAGGAGTCACCTACAAAACGTCTCTGATTGGGGTGAGAAAAGGCAGGAAGAAAGCGGAGGTTTTGGCCATTAAAGGAGGAGCGGAAGTGCAGTTGGCCATTCCTAATGATGTGCTCTTTGTGCGCACCAAAATCGTGTCTTCCCGGCTCAAAGAAAACCCTTTCGAAGAAGGAGACTTTGAAACGGCCTGGACCCAGCCTGTGGCACCACAGGGCCGGAGTGTTAAAGGCATTATCTATTCAGGTGCCTATTAAGAGGCACCTGAATTAGTTTGAGTATTTGACCTTATCTTTCCCAAAAGAAAGGTGGCGCAATTCCGAGCGACCTCAAGTAAACATAGCCTTGAGCCCTGTGGTGTATCTCATTGTCGATAAAGTAAAATAACGTGTCGTAGTTGGCATTTTCATACTGACCAAAAGCGATTTCCACCTTCTGAAATCGTTCAGGAGCTATGGTGGGCCACGTTTTGTCGATCAACGCTGTTACCTTATCCCACCGCTCTAGCAGGCCTTCTTTGGTTTGGGGCATTGTTTTGGTGTGGTCGAACTCTTCTACCTTTTCCCAGTTTCCGGTGGCTAAGCTTTTCACGCCAGGCTCGGCAATGTCAATCATTTCCATTACCATATGGGCGAAGGGTCGCATTCCACCAATGGAATGAGAAAAGAGCTTGTCTTCCGGAAAGGCTTCTATCACTCTTCTGGTTAGGTTTCTGTGACCTTGCCAGTGCCTTAGCATTACATCGGTTGAAACAAACATTTGTTCTTTGGAGGTTAGGGGTTGTGTTTCCATTTCTTTAGTGTTTAAAAAAAGTATGAATGAATTGATGGTGCCAAGTAAACAGGCTCCTGTGACAGCCCTATGTCAGTAGAGATTGATAAGGCTACTTTTTTTAGTGATTTATTAAATAAGGCTTAGGCCTCTGTTTTGGCTTAGGCATAGTGATCAATGCCGTTGGGGTTTGAATTACTTCTTCCTGTGAAAGATTGTTTTTCTTATCTCCATCAAACTCTCTTGTCGAGCACTGCACATTGCTGCATGGCTGATAAGCTCAGGGGTTTTTCTGAAAACTCTAAAGGGTTAGCTTAATTACCGGAAAGGGAACATTTTGAATGAAACCAGACCCGATGGATTTTTTTCATAATGGGCGATCACCTGCTGGTTGTAGGACGAGCTGAAATATGGGGCCGAACCGTTAAGTGTTGTAGGAACATCTTGTCCTTCTAAAAAGAAGAACACCTCGGTAGTGCCGAGTTTTGAGTGTGGCTGAAAGTTGCCATACGCTTCCAGATCTGTCCAGTTGGTGTCGTTAACAGCAACTACATACACACGCCTGACAGGGCCGGTATTGTTCTCATTTCTATAGCGCGCTACCTCTCTGAAGCTTGTATCGAGATGGCTTACTCCTTTTTGGCTAAAAGTCTTCCACATCATTAAAATGAGGATTGTGCCAACAGTTAATCCAATAAGGCGCTTTGCTTTCATAGTCTAATTGGAGAGTAAGTAAAACCAGTCTTTTTTAAAGCTATCGAGGCGTAGATTATATTCTTGCAAGTAGAAAAAAAGAAGGATGACAAACAGGAGTAGGGCTAAGAATATGAAGTTGGCAATGTTGGCTCTGTGTTTCCACTTCAAGAGTGTTTTTGAGTCGTCCGGCTCTTTGTTCCACCAGAATGTAAAAAAGCAAATGAGTAAAAACTCTTGGTCTCTACCCATATGATTTCCATCGACCGTTGGGTCTTTTATATCAGGATGCTTCTTTCTTAGCTTTTCAATATCAGCAGTAGACTGGCCTAGATACCGTTGTTTTAAAGCGTCAGTTCCTGTGACATTGGGGTGGTAAAATGGAGATTGGGCTTTTTTATAAATCCACATGTGCAGAAAGATGCGGAATGCCGCAAATACCCAGAATATAGTGGTCCACAAACCCTGAGTCTGAAATAGAAATCTATCGCCAGCAGACATATGTTCGTAGTAGCTAAGCAGAGACTCAGTCATATCAGCCCTCTCGATTTAAGCTCAAGGTACTTATTAATAGTATTCACACTTAGCTGTTCTGGTGGTGTTAGAATGCTGTGGATTCCGTGCCGTTGCAGCTCTTTGGCAATCAGGCGTTTTTCCAGAAGTAGTTGTTCGGCAATACCCTTTGTATATACTTCTTCCAAATCACTGGCCTTACTTTTGGTCAACTTGGTTACTTCTGTGTTTTCGAAAAATATGCAAACCAGCAGGTGATGTTGTCTAATGCGTTTTAGGTAAGGAAGTTGGCGGTGCAAAGCCGATAGCGACTCAAAATTGGTATAGAGCAATATGAGACTGCGCTGAGTGACCTTCCGTTTAATATTGGCATATAGTTGCCCAAAATCTGATTCTTTATAGGCTGTTTTTTGTTTGTAGAGGTGTTCCAGAATAAGGTTTAATTGCATGTTTCTGGAAGAAGCCGGCAAAATGGAGTTCACCTTGTGTTGAAAGGTGATGATGCCTGCTTTATCTCCTTTTTTGAGGGCAATGTTAGAAATTACCAATGAGGCATTGATGGCATAATCCAGCAAGCTGAGCCCTTCAAAAGGCATTTGCATTACCCGACCTTTGTCTATCACCGAATAGACCTGCTGCGACCGCTCATCCTGATATTGGTTAACCATTAATGCCGCTTTGCGAGCCGTAGCTTTCCAGTTCACCTTTCTGTAGTCGTCTCCCGAAACATAGTTTTTGATTTGCTCAAACTCCATGTTGTTTCCAATGCGCCTGATCTTTTTTACCCCAAAGGCCTGGAGCTGGTTAGACAAAGCCAAAAGCTCGTATTTGCGCATTTGTACGAATGATGGATAAACACTCACTGTTTTCTCAGTACCCAGTATGTAGCGCCTTTTTAATAAACCAATAGGCGTATTTACCAACAGGTTGATATTCCCGAAGTGATACTCCCCCCGTTTTGTGGGCCTTATGGAATAGTTAAACTCCTTAACTTCTCCGGTTTTTAAGGTGGTAGAAAATTGCTGATCTCTTATTTGCAGCTGCTCAGGTAGTTCATCGTACAGGGCAATACCCACCGGATTGGCGTAGTGGTTTTCCACCCAAACAGATACCTGATTTTCATCTCCGTTAGAGAATTTTTCGGCACAATGGCGTTCGGCCGAGAGGCCCTTTTTTGTAAGAAACAGCCAGCAATAATCTATAATTAAGAGTGCCAGGGAGAAATATAACAGCAGGTCGGCTATTATGCTCACCGCGGGAAGAAGGTAGGCAAATATATAGGAGAACACCAGCACAAAAGCCAGCGTGTGAAAGCGGGGTGAAAAATATAGAGCCTTGAACAAGCGCATTAGCGAGGTACTTCTACTTTGGCCACCAACTGATTGATTACCTCATCTACCGAACTGCCTTCCATTTCTTTTTCTGGCGTAAGTTGTATGCGGTGCTTGAGCACAGGAGCCGCCAAAAACTTAATGTCGTCAGGGGTTACGAAATCGCGACCGTTGATGGCAGCAAAAGCACGGGCGCCATTGAGCAGTGCGAGTGATGCACGGGGCGAGGCTCCCAGATATATAGACTGATCGTTGCGGGTGTGATTTACAATCTGAGCGATGTATGAGAGCAGTTTCTCATCTACCAGAATCTGATGAATTGTTTGCCGATAGGCTTTGATCTCTTCGGCATTAAGCACCGGCTCAATTTGGCTTAGCTCATCTCCTTTTCGGTTGGCATGCCTTAGAAGTATTTCTGTTTCCTCTTCCAGGTTAGGGTAGTTGATTTCTATTTTAAAGAGAAACCTGTCGAGCTGAGCTTCAGGCAGGCGATAGGTGCCTTCTTGTTCTACGGGGTTTTGGGTAGCCAAAACCATATATGGAGCCGCCATACGATAGGTTGTACCATCTACCGACACTTGTTTTTCTTCCATTACCTCAAAAAGTGCAGCCTGGGTTTTGGCCGGGGCCCGGTTAATTTCATCGATGAGCACTATGTTGGAGAAAATAGGGCCTTTCTTAAATTCGAACTCAGAGCTCTTCAGGTTAAAAACACTTGTGCCCAGTACATCAGATGGCATGAGGTCTGGAGTGAACTGAACCCTCGAAAAGTCTACCGATATACAGCGAGCCACAAGTTTGGAGGCCAGAGTTTTGGCCACACCCGGCACACCTTCCAGCAAAATATGACCATCGGCCAAAATGGCTGTAATAATAAGATCGACCATTTTCTGTTGCCCAACAATGACTTTGCCTATCTGTTCGCGGATTTTCTCCACTCCGGTTTTCAATGGCGCCAGGTCTATTCTGCTTTCGAAAGATTCTTGATTCTCCATATTATTCTATTCCGTAAAATTCGTTCAATGTGTTTTCAATTTTCATCAGGTGCTCATTAGAAACACTTGCACCTGTTTCAACTTGCTTAAATAGTTCTAGCAGTCGCTGACATACCTTCAGGTCTGCACCGCTTTTTTGGGCTAGTAGCTCTATAAATTCAGCGTTCCAAAGGGGGCGTAAATTGTACCTTCGGTATATATAGTCTACCCAGTATTTCATCCGCTTTTCGGCCAGTTTTCTATGGTCTCTTTGCCTGTAGTAGAGCCTGCCCAGGGTTTGGGTAAATTCAAGCGATGTGTTTTGCAGGGTGCCAATAACAGGGATAAGTCTTTGCTTACGCTTTGTACCAAAGAGCAGAAACAGCAAAAAGCCAATGAGCATTATGTAAGTAGCTGCACGAAGGTTTTCGTCTCTTAAAAGTACCCTTAGCGGTGTGGAGCTTTCCAGCCTGCCCAAATGATAATATTCGTTGTGTACCACCGGGATATTTTCGGGGAAATAATTGAGCAAGTGCTCGGTAAATTTGTAGGCTTGGTCATCCATCACCATGTAATTGGTAAAGGCCAATGGAGTAGAGCATAGCAAAATACTTCCTTCGCCAACCTTCCATCGCATCAATACAGGGTTCCCCTGGGCATCTTCAGCCAGAACTTCCAGGTTGCTGTCTTCTACCTCGGTGAAATAACCCGTGGCAGCCAGTGAGGGTACGGTAATCGATTTTTTGCTTTGCGTGAAAGTTATAGAGTCTGAATGCTGCTGTCCAAGAATTTGCTCTACACTGGAAGAATTGAGCGTCCGTACACGGATGGTCTCCCAGGTAGAAATATTCAGGCTGTCGGCCAGTGCGCCCCCAAAATTATAGGCTGCCACAAGAATGGTAAAGCCCTGTTGCGCATGGCGCACCATAGCGTTAAAGTCGTTTTCATCGGTTGAGAATGACTGAGTCACAATCAGCAGGTTTTCTCCCAGAGTGTCTGTTTCTACCAACTCATACACGGTTCGGAATACGGAGGGTACAGGTTTACCCATAAAAAGATCGGGCATAAGCTCATGCACCAACTCGGCTCCGAATGGGTTTTTATCGCGGTGATGGAAAGTGGTAGTCCAATCTGTGGCCTGCTTTTGTGCGAGCTGATACAGCACAAAAATGGCAATAGCGGCTGCCGTAAATATGAGGTAGGCTCTATCCTTTTTCATGCCTCACATTTAGAGGGTCAACAATGGCTTTGCAGTAAGCCTCGGCTTTTTGTACATGCAGCTCAGAGGCATCGAAATGACCATACCAGGTATAGTCAAAAATAAAGCTCAGTCTCTCAAAATCGCTGGCCAGTGGCCTTTCTTTAAGCTCATAAAGGTATTCCATGTTGGTTTTCCCTTTACGAACCGATACGATTTCCTGTTCCCAGAGAAATTTTAGTGATTTAAGGTAAATGAGCCGGATACTAAGGCGCCAATCGTTTTGGTTTTTTGCTTGTGCAATGGCAGCATCAAAATCTATTTCATGGAGCTGTGTTTCGTCTACCTCAAGCTTTACATTGGGCTTTGATGCCCTGAAAACTCCGGAAATCTCTGTGCCGGTAAGTTTTACAATGAGGAACACAAAGGCAACGAGTAAAAGAATTTTTATAAATAGATTAATGAGGCTGCCGGTATTTTTGGAGGCAACCAAACTAAAAAACCAAGCCTTGAGCCGGTTCCAAAAGCGTTGAAAGGCCCCTTCCGCAATAGGGTCGGCCACCTCATAGCTGTGTTCTTCTTGCAGCTGTAGCCTTTTTTCAGTGTCGAACGTACGCACTGAACCTCCACTTTGTGCCGCAAGAGGAGCACCAGCTAAAAGAATAAGTATTAAAGAATAGATCAGTCGATTAATAATGTTCATCATCATCGGCCGCAGCCTTGTCCATCCCCTCAATTTGACTCATGAGCCCACGCGACTCCCTTCGTTCTACCAGGTTGAAATACTGAAATGCAATGGCAATATAAGACAAGGAATAGAGCAGTATAGAACCAAAAGTTTCAAACACTGAAAAAAGTATACTTAAGGCCTGCTCACCGGTGGTCATTTGAGTAACGGCAGATAAATCGCCATCAGAAAAAGTGGTGGTAATCGCCTTTACACTGAACAGTAAGGTTCTGGGTAAGCCAAAGAAGAGGCTAATCACATAGCCGATTATTCCCATTACGATTACCAGACCAAATGTGCTCCACCATTTTCCTTTAATAAGGGTAAAAGCTCTACTGAAGGTGTCTATTGGGTTGTTTTCTTCAAAGAGTATAATGGCAGAGCCCAGGCTGAGCACAATGCCTATGTAAATGGCCGGCAAAACAAGAAAGAACATAGCTATAATTATGGCTATGTACATAAGAATGTTAAAGCCCAGCAGATTAAAGAACTTGCTGCCCAAATTTTTAAGCACCATAGCTGCCGATATTTCACTGGGAGCGTGGCTTTGGTAGGCTTTCATGTAGCTAAAAGTAATGATCGGGACCAGCGTGGCCGTAACGAGTGTACTCAGCAGAATAAGCCCGTAGAGTTTGAAAAAGTCTAAAATCATACTAGCCGTTACATCTTCCGGACTGAACCCGAGAAAGCCAATGCTCAATTGGTTGGTAAGTATGTTAGTGAGTAAAAGTATAGGGCCGGCTATCATCAGTTGAATCTTGATGTAGGGCCATGCATTTTCTCTTAAAAAGGTAAAGGTTGCGTTTATTTTGTCGCTGAATTGCCTCTTTTTATAAAACTCAATTTGAGGTGAATACGCCATTTTTATAAAGTTTTCTAGGGTAAAGAATAATGTAATATACCATTGAAATTAACGACAACACAATAATGGTTGCTTTAAGCACATTGGGCATACCAAAAAGCCGGGTAACGAACGACTCCAGAAAGCCGGCAATAATGAATAATGGCACTAAGCCCAGCACTACCTTGGCCCCCTTTAGGGCGCCTTGACGCAAAGAGTGTAGCCTGGGCAAGGTACCGGGAAACATCCACGAATTGCCCATTATTAGCCCAGCTCCTCCGGCCATTATTATGGAAATAATCTCTATTGTGCCATGTATCCAAATGGTGAGCACTGAAGTAAGTAAAAGCCCTTTAGAGTAAAAGAAGTACTGAAAAGACCCCAACATTACACCATTTCTGAACAGCAAATAAACCGTGCCTACTGAAGAGGCAATACCAAAAGCAAAGGCTACAAAAGACACCCGAATGTTATTGAATGTGATGGCAAAAAACATATCGGTTTGGGCCATAGAGCCATAAATACCCATAGGTTCGCCTTTTTCTATATTGTCAAGCGTGAGATTAACGTAGGTGTCTCCTAAGATTAAGCGAACAAAGCTTTGATCTTGAGCAGCCGAAAACGCTCCTATAATGCAAGAAACCAGAAAAAAGAGGAAGGAGGCCATGAACTCTTTTCTGTGAGCCCAAAAGATTTCGGGCAGTTCATATTTCCAGAAACGGACAAAACGGTTTTTGCGCTCTTTTTTATTTCGGTAGATATCCTGATGAACCTTGGTTGAGAGGTTGTTCAGGTAGGAGGTAACATCTGATTTGGGGTAATGCGTGCGGGCAAAGGCCAGGTCATCGGTAAGCTGAATGAACAATGAGGCTAGTTCATCCGGATCCTTTTTTTCCTTAGACGAAATCAGGCTTTCGAACTTTTCCCATTTACTTATATTTGCCTTCACAAAAACCGATTCCCTCATTACAGATTCGTATTTAAGCCAAAAATTATTCAATAAAGATTCATATGCAAGCAGTAAGTATTCAAACCTCACAAAACATTCAGCTTGACTATGAATTGGCAGGTATAGGTGAGCGTATTTTGGCGTTCGTTATCGACATACTCATTATTCTTAGTATCAATTTGGTGTTGAGTTTTATATTCTCCAAAACCGGTATGAAGAGTATAGCCCTGAATGTCATTATCTACATTATTTCATACCTCTATAGGTTTATCTGCGAGGCTACTTGCAACGGACAGACTGTGGGTAAAATGGCACTGAGTATTAAGGTGGTTAAAATCGATGGTAGCTCCCCGTCATTACCGTCTTACTTTTTGAGAATGGTAATGGAGGTGTTCGATTTTTTTATTGTGGGCTTGGCTGTGGTACTGATTATTCTCACTCGCAAGGGGCAGCGGCTGGGCGATTTAGTGGCCGGCACCACCGTAGTGAAAATGCGGAAAGTTTCGGCCACGAATGTGCAGAACAAAGCCATTATGGACAAAGTAGATGAAAGCTATGAGCCGGTTTTCTTTGAGGCCAGTCACCTGAGGGACCACGAAGTAAGGCTCATTAAGGCCGCACTGAAGGCTTTTAGAGAAGATGCGAATCCCGTGCCCATAGAAAGGCTGGAAGAAAAGCTAAAAGAGAAGTACAATATTCATAGCGAACTACCTACCGTTAAGTTTCTTTATACGCTGCTGCGTGACCATACCTACTACATGACTCGCTGATATGCCTCTAAAATCATATACCAAGGCACAATTGGCGCTTAGAAATGGCCAGGACAAACCAGAGGTTTGGGTGGCCTATAAGGGCGAAATCTATGACGTGAGCGACTCCCGGCTTTGGAAAACCGGCAAACACTATGAGCACTGGGCCGGTCAGGATTTGACAGATGAGTTGCCAGATGCCCCTCACACGGATAAGGTGTTTGAGCGGTTTGAGCTTGTTGGTGTATTAGTAGATTAGTTGATCATTCAACGGGCCGTTGGACAACGATGCAATAGTGCTAACAACTATTGACCGATCTTCATTGGTGATTAATTTGTTCTCAGCACCTAAGAGGACGCCCGGGACTTACTACGAGATACAAATTCTGATGACTATAGCGTATACCTCCGGCTGAGAAAGGAGCAGATTGACTCTTTTACGATCAATAAACAACGAATAACCAATCAGCTATTTACCGCCATTAGCTGATAAGTCGGCCAGGCAGTTAGCATCCAGATCTGGTGGGCTGCTCATGCCTAACAAATCGCTGAGGCCGGAAGTACTTTCAACCGAGAAATACATCAGGCAGTCTTCTGCAGTACAGTGAGCACCATTGGCACTGTCGTGATGATTGGTTTGCATAGGGCTGCCGTTGTTAACCAGGCCTAAAAGATGACCTACCTCGTGAGCCAGTACGGTAGAAGTAAGGAGTGAAGTGGAAACCTGACCTACTCCACCGGAGACCTCTTCTATTCGTTTCTGGAATAGAACTATTGAAGTGTTTCGGTGAGCAACGCCAAGCACATTGTTGTTTTGGTCGTAGCTACCATCGGCCAGATATATGTAAACGGCCATCTTAGAACCGTTGGTAAATTGGGTGCGCTTTTCATCTTCCATAGCGCGTAGCTCTGAAATACTGTAGCTGCTTTGGCCGGGAGCTTCTACCTCAGTAACGTTTACGGTTATTCCGGCAGGTTTATTGAGCCGGTTGTTTAGAAAGTTTTGCAAATAATTGATGCTCTGACCAGGAGGCGCGTAGCCGGCTGCATACTGTACCTCTACTACCAGAAAGTTGTAGTTTTCTGCCGAGAGCAAATCATTGGCCGAACTACCTACCGGACCAATATTTTTTGCATTATCCGGTTCATTGCCTCCCGAAGGATTGGCATCGTCACTTTTACTACACTGGGTAAAAAGCAGGCATAAAGTGCCAAGAAGTACAATCTGTAAACTCTTTATCTTTCGCATAATTACAAAACGGCCAAAAACGGTGGTTGTTTATACCTTTGAGGCTTCAATTTTCGCTAAAATGTTGCTTTCTCCAAAAAAGGAGGTCTTGTTTCTATGCCTTACCAAATAACTTTTTAGCCTCCCGGTCAATAAATACTTTACCCACCAATGCTGTAGATGTAGAGGCAATAGCAACTGCCCACCAAAAGTGTTGTCCGTTGAGAAGTCTGGTGCCTGTTTCGGCCCAAAAAGCGCAATAGAGCCCCACCACTGACCAGCTCATGAAGTAGAAGTGCCTGGGGTACCAATTTTTGTGTTTTTTGGTAATAGCCGGTACAATACCTGCCACAAGAGTTGCCAAACTAATGAGCGCAAAAAGATGAAAGAGAGAAGGTCTATTGCCAAAGTTGTAAATGAAAAAGGCAGAACCATTGAGAAGCAACATACTGGTTACATATACATATCCCCATTGTTTATGCCTTTTTGTGCCTTTGCGCATAAAAATTACTGTGGCCCCGGTGGCCATGGCCAAAAAGGCCATAGCCGTATGGAAGAGGCCAATTGTTGAATGAATCATATCTGAGTCTTTATATTAATTTCTGTAAGGAGTAAGTGATTAAGGAGGAAATGAAAAACCCTAAACCCTGAAAGGAAGACCTCCCTGGTTATCAACTTTCATCATTCATGCCTGCCTCCAAAAGGCAGGCTTCAGAGTCAGGGCCAATGTTGCATTGCCTACTTGACTCTCTTTAGCTGCATTTCCATGGTAGGGTACCAGGTACTGCCATCCATAGAGAAAGCGCCTTTTTCGGTCCAGGTGTCACCTTCAATGGTTATTACATAGCGTACCTCGCCCTGCGGAACTTTGAACCCCCAAACAAACTCACCTTTATCATTGAATTCCCCTTTGGCCATGGTAGAGTGTCCTTGCATTACCAGAGAGTGAAAATCGTAGTGTCCGGCATCGGCATTGTAGTAAACCATGGCCATAGCATGGTGCCCCAGAGTGCCGTTGGAAGAGCCCTTACCTTCAACAATCAGCGCCATGCCATCCAGCCGCTGCTCAACTTTCTCTACTACGGTGAAGGTGATTTTCTGCCTGGTTTGTTGGTCCATCTGCCAACCTTCCCCTTTCCATTCACCTACCCAACCGGATAGTTTTTGCATTTCATCTTTTGAAATGCGGGCGTTTTGAGCTTGAGTCTTCTGACTAATCAAGGAAGCTGCAACAATCATCATCCCTAGGATGAAGTGCTGCATGGAATTGAGTAATGGAATTGTTTTCATGATTTTATTCTTAAACTGGTTTATGTTATAAACTAACTATTTAAAATTTTTTAAGGCTTGAGGTATTGTTGAATATTCTTCACGTAGTTCTCGAACGCATCGACACCCGTTTGGGTAATCTTGCAGGTGGTTTTGGGCTTCTTCCCTTCAAATTTCTTTTCAACAGAAATATAACCGGCACTCGAAAGTTTGTCGATCTGGACGCTCAGGTTGCCGGCAGTGGCGCCTGTCTGCTCCTTAATGTATACAAAATCGGCACTTTCTACACTAATGAGCAGGGACATAACAGCCAGCCGAAGCTGTGAGTGCAATAAAGGATCGAGTGCTTCAAATGGCATTCTTCTTTGCGTTTGATTTCATAATGTAACCCGGAATCAGGTAGCCGAAAGCCACTCCCGAGGCCATTAGTAGCATTTGCTGGTTTGGGTCTACCCTAAAGGCCGCCAAAGCTAACAACCAAAAGATGACCGCACCAATTCGGAGGGGCAGAAAGTTCATCATGGCACCAGATACGGAGGTGCCAATGCCTGCAAAAAGCAATATGAAAGGAACCACACTCCAACCCAGTAGCTGCCCATTAAAAATGATGGTGAACATGCCTATCCCCAGGCTTGCCCATAGCCATCCATACATTTTATCGGTGTAGTTGTGTACTTTGGCCGTTCTGCCATCCTTACTCCCTTTTACCATGGAAACAATAGCTCCTACAACGGTAAGGCTCCATCCGGCATAGGGGTATTCAAAGCTGGTGTAGGAGGCCGCAACATAGTGGAATACACTCGCTACAATAGTTATCCAACCCCACAACAAGAAATAGAAGCTGTTATCTGTATAGCGCTTTCGGGCTTTACCAATCATTTGCTGAATTAAATCCAGGCTTTCCTGAGGGGATAGTTCTTTGTCTTCCATGGTTGAAAATTTTATAATTATAAAGTAGTTTATATTATAAACCAAATGAATACACGATGTATCTGGGTTTCAGGTTTCGTTCGAATAACTATTTTTGATGCTTTCTAAGAAATATGGCGAAAGTTCTCATAGCAGATAGTGGTTTTACCAAAACCGATTGGCGGTTAATTCAAAGCGATGGTTCTATTGAGCAGGCCCGAACGGCCGGTATTAATCCTTATTACCAGACCGAGGAGGAGATGCTCACGGTAATCAAAGATTTATATGATCAGATTCCGGACAAGATCCATGAGATATACTTTTATGGAACAGGTTGCTCTTCCGGAACCAATAGAGAGAAAATTGCCCGATTACTTGCTAAGTACTACCCCACGGCCAAAATAGATGTAAATCATGATTTGCTGGCTGCTGCCCGTTCGCTTTGTGGGGAGGAGCCCGGTATTGCCTGTATTATTGGCACCGGCACCAATTCTTGCCTCTACGATGGTCGCAAGATTATCCAAAATGTTCCTTCTTTGGGCTGGGCCATTGCCGATGAAGGAGGAGGAACTTACCTGGGAAAGATGTTGGTAACTGACTACTATCGCAAGGACATGCCCGCACACCTGAGAGAAATTTTCAGAGAAACCTTTGGTCTCACTAAAGATAAGTTCCTTACCCATATTTATCAGGAGCCAATGCCCGGTCGTTTTTTGGCCAGCTTCGCTAAGTTTATAGGTCAGCACATTGCCGAGCCGTACATGCACTCATTGGTTTCAACCGGGTTCGATACCTTCATTACTAAAAACGTGATGAAGTATGAAGGCTACGATACGCTTCCGGTGCATTTTACAGGTTCTGTAGCCTATTACTTCAGTAACATTCTCAGAGAGGTAGCTCAGGATAAGGGAATTTTAGTGAAGCATGTTTCGGAGTATCCGATAGCTGGACTCACGTTGTTTCATAAGTAGTGGTTGAGTATTGATACAAAGTAGCCAGGCTCGAGTACTTTCTGTTTCGTCCATGATAATTTAACTGAATAGCCGCTACAATATTCGCCAAGACTTAATAGTTCAAGAACAAACTTTCTGGCTTGCTGTTACCTGCTCCCCTCCTGACCAGGAGGGGATTTTAGATTCGAGATTCCTTATTACTTACTCTTCTTTTCTCAAGCCTTTCAAGTAATTTGATAGTTCTATTCAAGCGCTTGTTGTCTACTCCTGCGTTGGTAATTGATTTCAAGAGTTTGCAGAACTTATTATCAAATTCTGATCCTAAGTCTAAATCTAGAATCGAACCGGATCCTCCAATTGCTCCTGAGTTTGTGATCAAATCCACAAAACGTTCATAATCTTGCTCATAAATGGATTTGATAGCTCTTTTAATTAATCCAGAATGAGCTCTTAGACCATTGTTGTTTAGTTCAGAATAGACTAATAGGAGATTTTGACAAATAATCTCTTGATCAGACTTCTCAATAATTATTGGTTTTTTCCGGAATCTAAACATCTCAATACTTTCTACTTAAAATCTACTCGATACTACTTGTCAACACCCCCAAAATCGTCTTGATTCCGTTTCTATAATGCCCCATACGTATGTTCTCATTTGGGCTGTGCTGGTTATTATCGGGGTTCACCAGGGGAACTAGAACCGCGGGTATATCAAGCTTGTTTACAAAGAATGCTATGGGCACGCTGCCTCCGGCCAAACGGATTCTGGCTACTTCCTGCTGATGAACATTTTTTAAGCTGTGGTAAAGCCACTCTCCCGTTTTCGAATGAATGGGTGTATTAAAGGCTTTCCACATTTCCGAGGGGTCATGGTCAAACCGAATGATTTTATCATGTGTCAATCGCTCCTCTTCCGAAGGGTCACGGTCTTCAATAAGATAATACCCTTGCGCCAGAATATGCTCTTTAACCAGCTTTACCAACCGGGTACCGTCACTCTCCGGTACCAACCGAATATCCAGAGTAGCTACAGCTTTTTCAGGAACTATGGTTCGGGCTTCTGCCCCCACCCAACCCGATCGAAAACCTCTGATGTTTAGACTGGGGTATTGCATAGCCTCCTGATAATTGGCTCCAACCTTATCGGTTTCGGCAATTCCCACCCTCTTTTTAATCTGAGTGACATCGTCTGGTACGGCCGCTAGAATTTCCTTGATTTCAGGGGTAAGGTCAATACCGTCATAAAAACCGGGAATAGTAACCTTGCCACCTTCGTCTTTCATAGAAGAGAGCAGTTGAGCCAAACGCAAGGCCGGGTTGGGGGCATAATTGCCAAAATGTCCGCTGTGCTGTGGTGTTCTTGGACCATAAACTGTTAGTTCAATGCCGGCAATACCTCTACACCCAAATACCAAAGTGGGTGAATTGGAGTCGTGAACCGGTCCGTCAAAAATTACCATATGATCTGCCGAAAGTAAATCGCCAAACTGGTCGATAACCTCAGGCATGCTTTTAGAACCTTGTTCTTCTTCCGGGTCGAGAATTACCCTCAGGTTGAAAGAAGGCTCAAGTCCTGCAGACTGTAATGCATCGAGTGCTGCCAAAAACATGATAATGGGCGACTTATCATCAGAAGCGGATCGGGCAAAAACTCTATATTCATCAGGTAGTGTATTTGTAATAGTTTGCCAATCAACGGTTTCATATGAGCCATCAGCCAGTGGTCTTTTTAAAACCGGTTGGTATGGATCGGCCTGGTTCCATTGACGGGCATCTACCGGCTGGCCATCAAAATGCATGTAAACCAGTACAGTAGGAAGCGATTTTTGAACTATGCGCTCAGCAAAAAAGGCCGTTCGGCTGGTGCTGGGCAATCGTTGGGTAGAGAACCTTCTTTTTTCAAAAGCCAGCTCCAGAAACCTAAGGTTGTTTTCTACGTGTTCCTCGATAAGAGCATTGTTTGGAATAGAAAGGAAGGCGCGTAGCTCTGGAATGGAAGCCAGGGCATATTCCCTGCTAAGGGTTTCGTATTGATTGGTACTTAGCTTTTGCGACTTTAAGGGGAAACAATACAGCCATAGAAATAAAACTATAGCAACTCTAATCGGGGATTTGAAAACCATATGCATTAAGTTTGAATGGAATTTAGACCTTTTTTGAAAGAATTAAAATGAACGTAACCGAGTCAGAGTCCAATCATAATCACCTGGAGCAAATGTCTGTAAAGGAGTTGCTTGTAAACATCAACCGCGAAGATCAGACGGTAGCACAGGCAGTTGAGAAAGTGATTCCCCAAGTGGAGGCCTTGGTGAAAGAGATTGTACCGCGAATGGAAAAGGGAGGCAGGCTATTCTACATAGGTGCTGGCACCAGTGGCCGACTGGGGGTAGTTGATGCCTCTGAGTGTCCTCCAACTTACGGAGTGGAGCATGGAATGGTGGTTGGCTTGATTGCCGGAGGCGATGGTGCCATCAGAAAGGCCGTAGAATTTGCCGAAGACGATGAGGAGCAAGCCTGGAAAGACCTTCAGGAATACATGATCAACCATAAGGATACGGTCATCGGTATTGCCGCTTCAGGAAGAACCCCCTATGTGATAGGTGGGGTGAAAAAAGCCAAAGAACATGGTATTCTCACTGGATGCATTACCTGTAATCCGGATTCTGCTTTGGCCTGGGAAGTTGATTACCCCATTGAGCCCATTGTAGGCCCTGAATTCGTTACTGGCAGTACGAGAATGAAAGCGGGAACAGCTCAAAAATTGGTGCTCAATATGATTTCAACTACGGTAATGATTCAGTTGGGCAGGGTAGAAGGCAACCGTATGGTAGATATGCAGCTTTCTAATAATAAGCTGGTTGACCGCGGAACTAAAATGGTGATGGAAATGCTACAGGTAGACTACCCCACAGCAGAGAAACTGTTGAAAGAACATGGCTCTGTGAGGAAGGTGATTGATTTTATAAAGAACTCCTGACATGCACCAAATTGAGCCTTACTATTCCTGGCTTAAGTATTACAATGTGGCTGATGATCCTAACTCTCCTTATTCCGGAAAAGAGTATAATTATGAACTCTATTCCGAAACCATCTATGGCTATTATATAGATCCGGCCTGGGATTTTATGGGTTCCGAAACCCTCTTTATTAAAATCCTTTATGTCGATTATAACCGGGGTTTTATCATCATAGAGTTCATCGGGGAGTGGAACGATGCGCTGAACAATGATATAATGCACTTAAAGCGCAATATTGTTGACCATTTCAACTACCATGGTATTAATAAGTACATTCTTGTAGGGGAAAATATTCTCAACTTTCACGGCTCTGACGATAGCTACTACGAAGAGTGGTTCGATGATATGGAAGATGGCTGGATAACCGCCATTGGTTTTCGCGACTTTGTAGTGGATGAAATGAAGAACTATAATGTGGATAGTTATATCAACTTTGGTGGAGACCTGGAGGTATTGGAGTGGAGAACCTTAAAACCTGTTGTTCTTTTTGAGCGCATACACTCCATTATTGGTAGAAGAATTGGCTTGATTTAAACGCTCACTTTTAAGGGAGTGCGCTAAAAGGGAGCTGCTTAACCATCTACTTCAGCCACCAAAGGGATGAGGTATCGCTTCTTGTTTTCCAGATCCAGACACAGCGCACGTGTGCGCTTTACTTCCAGCTTGCGGAAGTACCTTTTTCTAAACCGAAATTCAGCTAGGAGCGGCAAGCTGGCAATGGTTGACCTTTCTGAGTTTGCTTCAAATTGCTTCAGGGCTATCATTAAGGCAGGATCGGCCGAGGTGCTTGCCTTTGGATTTTTCATGTGCCGGGCAAGTGGCCCAAGTACGGTGTTTGGAAATACCTCTGGCCTAAGCAGCGGAAGCATTAATCGTCTAAACTCATTTTTCCAGTGCAGTCCATGTGGCTTCAGGTTTCGGTGTTGTTCGTGCACCCTCCGATGGGCCACTTCGTGCACATAGGTGATTAAAAACTGGTAAGGATGCAAGTCTTCATTGACAGTTACTGTATGACTTTTGGCCCGTGGGTCGAACCGATAGTCGCCTAGTTTTGATTGCCTTTTTTTAGAAAGCCTGAACTGAAATGGCTGATCTTCATAGAGTTGTATGCAATAATCGAGAGCCTCCTTTGGCACTTTTCTTGTTATTAATTGAACAAAAACATCTCTCTCCATGAATCGATTATTTGCCTTTTTCCTTCCCTTTCTTCTTTGCCACACTTCTCTAAATGCTCAATGGTTTTCCCGACTGAGCGTAAGTACAGACACTTACAGCATTGGAAATATTAATAGGTCCAAAATAACGCAAATCTATGTAGATGAAAGTGGTTTAAATGAAAACCTCGAATTACTTCCCTACCTGCAGAAGGTGCGCCTGAGGTTGTATGACCTGGGCTATTCCATTAGCCGAACGGAGGAGTCTGCCAACTTTATCCTTCGCTTGGAGGTGTTTGTAAGTGCACCAATACTCAGGCAGACGGAAGATTCTTACACCATACGGGGTGAGTCTCAAACCATTGAAAAAAAGACTGCCGAAGGAAAGAAAGAGACCATTACTATTAGAGGTAGCGATCGCTCGGTTCCTGTTATCAGAGAAGAGATTTATTTTCAAAAAGTTATTCGAATGAAGTTATATCAGTTAAACAACAACAGGCTCATTTGGCAGGCCGAATCGATTATAGCTGATGAGACCGACAAGCACGGTAACTATGCCGATATATTGGTATATGAGCCCTTGCGGTATTTTTTGAAAACCACACCGGCACATCCCGTAAGGAATGCCTATACACGCAGACACAGGCGTATAATTGCTGAGCTATTTACTGTGCCCAAGTACTAGGTGTGAGTAGCTAAAACCGTAATTCGCGGCTATATCTCCAAATGGCACTCAACAGCAATAGTATTCTTCTTTGTGTTTAGAGCAAAACCTTCAATAGATTGGCACTCCAACTTATTTCTTTCTGAATACCAGCTTTATCGGTACTCCCTCAAAATCGAAGTGTTCTCGGATTTTATTTTCCAGATAGGCTTCGTAAGGAGCTTTAATGTACTGCGGTAAATTGCAGAAAAATGCAATGGTTGGAGTGTGGGTTGGCAACTGAGTGATGTATTTAATCTTCACGTATTTGCCCTTAATGGCCGGTGGAGGGTATCGCTCAATTTCCGGCAGAATTGCATCATTGAGTTGTGAGGTGCTTACCTTTCTTTGTCGGTTTTCAAAGACCTTAACCGCCAGTTCTATGGCCTGAAAAATGCGTTTCTTTTCGGTTACTGAAGTAAAGATTTTAGGTATCCATGTGTTTTGGCCTAGCTTTTCGTCTATTTCAGCCACAAACTTGTTCATGGTGTTGGTTTCCTTTTCAATCAGGTCCCACTTATTAATCATAAGCATAATGCCTTTCTTATACTTTAGGGCAAGGCTAATGATGTTGACATCCTGAGATTCCAGGCCACGGGTGGCATCTACCATTACCACACAAACATCGGAATCTTGTAAGGCTTGCAGAGCCCTCATTACGGAGTAAAACTCAATGTCTTCGTGTACTTTGGATTTTTTTCTGATTCCGGCCGTATCGGTAAGAATAAAGTCTTTTCCGAACAGTTTATAGCGGGTGTTGATGGAGTCGCGCGTGGTACCGGCAACATCGGTTACAATAGTCCGCTCTTTGCCAAGCAAGGCATTGACAAACGATGACTTGCCGGCATTCGGACGGCCCAGAATGGCAATTCGGGGTACATCGGCCTCAGGGTTGTCTATGCCTTCGTCTTCAAAGTGCTTCACCACCTCATCGAGTAATTCACCCGTTCCCGAACCGTTGGCAGCCGATATAGGGAATACCTCTCCGATGCCTAAAGCATAAAATTCATGCGACTGAAAGGACCATTCCTGGGTGTCGGCCTTGTTGGCTACTATATAGATAGGCTTTTCCAGCCCACGCACTACTTTGGCAAAATCTTTATCCAACCCGGTAAGCCCATCATGACAATCTACCATAAACAGGATAACCGAAGCTTCATTCATAGCTTCTACTACCTGCTCGCGAATAGCTCCTTCGAAAACATCGTCTGAGCCGGTAACATACCCACCGGTATCAATTACTGTAAAATGCTTGCCGATCCACTGGCCATAGCCATAGTGTCTGTCACGGGTTACGCCACTTTCATTGTCCATAATGGCCTGCCTTTTCTCCACCAGTCGGTTAAAGAAAGTTGATTTACCCACATTGGGGCGGCCCACTATCGCGATTATATTTGCCATCTCTCTGTTTTCAATTACGAATTAAGAATTGCGAGATTTCAGTTTTACCTGAATACTGCCTAAAATTCTTAATAGTTCTTCACATTTCTCCAGGAGGCTTTCTGCTTTTGAAACTCCAAATTCTTCTATGCCTCTTAGCCATGAGATCCATTACTTTGTTTCTCTCGCTTCCTGAAAGGAAATGCTAATTCTATGCAAAAATCCTTGTCTTATTGAGCTCCAATAGCTTCTTCTACATTAGCCCCAACGGGAACTACAGATCGCACTAATTGATTAATCAAAACTCGATCTGTAGACTCAGCTCTTAGGTTTTTTGCTATTCTCAAGATTTCTAATGCAAACGCATAAGACTTCTCTTGAACAATATTATCTCTCTTCATTGTGTGTATTCGTAGTCTCCGAATTCCCTTGATTGAAAATTCGTAATTCTTAATTGCTATACCCGAATCCCTTGAGTTTCTGTTCTTTCTTTCTCCAGTCTTGCTCAACTTTCACAAAGGTCTCTAAATGCACTTGTTTTCCGAAGAACTTCTCCAATTCTTCTCGTGCTTGTATACCAACTTTTTTTATGGCTTCCCCCTTGTGGCCAATTACAATGCCTTTCTGACTTTTTCTTTCTACGTAGATGTCTGACATTATTCTAATGATCTTTTCATCTTCCTTAAAAGAGTGAGTTACCACCTCGCAGCTGTAGGGAATTTCCTTTTTGTAGTTGAGGAAAATTTTTTCCCTTATGATTTCATTTACAAAGAAACGCTCGGGTTTGTCTGTGAGCTCTTCTTTGGGGAAATAGGCGGGGTGCTCTGGAAGTAACTCAATGATCATCTGGAAAAGGCTTTCTACGTTGAGCCCTTCTAGTGCAGATACCATTATCTCGGCATCGAAATCGTACATTTCTTTCCAGTAGGCCATTTTGTCTTCAGCCTGAGACCCTTTGGCCAGATCTACCTTGTTCATGACCAAAATTTTAGGAATGTCCAGTTCTTTTAAGAAGTCCAGTTGCCTTTCGCCATCGTATTTTTCGTAGAGGTCTGTTACAAACAGCAGTACATCGGCATCTTCAAACGAGCTGTTTACAAAGCTCATCATGGTTTCGTGCAGTTTATATTCCGGCTTAAGAATTCCCGGAGTATCCGAATAAATTACCTGAAAATCATCTCCACTCAAAATGCCCATAATTCTGTGTCTGGTGGTTTGCGCCTTAGAGGTAATAATGCTAAGTCGTTCGCCCACAAGGGCATTCATTAATGTTGATTTGCCAACATTGGGTTTTCCGATAATACTGATGAACCCGGCTTTATGTGGTTTGTTAGACATTGTTAAAATTAATGGTCAAAGGTACTTGTTTAGAATGGAAATGTCATATACCTTTGTAGCCCACTTCAGAAATCGTCTGAAGATGTTTATATCGCGGGATGGAGCAGTTGGTAGCTCGTTGGGCTCATAACCCAAAGGTCGCAGGTTCGAGTCCTGCTCCCGCTACTGAATAGGACACTAAGAAATTGGTGTCCTTTTTTTGTGCCTTTTGGTTGATGAAATCAGGGTTTCCAGCCATTAAGGCGGTGATCAGTGGGTTGACTGTTGTAGTTCGATATCCTTTTTCATCAAACGTTGGTTTTTTAGGAATATGGAACGGGTAAGCTATGTCTTCGTGTCCAAATCCATATCTCTTAGAGAGTCGATGTTTTTGAGTACTAGGTAGGTGTCACTTCACCCAGGTATCATTCTGTTCGTCAACCCCTTTTCTTGGCTTAGTGGTTCAGTAGTTCGATTTCTCTTATGCGCCTGGATTTGCTCCTCTCCAAGACTTCCTGCTTGACATGTCCACCAAACACCATGTATTCCGCTTCGTACTATCTCTTGGTTTAGATCAATAGTTCCTTACAGATCTCTTTCAGATATTTTTTCTGTCTTTCTGAACCTGCCGCAGCTCTCTCGTAAGCAACTCGTTAAACAGAGCCAATTCTTCTGGTTGATACCTTTGGTTGTATAACTGTTTTGCAGGCGTAACTGTAATGCATAGTTGATATATGAATATGGATTTAATAATTTATAATTGAACTATTGAATATGTATATACCTTCTTATTTAATTGATTAAGTCTTTATCATTACTAATTACAATGGCTAAACAATAAACAGGTTTGATATTTTATGGAGATTCATTAGGTTAGCATTTCTCAACCACAATAAACACATGACTTTTTTGAGATTGGATTTTTACTCTAGTACCCTATTGGTGAAGATAGGGGTCAGTGTCTTGTTTCTATTAACATCTCTAACTACTCGCTCCCAAACCCATATTGACCAAGACCCAATTAAGGTAAGTGTAATCAGTGGGTTGACTGCGGACGAGAGTCAAGCTAAGCGGTACGAAGTGGCTACCGTAGTTACCAATTCTCATCATTGGCAGTATGGTGGCTCAATGATTGTTGAGCTCTTTCATCAATATTATGGAAGTGGATATGAAAAGTATTTTGTAGAGATCAGTCATTTACAGGGAAATCAAAATACGTCTCCGGCCGTCTATTTGGTCGAATCGACAGGGAAATACCACAATGCTATGGTTTCAGTTGGACCCTCTTCCGGCACCAACACGTTTAGGTCTGGTTATGAGAATTTATCTTACCCCGTCTATATAGATGTCCGGAACTATTCGAACTACACTGTTCGAATTACTTACTTAAGGAGTAGGGTGGATACAATTACTTATGACAACCAGATCGTTATTCACACTTCACCGACATCCTGGGATATATCCAACTTTACTCCTCCAAGTACTAGCCTTCCTGTTAATGGTGTCGACCCTTTTATTGAATACACGGCAAGTAGAATATGGAGATTGGGTGAGTTGAATGGTGCGAATTTTATTCTGAAGCAGCAAACAAATGGTTTTAATGCTCTGATTGTTGACGGTATTAATGGGCAGGTCAATCTGGGTAATGGTAGTTTAAAAATAGACTATGAGGGAGGGGTTAATGCAGGAGGTGATCTCATGGTACAAGGAGATATTGAAGCTTCTAAAGTAAGAGTTACCGCCACCCCGGGTACGTTTCCGGATTATGTGTTTAAGGAAGGATACGAACTCTTGAGTATAGAACAGCTCGCTGCTTACATTAAAGAACATGGCCACTTACCCAAAATGCCTACAGCTGAAGAGGTGGAGGCGGATGGTCAGGACTTGGGGCTTATTCAACGGAAGCTACTGGAGAAAATAGAGGAGTTGAGTTTGTATATCATTGAGATTGAAAAAGAATTAGCCTTGGTTAAAGACCTTGAAACGAGGATTCTTGAACTGGAAATAAAAGTTAATAAAGATAAAAGATGATGTGCTGTGGGGTAGTTTTAACACGAAGCATAATCAATAAAACGACTTACAGAATTTACAATAAATAACCACTTATGAGAAATATACTTTCCTTTTTGTGTCTTAGTGTATTTGCGATTAATGCTTTTGGCCAGGACATGCCAGAAGTCATTCCGCCTTCACCAGAGGCAATATCTATGGTAAGATATGGTAATACGGATGTAAGTTATTATTCAGGTCAGCCGAATTTTTCAGTACCACTCTACACCATTTCTGCAAGGGGAATTCAATTGCCTGTAGGATTGAGTTATTCTGGTTTTCAAGGTATAAACGTAGAAAGTATTGCTCCTTGGGTAGGGTTAGGGTGGTCATTGAATGCCACTTTTGCAGTGTCACGATCGATTCGCGATTTGCCGGATGATGAGACTATAAAGGCAGACGGCTATTTGACCATTCCGATCCCTGATATAGATGATGAGGTTCAGATGCAGAAGTATCTTGATGGTGTGAAAGATAAAGAACCTGATACCTTTTACTTCAACATTAACGGAAAGTCTGGTTCATTCTACATTGATAAAGCAGGTAATGTATTACTGAAGTCTAAAGACAATGTTCGTATTGAATATAGTCGTCTGAATGAGATTGATACCTTTATAATTACTGATACTTCGGGTTTTAAGTATGTTTTTGATCAAAAAGAAAGGTCTTTAAGTGTAGGTCAAGGCAAAACACCTGCTGATGTTCCAAACGCGACTACCTCATGGTATATAAGTTCTATTAGGGATCAAGATGACAACGTATTGGTCTCTTTTAACTATAATACACTAAGTGACTTAAAGCATATTACTTATTCAGCTCAATCCGTCAAGCCGAATACAACTCTTTTTCAAGAAGCACAGGATATGCGCTTTACTTACCATACAACTTCCGCAAAGAGAATTAAGGAAATTATTTTTCCTACCGGTAGGGTAGAGTTTCAGATGTCTGAAAATACACGACAAGATTATTTAAATGACAGATGGCTTAAGGGGGTTAAAATTTTTGACGGCAACGGTGCCGTCATTAAGCAATTTACACTGAACTACAGCTACTTTGACTATAATGCTGCAAATGGCGTGTCGCCTATAGATGTGGCTCCGGCCAATCTACAATTCAATGGGTATATGGCTGGTGACTATTTCAAAAGACTCAAGCTGGATGAGGTACAGGAATGGAATTCGGATTCTACGGCTTCTCTGCCCCCCTTTAGGTTTGAATATGAGTTAAGCCAAAAGTTACCCAGTAGATATAGTTATGCAAAGGATCATTGGGGGTTCTATAATGGGCAGTTGTCCAATAATTCTCCAGAACCCAATTATCGCTTCAAATATATACAGGATTTGTCCGGTTTACCCATTGGGACGGAACGGACAGTTTATTTGGTTAATTTGGGTTCTGCCAACAGAGAGGCCAATGAAGAGTACGCTAAGGCTGGAGTTTTAACTAAGGTGGTTTATCCCTCTGGTGGTTATACTAAATTTGAAATGGAGGGCAATGTGGTAGTAGATGATCTATTACCTAATCAAATTGAGAGGCAACCACCACTAACCGTTTCGGTTGATGGAAGTAATAGTTCTACTTTTGATGTTGTTCTTATCAACGAACCTTTCACGGTTTTAACATTCAAGGGGTTTGTAGGTCAAACCTGTGATGTTGCCGCATATGTATACCAAACTGGCAATCCTGACCCTATCAAATCAATTAACCTAGAGTACCAACAAGGGTTATACAGTCATTATGGGGAGGTGTTTCTGGAGCCAGGAACCGGATACTATGTCAAACTGAACTATTACGGAGGTTGTACCTATCAAAACTCAACTGATCAACTTGAGGTAAGTTACGAGAAAGAAATCTTGCTGGCTGAGAAAAAGGTTGGTGGGCTAAGAGTTAAGCGCATAATTGATCATGACGGAGTCTCTAAGGCTAATGATGTTGTAAGAAATTTTTATTACCGGGAAAATGGCTTAACCGGACTTTCCACTGGCCGTGTAGCTTCAATTCCTCAGTATGCCCAACAGACTATTGTTCCATCGGTTTTTTTTCTAAGAGAAAGAAGTAAATATGAAATGAATCTGTATGGGCTGATAAGAAACTTTAGTTCCACCTACCCACTTATCTCCACATCGGGCGCTTTTGTTGGATATAAAAAAGTGACTATGGTTAATGGCAGTGAACAGGTGACGGGTAAGTCTGAATTTGAGTTTACAACACTAGACGAATTTCCGGTTTTTAGAGATGCTTATTTGGAAGAACCGTTAATGGGAGAGGGTGTTTTCATATTTGGCAGCGAACCGGATGATAGGGTTGAGTCTTTTCCATTTGCTGAGAATGACGACAGGGACTATTTAAGGGGACGACTCAAAAGACAAGTTATCTACAAATGGAATGACGGTGGTTTTGATACAGTTTCTGTTACAGAAAACGAATATGCCTTTACATACAATATACCTCAGTTGAATGGATTATTGATAGGGAATGTTGTGCCTTGGCTTACTGTGGCAGACAACGGCCCAAACTACGACTATGTTACGGGCTTTAAGCAATATGTTATGCCAAGTCACCCGACAGACAATAATGGTACAATAACACCGTGGACTTTCAAGAACTACAGGCTTTATATGGGGAGAATGGATCTTATGAAAACCACAACTCGCCAATTTAGTACAACAAATCCTAATGAGTATATAGAAACTACCACAGAGAATTTCTGGGATGATCTGGCTACGCAAAAATTTCAGGTTTCCCGTACTCAAATAACCGAAAGCAATGGAGATGTACTGGAAACCAAGGTTTACTATCCCTATGACTATCCTGAGCTTCAGGGATTTGATTCTGGAGATCAGGTGGTGCTTCAGAATATGATTGATAGAAACATAACTACAGCTACCATTCATCAGGAGCAAGAAAGAAATGGTATTAAAGTGTCTGTTACTAGAACTAACTATAAAAGCTTTGCCGAAGAAGATTCTCAGTGGTATTTACCAGGATATGTTTCTACTGCAAGGGGCGGGGGTGTTTTAGAGCCTCGTGTTAGATACCATCGCTACGATGCTGTGGGTAATCCGATTCAGGTGTCGCGAGAAGATGGTATCATGATTGTCTATATATGGGGCTATAACAATAGCCTTCCGGTGGCCAAAATAGAGAATGCAACGTATGCCCAGATTGAAGGCTTGATAGGCCTTGATCTTGGAAATAATGGCCTTTCCGCAGCCCAGGAAAGTCAGCTTAGAAGCCTTCCAAACTGCCTTGTTACAACCATTACTTATAGGCCAGGAGTGGGTATGACCACTCAAACAGATCCCAATGGGCTTACTACTTTCTATGAATATGACAGCTTTGGTCGATTAAAGCTGGTGAGAGATTCCGATCAAAATATAATTAAGGCTTTTAACTACCATTATAAAGGACAATAAAATGAATCAATATCCAAATGATTACCATCAAATACGATTAAGGTCATGCTTAAAAGCGTCTTTGGTTGTTTTTATACTGTTTGTCTCTATCAGTTCAGGGCTTGCTCAATCTCAGAAAAGACCGGGGAGTGAAGATGATTTTGTTGGTAAATGGAAGCTTGATTATGCCGCGTCCAAAGCTAAGATGGATAATCAGAAAAAGTCTGTTTTAGAGACCATGAGTAGTGATCAGAAAGAAAGAATAGAATCTAATTATAAGGGACGGGTCTATCAGTTTATGCTTGATGGTAAATTCAGGCTTTCTTTGATTAGCGGTGGAGGAACTTCTGGAACATGGAGATTAGAAAAGCAGGGTAAGCAGTTGATTATGGCCTTTGAGTCAGGAGATGAGGTAGTATATAATATTGAGTTGATCTCTGAATCAAAACTATCAATTAAAGCTGTTGGAAAAGGGAGCAGTACAATGCTTTTCCCCTATTTAGTTCTTTTAAAACAATAAACTCACATAAGTAATTTAGTATGACGGCTAGTGGTAAAATCATTAATAGGGGAGTTTACTTCCTTATGCTTCTATTCACTCAGGTGCTATTTGTTTTTGCTCAAGGAGGTCCTGGTGGGGGGCCGGGAGGGGGTAATTATTCTATAACGGGGAATACAAGTGTTAATGTGAATACTTCTCATACCTATACAATGAATGGCTCCAATATTCAAAGTATAGACTGGTATGCGGTGAAAGGATCTGTACAATCAACTGTAAATCTTACAGCTACTGTTTTGTGGAATGAAACGGGTACCGGAAGGGTATATGCCTTTGTAACGGATAATAGTTTCAATACCCACCTTGTGCCGGATCTGTTTGTGACTATTAACACTCCTCCACCTTCGGCACCTCCGGTGCAGGCTCTTGCTAATTTGGACTACTGCGGTTATTCAACTCTTTCGCATACCGCTCCTCCAAGCGGCATTACATGGTATTGGCAGGGTACTAATGCTACAGGAACTGACACCAGTTATCCGAATGACTATACGGCCACCAGCAATGGCACATATTATTTAAGAGCAAGGGATAATAGCTCCGGTTTGTGGAGCTCTAATTCAACCGGCATTAGTATAACCGTCAATGTGATACCTCCGGCTCCCTCGGCTCTGGAAGAAAACAATAATGCTCCTACTTCATTTACTGCGAGGTGGAACAGTGTCTCTGGAGCAGATTCCTATGAACTAGATGTTGCCACCGATATAAATTTCAATAGTATTTTGTCCGGTTACGATGGCAAAGTTGTTACTTCAACTACTCATAGCGTAACAGGGTTGTCTGCTGGAACAAATTATTTTTATAGAGTGCGAAGCAGAGCAAATAACTGTGTCTCAACCTCTAACTCATCTACTATAACTGCCTTAACCACTATATCTCCACCTGTGTTGAGTGAAGAGACTAGCAACACGGCTACTTCATTTGTAGCCAATTGGTCATCGGCTGCTGGAGTAAATACATACTTGCTGTATGTTTATTCTGACAGCAACCTCCAGAATTTGGTAGTCAACTACTCTGGGAAACCTGTAACCGGTAATTCGCATACTGTTTCAGGGCTTTTACATGGGAAGAACTATTATTACCGATTAAAATCGAGTGGTCCTAATGCTGTATCGGATTATTCAAGCTTTATTACCGCCCACACAGTTATGCCTCCACCCGTGGCTACATCGGCCAGCAATGTGAGTAACACTTCTTTCAGGGCTAATTGGAATGCTGTGTCTGAAACGGTCAACTACCTAATCTACGCTTCAGCGTTTTCAGATTTTCGAAGCTTTGTGTCTGGGGGCAATGGTTTTTCTGTGCCAGGGGCCGCTACGAACCACGTCATCAATGGCCTTTATGCAGGCAAAACCTACTACTATAAATTAGTCGCAGTAGGAGAAAGTCATACCTCTGTTGAATCGAATGTGGTTGCCATTACTACAGCAATAACGCCACCAACGGCAAGCTCTGGAACTTCAGTTTCTACCACATCTTTTCAGGCTAACTGGACATCAGTTCCCGGGGTTTCGAACTACAGAATAGATATTTCTACCAGTAGCGACTTTAGCTCTTACGTATCGGGTTATCAAAATAGACTTGTGACCAATGCCACAAACCTAAGTATTTCAGGGCTTACTCCGGGAAGAAAGTACTACTACAGAGTACGTTCTCAGGGAGACAATGTCAGCTCTTCCAATTCGAATTCGGTTGAAGTGACCACGGTTATAAGTGCCCCAGTAACTCTTGAAGAGACCGCCAAGACTAACACAGGTTTTCAAATAAATTGGTCTACCGTATCTGGTGCTTTGAGCTACGGACTAGACGTTTCAGAGCAAAGTAACTTTAGTTCTTTTGTTACTGGATACAACAACAAAGTAATTTCGGGAGGTAGCACCAATAGAACTTCTATCACCGGACTTCAGGCGGGGAAAAACTACTATTACCGGGTTCGGGCTAATGGGGCTCACGCCAGCTCCAGCAATTCTACAGCCATTTTGGCGAATACTCTTATTCAGCCCCCTGGAGTAACAAGCGCCACTTCAATTACCAATTCTTCTTTTATTGCTAATTGGAATTCCGTTTCAGGGGTTTCCAATTATCTGCTCGATGTATCAACTGATTCCAATTTTGGTAGTTATCTAGCAGGGTATCAGAATCTAAGTGTCAGTGGAACATCACGTACTATATCAGGGCTTACTACTGGAGCCACTTACTATTACAGGCTTACCTCCGTTGGAGGTACTACAAACTCAGGAGAGTCGTCTGTAATTACAGTCAACACCACGATTGGAACGCCAACAGCGGTTTCAGCCACTAATTTGGGGACTAACTCTTTTACGGCCAATTGGACTTCCGTTTCTGGTGCTACGCTATACCTTCTCGATGTTTCAACAGATATTAATTTCGGGAGCTTTGTAGGGAGTTATGAAAACTTTCAAATTTCCGGAGCCGCTAGTAGCTATAATATAGTTGGTCTCAACCCAGGAGAAGTATATTATTATCGCATTCGGGCAAAAGGTGTTACCGTTACTTCGGCCTACTCCAATAAGATAACTACCAATACTTTAATGACCACGCCAACACTGAGCGAAGAGTCTTCAGCTACTAATACCAGCTTTCAGGCTAATTGGCTGGCAACTAGTTATGCGGTATCCTATCGTCTTGATGTTTCCACGAACAGTAGTTTTAGCACCTATGTAAGTGGCTATAATAACAAGGTAGTAACAGGTACGAGCGGTTTAGTTCAATGGTTGGCTCCTGGTAAAAACTATTACTATAGGCTTAGGGCAGTGAGTGCCAAGGGTATTGTTTCGGCCAGTTCTACCCATATTGTTGCAAATACAACAATAGATCCTCCCCAAGTTAGTGCGGCCACCAATGTTACTGAAAGTACTTTTACAGCCAATTGGTCTTTGGTAGCAGGAGTGTCTAACTACTACCTGGACGTTTCTTTAAACGATACCTTCACGCAAATACTGCCTGCCTATAATAATCTACAAGTAACTGGCGAGAGCCATTCTGTGAGTGGTTTGGATCCGGGCAAAAATTATTATTATCGGTTGAGATCGGCAGGGGATGACTACTTGTCTGGACATTCTCAACATATCAGCGTGACAACCTCTATTTATCCGCCAATGGTTAATGCTGCCACCAATATTTCAACCACTGGGTTTCAGGCCAATTGGTCAGCGGTTAATGGTGTTTTGGATTATCAGTTAGATGTATCTGAGCATACTGACTTTGCAAGTCTGCTTACAAACTATGATAGTCTGTTGGTAGAAGAGACAACGCAAAAGGTAGTTGTTGGACTTAGTCCGGGAAAGACCTATTACTTTAGAGTGAGGTCTCAAGGTTCTGCAGCACTTTCTGAAAGTTCACTTACAATGGCTGTAGAAACGGCTATTAGTGCGCCTTTGGCTGAAGAGGAAACTAATGCTACTATCAGTGGCTTTCAGGCCAACTGGCAGCCAGTAACTGGTGCCATTGCCTATCGTATTGATGTAGCCAGTGATATTAATTTCGAGAACATTCGGGTTGATTATAATGATAGAAGAGTTTTAGGGACAAGCATTGTGGTGAACGATCTTAGTGCGGGAGAAAACTATTATTATCGGGTAAGGGCAGAAGGTGAAAGTGCTGTTTCTCCTAACTCTACGCCTATTACTGCCACCACAGTACCGAACCCAATAATCCAGCTTATGGGTAGCCCAGTGCTAGGAGCCGGAGGGGAAGTAATACTCTATACAGATGGGGTTTATGAAACCTATGATTGGAAGAAAGATAATGTAACTGTGGGTAGTGGAAGTACCTATACAGCTACCTCATCAGGTAACTATAGTGTTACGGTTACAAAAGCAGGCGTGTTGCAAAGCGGCACAAGCCCCTCTGTTACAGTTACTACAGCTAGTGGTTTTGATCCGGGCGATGAGAATTATGTTATGGCTACTACAGTGCTGACAAATAATGTATTGAATGAGAGTCAATTAGATACACTAACGGTCTTTAATAGAGAAGTCAGCATTCAGTATGTAGATGGACTAGGAAGACCAATACAAACTGTTGCGGTAGAGTCTGCTCCCAATCAGTCGCATCTGGTGCAGCCTGTAACTTATGATGCTTATGGTAGACAAAACAGAAATTACCTACCATATACAGTGGCTAATGGAGGAGGTGTTTTTCAGCATTCGGCTGTTGGTAATACCTCTACATACTCTATTAGTCCTCAATATACCTTTTATCAAACGGCAGCTAATGTGGCTCACGACAATGCACCTTATTCAGAAGTAATTTTTGAGAACTCTCCCTTGAACAGGACTGTTAAGCAAGGTGCTCCTGGTGTGGATTGGCAGCCGGTACAGGGGCTAGGTACCGACAAGGTGGTGCGTATGGACTATGCCACTAATGGGGCTTCAGAAGTTAGGCTATATGAAATGGTTCTGAATATCCCTGTGTGTGTGGCCGGAGAGTATTATCTGTCCGGAGAGCTCTTTAAAAACATAACCGTTGATGAAGAAGGTAATCAGGTGATAGAGTTTGCTGATAAATCCCAACGTGTGCTCCTTAAGAAAGTATCTACAGGAGATGTGATTACACCATGG
>NZ_DBHC01000007.1:0-601 GCF_002296035.1 Roseivirga sp. UBA838
CAAATTGTATCTTAGCTGAGGAGAATCCTGATCATAAAGAGCTACTTATGTGTTGTGACTAGCATTCAAATTGTATCTTAGCTGAGGGATGCAGCATGACATTCAGATGATAGTAGTGTTGTGACTAGCATTCAAATTGTATCTTAGCTGAGGAGAATGCTTACAGGTCTGCAAGGAGACATCGTTGTGACTAGCATTCAAATTGTATCTTAGCTGAGGAGAGAAGAGTACAAAGAGCACCCTCTGCACGTTGTGACTAGCATTCAAATTGTATCTTAGCTGAGGTGTAGCCAACACGGCCCGGGCTGTTCTCGAGTTGTGACTAGCATTCAAATTGTATCTTAGCTGAGGTGCGGCATGGACAGACATAAACACCTTAACGTTGTGACTAGCATTCAAATTGTATCTTAGCTGAGGATTACAGTTTTATTCATGAATCTGAGTTTAGTTGTGACTAGCATTCAAATTGTATCTTAGCTGAGGGCAATTCCCAGCCTACAGGCATTATAACTAGTTGTGACTAGCATTCAAATTGTATCTTAGCTGAGGCTACCTAATGCTGATGAGGGAACGGTGTTTGTTGTGACTAGCATTCAAATTG
>NZ_DBHC01000007.1:998-12166 GCF_002296035.1 Roseivirga sp. UBA838
TCAAATTGTATCTTAGCTGAGGAGCTAGCCTTGATCTGAAGACGCGCTCTCAGTTGTGACTAGCATTCAAATTGTATCTTAGCTGAGGCCACCGGAAGGGCCAACACTAAAACGCCTAGTTGTGACTAGCATTCAAATTGTATCTTAGCTGAGGATACCCCAAGTTAAGCCTCATATTTTCAGAGACTTAGCTTGGGGTTTCTCGCTTTTAGAAAAGCTCTAATTGCTGGGTTGGCTGGGGCAATTCTTCTTTTTTGGCCGAGATAAATACTTCCATCATGCCAAACTGTTTATCCGTAATATGAAAAATACCCACATGTCCTTTGGGTGGAAGGTTCATTTTCACCCTTTTCATATGAACTTTTGCATTGTCCATACTTAAGCAATGCCTGAGAAAAATGGAGAACTGAAAACGAGTGAAGCCATCTTTTTCCAGCATATCCACAAACTTCCGATAATTGCGGGTGTCGGTTTTGGTTTCTGTCGGTAGATCGAAGAGAACCATTACCCACATGACTCTATATTGATTAAGCCTGTCAAAACTCAAAAGCTGGGAATTTGATTTCCTTCAATTCCTTGGAATAACACTTTTGCAAACTAGATGTAGTTTGTTGCAGCGCTGTCATTAATGGACTGGTTAAGCCATTTATCTTCACATCAAGAACAGGAATTTGTAAGAGCTTTTGCTTTAGAGCTGGGGTGAGTTCAGCATAGTTGTCTTCGGTTCTTACTAATTCCAATACCAGTTGATCCACAAAAGGCCTGTATGGTTCCATTACATCATCCGCTAGGCAGTAACTATTGTACTGGTTATGATGATGATAGCCAATGGTGGGCAAAAGACCCGAGACCATCAGTGAGCGTGAAACGGAGGCCCTCAGAATAGCGTAGCCATAATTTAAAAGATTGTTGGGCTCTCCTTCAAAACGGCCTCTTTTAAAGTTTTTTATAAGGTCAGTGAAAAGGCTTTTCCAGTAATATGCTGCAGCCCTTCCTTCAAGGTTATCTGGGTCACCGCTCTGCACTTTTCTTGCCCAGTGTTCCATGTTTTCTGCCGGAATACCATTGGCTTTGAGCAATGCCGCCTGGTTCCGGATTTTCGCCTTAATGGTTTGTTTCCACAACTTGCCCTTTAAGGAGTCTGTAGCGGCTAGCTGACTGCTCATTTGTGCAACTTGCTTGTGGTGCGTATTCAAATTCAACATTAAACCTTGAGGTAAATGATGAGCATCGCAGGTAATAATGGCCGCCTGATTGCCCAAAAGCTTGCTTATCAATGTATGACTAATGGTGATTTGAGGATGTTCCAATAAAACCACACCTATATCTTCAATGGGCATAGTTTTCTTTTGGTCGGCATTCGGATATTTGACAACCAATTGGTTTTTGCTGGTAGAAAGGTGAGCCGGGTTGCCAAATAAGAGTGTGCGTTTTATCATATGCGGTTCGTTTGAACCTTCCAAAAACTCTAAACTTTTGGAAGGTTAGCGTCTAAATATTCGTGTCTTATTCACTTGGTAATGTGTTTATATATGACTGATGAAAGTCTTCGAATGCGTTTTTGCCACCAAACCAATTAAGCACTTCTTGTCGGTTGACTTGTGTCGGTTTATCCGATAGAATGCTCTGATAACTTGAAAACCTCCAGTCTTTTATGTTTTGTACAAACCTATGGTGAATAGGGTTGGTGTGTATATAGGCAATTACTTTGGAGATGTAGTCATTCGAAGTAATCTCCTTCTTTTTAAAGTTAGGGGCAAAAAGGCTTCCCTTTCGGTTATGCCGTTTGTTAAAAGCCTGTGTATAACTGCTGAATAGACTTGCAAACTGCTTACTTAGGCGGTACTCTAGCTTTTGGAAAGTTTCAAACTTTCCAAAAGATGCTTCTATCTCCTCTTGATCCTTTATCAGAACCAAACAATGAAAATGGTTGGGCATTAGGCAGTTAGCCAGGGTGTTGGCAATCGGATTAATGTATTTGGTCCACTGCCTAAGAAAGTATTCATAGTTTTCTACGGAGATAAAAAGGTTGTCTCTTCCATTGGCATGATTATAAATGTGATAGTACTTTTCTGTTTGCATGTGCCGTGTCTTTTCAATTATGGTTAAGAACTTTGATCTCTTGGAAAGTTCTAAGCTTGCCAAGAGCAATTTCAATACTCTCCTACATGAACGATTTTTCCCAAATGGTTTATTCTCACTTTTATAATGCCCTCAATACTATTCAGACCCAATTGAGAGTGGTAAGCTACCCCATTTAACACCTTAATGGTTTCTACAGTTGTCTCCAGATGATGACGGAAGAAATAATTTTTACTGGCTATTTTTTGCACTCTGAAAAGGTGTTTACTTATTTGTGCCGAATTCTTCTCATCCAATAAGTCTACTTCACTAGGATCAAAGTCCTCTCCGGGAAACACAAACATTTCATTCTGTTTCATTGTAAAAAGGAATTGCCAACCCATATCAGCATTTAAGGTTTTATCAATAACGGGTAGTCCATTGTTAATTCTTGCAACTGCCTCATAAAAGGAAACAACACTTTCTTGAAGTTTGCCCTCTTTGTCTCGGAATATTGCGATGTGATGATTATTGCCTGTGCTGACAAAATCAGCTGGTTGAGAGTTGCCATTCTCATCCAGAATTTCTTTACCAAAATGGTCTTTCTTGTTGTGAAGAGCTTCTACCTGACTAACCCCTGTTATGGTTACTCGTTTTATACGAATTCCTTTTTCTTTATTGAGCCAAATAGGGTTTTTATCCAAATCAGAAAAAGCTGCTTTGGCGTTTCCGCCAGATTCTGCAAGCCTTGACTTCAACAACTCTCGCTGTTTGACATCAACTACCTTTTCAATACTCTTTTGATCCTTGAAATTGTCAGGGTTTACTTCTTTTCGAATCGTGTAAATGATGTCAAAACAATAGACTTCTTTCAAAGGCTGTCCTTTGTACTCTAGAGGAGATTTTTTTAGCGTTTTTGTACTAAAGGCCAACTCTGGGCTTTTATTAAACTTTTCCAAATGCGCTTCTACAATGGCTTTTTGCTCAGGGTGAACCACTAGCGCTAATTGCTCAATGCTAAATTTGGAATTGAGCTTGGTTGGCTTTTTTGATGGGCGTAGGATTTGTCCATACACGGTTTCTTTGTGCAATTGCCCCCGAGGTGTAAGTTGGATTCGGTTTTTGTGACTTCCTTTTGCTTTGTTGATATTTTGTGTGACAACCTTATTCTTGGTTTTAAACGAAACAAGTATTTGCTCAAGATGTTTTTTGGCCTCTTGCCTGAAATTATTCATAGGTGGCTCAAACTTCCGGTCTTTTTTAATCAGTTGCTCAATGGCCATTATATTAGAGTGTTTTTTATGGTTTTCATCTCTTCTGGCATTGAGGTAGTTGATGTATTGAATATGGTTGTGCGAAGTAAAAGCCACTGTAAGGGCATCCATGGCATGATGTCTGTGATCGTTGCGTTTAGTCCAATCTTTTATTACTTCTACCTCCTTTTCTTTTTCACGACCCGAATCCCATCTTTTTTCTACTTTCGTTAAGCCAAGCGATTTATATTTTGGAAGATTGAGTTCTTTCATCACATTGATCAAATCCCAATCAGCTCGCAATTGATCTGTTATACTCCCCGTTGTAGGAACTACCGATTCAAATACTTCTTCTAGCATAGCCTTGGCTTTCTTAGCTATATACTGACTGTTTCGCAGGTCCCTTTCAATAAAACCATCGGGTAATTTATTAGCCGGCATGAGCAACTTCTGGTATTTGGCTTTACTAATGGCTTCAGCCTTATAAAGCATTTCTACCCTATTTTTGTAGGCGTTCACTTCACTGAGATAGTCTTCCTCTATGAAATCAATGGCCGTACGGTCTCCTTTTTTTAGATTAACACTTCTGAAGGCAAGTGTTTTGTTTGAAAAGGAATCATCGAACAACAGGGCTTTTGGTATGATGTGTTCAATGTCTATGTTCTTTGAATAGAGTTCACGGTATTCAATTTTTTGGTTGGTGAAAATTGTTCTGCCTCCATTGTGCTGCAGCTCTTGCCAGAGCCTATATCTTATGACATCGTTTTTGGTAGGGGTAAAACCAAAGTCTTTTCGGATAATCTTACGGATTTCTTCATTTTTTTTGGTTGCCGTATTGATTGAACTTATGGCTTCTTCCCTTTCTTTGGCCGATTTTTTGAGCTCTCTGGCCAGTTCTATTCTTATTTCATCTGGTTTACCATATTCATCACATACCTGATTAATCAGGTTGATCATTTGGTTTAGGATTTTTTCTACTACTGGGTTCCTCAAGCTGTTTTTGGGCAATACTTCAAGCTTGCCTTTTAAACCCTTAGCTTTCCGCTCTTCCTTTGTCAAACTATTGGAGTGGTTATAGCCCGCAAGTTGACAGGCTTCAGAATAGATATGACCTGCCTGAAGAAAGGGTAATATTTTTCTTATGGCTCTTGCAGATAGACTGCCGTGATCTTCTTGTAAAGAAATATTGGCCAACATGGTTGCGTACTCTGGTTTAAAGCCGAATTTTGAATGGAGTGCCTTTTTTAAGTTGACATCGGCATTGCCATAAATCAGTCGATCTTCTTCACTTACTTTCTGATCGTCTTCTGCGGAATACAGCAGGTGCCAAAGTTGGTAACTCGGCTGTTTGTCAAATAACTCCCCTTCCTTGTTAGCGTCAAAATCCAAAATTTCCGCATCAATGCCAATCTCTGGAAAGATGGCTTTTAGCTCAGCTTTTATTTCTGAGGCCGACTTGATTGACCAATCAAAACCATAGCCCTCTCTCTCTGCAATCGCCTGATAAACGTTGTACAAAGCTTGGTTGGTGCGGTTGCCTTCTATAGGCCTAACAGTTTTCTTATTTCGATCTTGTACAGGTTGGTTTGTTTTCCACTCTTTATCAGAAAGTCCCAAAACGTTTAATACTTCTTTTTCAGATAGACTCCCTCTTATATTGAGTTCGTCAAAAAGCAGTTGTTTATCTTCTTCTCCTAAAGTGTACTGCCCCTCTGTCCCTTCATTTTTGGGGATGAATCTAAGGTTATTGATATTTTGCCAAATCTTGAACTCCTGGAATAAGGGAGAAGATTTGGGAATAACCCTGTGGCCAGTGATTTGCATTTTGGGTTGCCCCGTACTTTTATTTAGAATGGGTTTACCTTCCTTGTCTCTTTTTATGGCTTCCCAGCTTTCAAACTCGCAGAAACTCAGCAGGCCTTTTTGTGATTTGAGCTTGCGCTGATAGAAAATAATCGTATCACGTATTTCTTCTTTAAGCGCAGGGTTTAATTCCTTATGAAATTTGGTTTGAGTTTCCCAGATTTTTTCGAACTCATCAAGGTAATCCTGGCGATAGAAAACTTGGTTTTTAAGTGCGATATGAGGATTTTCTTCGATCTGTTTCCACAGATATTCACCTACAGTTTGGTTATTGATATATAAAATTTTGCTTCGGTCAGATATGGCACCTAAATACCCACTCGACTTATTTTTATCACTATTGATTTCTTGAAGAACGATAACCAGATGTTCGAGAGAAAGTTGATGAGATAGGGCGTCTACCCGGAGCTGATATCGCTGAATTTTTTGCTCATGTTTATTTCCATTCAACTTTATGCCTTCAATGGAAAACGGTTCTTTGCATATTGCCCAGGTTTGTTTTTTATTCTTGTCTTTGAGTTCTTTATAAAGAGCATCTGTAAGTATTTCTGGGTAATACGCTTTTTGATGAAGCCAGACCCTATCAAACTCTTCTTGTAGATCTGATCTGTAGAAGTCTGGAATGTATTTTTTACCCTCCTTTAGTTGTTCTAAGGCAAATTGTCCCGGTGTCAGGTTGTTATCGTAGAGTATTTTTGCGGTTGACATGCCATCAACGGCTACACCGTCTTCTTGGGTTTTTGTCTTTCTGCTACTTTTATAACCTCTCTTTTTATTAAGGGCAAAAAGCACTCTGGCTAATTCTTCTAATTCAATTTTTTCTCGGGCCGCTTTTGCTCTGAGCCGTAGAGTTTGGTGAGTTGTTCCATTTCCATTTTCAGCCAAAATAGAATCTCTGGTAATTATGCCAGCTTTTAAAAGAGAGTTGAACAAATGTTCTCTTCTTAGCTTGAACCGCTGTAAATTTCTTCTGGAGCTTCTTTTTGATGTTCGGTTTGCATTAGTGGAAATAGGCTTTCCCTTTTCGAAGTTGCTTTTCTCATCTACCGTTAAGGGGTTCACTCGTACGCCAAGTTTTATGATTCGGCCATCCAAAAGTTTCTTGTCGGAACCTCTTTTTTCTTCAACTAAAGCCCACCCAATTGAATTTGTGCCAAGGTCTAGGCCTAGAATTTTTCTTCTTTGAATCATACTTAAATGTAAATTACAAAATTTTACAAACCCTCACTCATGAAAGTCTATTATCTTTTATATATTTGTAGCGGACTAGTGATATTACTTTTAGAGTAAAAATATCCTCTAACCAGTTTTATGAGAATTGTATCATCGGCAAGTACCATACAGAAGAGTAATTCAATTTAGTCTGCAAAATCACGATTGTTCATGAGTGAGTTGTGATTAGTATTCTGATTGGAAGGGGGTATCCCCCTTCTTTTTATTTTCGTTTTGTCTATCACTGCTGTTTTGAGGTGTTTTTCATTATGTGCTATTTTATATTTAAAAAATTAAGTGTAGCTTCAAATACAATTTGAATACTAGTCACAATAAGGATTATTCCGTTGTGAAAACATTTAAAGCGGCCTTTACGGGTCGCTTTCTTTTTTAGTCTTTGAGAGTCTTCGGGTATTTAGGTGAAATAATTTCGCTAAAAAATATAAACTATCAAAGTGCGCCTAAAATTCAACAAGTTTGGGGATTCAGGTTTCAGGGTTTCCGGAACTTGATTTTCCACAAAAAAAACCCTGACGTTTCCGCCAGGGTCAGGTTCCATTCCACACGATTATTGGAGCACTAAAGGCTCATCATTTCTTTAAAGCGGGCGGCTTGTCTTCGGCTCACTTCTACTTTATCGCCTCCACGCAGCACAACCATTAACCCACCATTGAACCAAGATTCTATGCTTTCTACCCAGGTAAGGTTAATAATGTGCTTGCGGCTGGCACGGAAAAACGAACGGTCGTCCAGCTTTTCGTCCAGTGCATTGAGCGACTTGTGGATCATGGGTTTATAGTTGTCGAAGTATATTTTAATGTAATTACCATCTGACTCGAACAGGCGGATGTTCTCCAGCTTTACAAACCAGCATTTGTCTCCGTCTTTTACAAACACCCTATCGCTTGGTCCCAGCTTCTGAGGGTTGCTTTCGGTAGTGGCCTTGGGTTTGCTGTTGCGGTTAATCAGTTTTTGAACCGTTTCTTTGAGTCTGTCTGGCTCAATTGGTTTAAGCAGATAGTCCATGGCATTGTAGTCGAATGCCTTTAGGGCATACTCATCGTATGCGGTGGTAAATACAACATCCGGGACAGAGTCGAGCGATTCCAACAGTTCAAAACCTGTTTTACCGGGCATTTGAATGTCTAAAAACAGCAGGTCGGGCTTTAAGGCATTAATTTTTTCTTCCGCGTCCTCAGCATTCACGGCTTCGCCCACAATTTCTATTTCCTGAAATTCCTGCAAAAGATTCGTAAGCTCCTTACGAGCCAGTCTTTCATCATCTACAATAAGTGCTCTCATAGAATTTATATTTAAATGCGCTGAGGTATTTTCACTTCAGTCACAACAAACTTATCATTTTCGTTATAAATATTAAATGTGGCGGCATCGCCATAAATCAATTTCAGCCTTTCTTTGGTGTTCACCAAACCTACACCGCTTCTGGTGCTGGTTTTTTTTCTGTTCGGAAGCAATTGGCCGCTATTTCTGATTTTTATAACCAGTATGCTATCGTGTACTGCCGACTGAATTTCAATAAGGCCACCCTCCATCAGGTTAGAAACCCCGTGTTTGATAGCATTCTCTACCAGGGTTTGTAGCATCATGGGGGGTACATCGAATCGGTCGGAGCTGGGGTCTATGCGATACCTTACTTTCAGACGCTCTTCGAACCGAATACCCTCAAGCGCGAGGTAGTCTTTTACGGTGTTCAGCTCATTTCTAAAATTTACTACTCTTTTTTTATCGGTAATGAGCGAGTTGCGCAATATGTTAGAAAGTTGTGTGATGGCAATTTTGGCCTTAGCGGGCTCCTCGTCTACCAGCGCCCGCATGCTGTTAAGGGCGTTGAAAATAAAATGAGGGTTGAGTTGCGCTTTGAGTTGGTTGAGGTGCATTTCGTTCATGGCCGCCTCATATTTGAGCGAACGGTTGTTACTTTCCAGGTAGTGATAGAGAAAGTATACCGTGGACCAGAGAATGAAAAGCACAATGGAGGTAGCAAAGAGTAGAAGTACCTCGGTAACCAGGCTTGGGTCGTTGAACGATCGGGTGCCAAACACATAGTACATAAGAAAGGTGAGCAGGTTGGCCAGTATAGAAGCCAAAAGAATGACACCTAAAATTCTGGGAATTACCCGCGCAATGTTGATTTGTACCCACTTGCGCTTAATAATTATGTTTCTGATGAGGACGTGGGTAGTAAGAAAAAAGAATAGGCTATGAATGGCCAACTCGGTGCGCTGGTTTTGTACGGCCTTTTCTCCCAGCTCAAAGGGATCTAAGCCCTGCGAGATAAAGTTGGAGCCAAAGTAGAGCCCCCAGCCGAGTATTTGTAGAATCCAGTATAGTCTTTTCTTGCCCATGGTAGAACCCGAAAAATAAGCAAACCTGCCCAATCAAAACAAAGCATTGTTGCAAGAGGTAAACAACCAATATGGCTGGAAATCAGAGCGTATCTCCCGGCTTGTAGTCTTTGTTTCTAACAAAGGTGCGAATGATGAGCCTGGTGCCGCGGTCGTAGGTCAGGTAATTCCACACCCAGTTGGCCAAAATGACCAATCGGTTTCGAAAACCCACAATAGACATTAGGTGAATGAACATCCAGACCATCCAGGCAAACAAGCCACCAAAATGAAACTTAGGGAGGTCTACCACTGCGCGGTTACGGCCAATGGTGGCCATTGAGCCCTTGTCTTTATATACAAACGGTTTTAGCGATTTGCCTTTTTGTGCCCGCATAAGGTTTTTGCCGAGGTTAGTGGCTTGCTGAATGGCCACGGGAGCCACCATGGGGTGTCCTTTAGGAGTTTGCGCAGTATACATACCAGCAATATCTCCCAGGGCGAATACATCTTGCAGACCCTTTACTTCATTGAACTCGTTCACAATTATTCGTCCACCGCCAATGCTTTCTTTTGGCAAACCGTCCATAATATTGCCCGTAACCCCGGCAGCCCATATGACAGTTTTGGCCGGAATAACGGTGCCATCGGTTAGCACCACATCTCTACCATCATAAGAGACCAGGCGAGTGTTAAGCCTAACGTCAACATCAAAATCTTTGAGGTATAACTCGGCCTTGGCGCTCGATTTTTCAGACATGCCCGCCAGTAGTCTTGGGCCTGCGTCTACCAGGTGCAGTTTCATTATGTCGAAGTCAATATCAGGATAGTCGTTTGGCAACACATGCTTTTTGAGCTCGCCCAATGCCCCCGCTACTTCCACACCGGTAGGGCCTCCACCCACAATCACAAAGTTGGTCAGACGGTCTTTTTCTTCATCTTCTTTAGAAAGCACCGTTTGTTCAAAGTTTTGAAGCATGTGGCTGCGCAAATCCAACGCCTGTGGAATTTGCTTCATCGGAAACGTACGATTGTACATTTCCTTATCGCCAAAATAGTTGGTTTTAGATCCGTTGGCTATTACCAGAAGGTCATATTCTAACTCCCCCACCAGGGTCTTAATTACCTTTCTTTCCGAGTCTATCCCGGTAACGCGAGCCATACGAAAGTAAAAGTCTTTGTGCCGGGCAAAAAGCTGACGCAAAGCTCCCGCAATAGAGTCGGGTTCTAAACCGGCTGTGGCTACCTGATACAACAAGGGCTGAAATGTATGGTAGTTGTGCCGATCGAGAAGTACAATTTGAAAGTTGGATTTTTGAAGAGTTTTTACCAGTTGAATGCCGCCAAAGCCTCCGCCTATTATTACGATTCTTTGCTTGTCGGACTTCGGAATCTCCAGGTGGAGATGTTCAAAGCTGCTCATAGCCTGTGGGTTTGGAAGCATAACATAGGGCAAAATGTTTCGGTTCGCATACTTGTGAGTTTTTGTGGGAACATTGGCGTGTCAAAAAGTGTTAAAAGAGCAAATAATAAGAAGACGGTTATAATAGCAGTTCTTAGCTGCCGTTATAAAGTCAGAAAAAGGCAATTAAAATCGATGGTTGAAGTCAGGCTAACGAGCCTGACGTTGAGGTGTTAGATACAGTGTTGATTTTAATGTTTTGGTTGAAGATGGTGCTGTCCGCGGTTGCGGCAGCACTATTTTTTTGTAGCTACTTCTTACGTTCCCTTTTCTCGTCCGGACTTTGAGGAGGAATCTACCAAGTTAGTAGGTTAGACAGATGCTTCGGCTTCGCTCAGTATGGAAAGGGAGTGGCTCTGGTTTTGTTCGGCATAGAAAGATGACTTTACTCGCTAAATTCTGGCCGGAATTGGTGTCTACACCGACTCGCCTGTTAATGCCTTGGTGTGGACACCAAGACTGGCGTAAGGTTAGACAGATGCTTCTAGTGCCCCATCAAAGTCTCTCATAGAGGACTTTAATGAACCCTGCTTCGTTTCCATCCAGACTATGGTTGAAGTATCTGCTAGCTTAGAATGTTTGTGCAGGTGCTTCCACTTCGCTTAGTATGGAAAGGGAGTGACTCTCGTTTTGTTCAGCATAGAAAGATGACTTTACTCGCTAAACCCTGGCCGGAATCGGTGTCCACACCGATTCACCTGTTAATGCCTTGGTGAGGACACCAAGGCTGGCGTAAGGTTAGACAGATGCTTCTAGTGCCCCATCAAAGTCTCTCATAGAGGACTTTGATGGGCCCTGCTTCGTTCCCATCCAGATTATGGCAATGTCTTGGTGAGGACACCAAGACTGGCATGAGATTGGAGAGATGCTACGGCTTCGCTCAGCAAGGAAAGGGATCGGATTTGGCCTTGTTCAGCATAGAAAGATGACTTTATGCACTAAACCCTGGCCGGAATCGGTGTCCTCACCGAT
>NZ_DBHC01000007.1:12471-42006 GCF_002296035.1 Roseivirga sp. UBA838
GCCGGAATCGGTGTCCTCACCGATTCACCTTTTAATGCCTTGGTGAGGACACCAAGACTGGCATGAGATTAGAGAGATGCTTCGGCAAGCTCAGCAAGGCAAGGGAGCCGCTCTGGTTTCGTTTAGCTTGGAAGAGTGCGTTTCAGGATTGCTCCAGTATTTCCTTCTTGTTTTAATGAGGTTAAGCCTTGCCAGCTTTAGTTTGGGCGGTTAGTTCTTCTTTCAAAAACTTAGCGGTATAGCTTTTCTTGCTTTTGGCGACCTCTTCAGGAGTGCCTTGAGCTATGATTTGACCTCCCTTGTCGCCACCCTCAGGGCCAAGGTCTATAATGTGATCAGCTACTTTAATTACATCTAAATTGTGCTCAATTACCAAAACGGTATTGCCTTTGTCTACAAGCCTGTTGAGTACATCGAGCAGATGTTGAATGTCTTGAAAGTGGAGGCCGGTTGTGGGCTCATCCAGAATGTAGAGTGTTTTGCCTGTGTCTTTTTTAGAAAGTTCTGTGGCTAACTTTACCCGCTGGGCTTCACCACCTGAAAGAGTTGTGGCGTGTTGACCTAATGAGATATAGCCTAAGCCTACATCATTCAATGTTTGAATTTTTCTCAAAATCTTGGGTTGGTTTTCGAAGAATTCAACGGCTTGTTCTACGGTCATATCCAGCACATCCGAGATAGATTTTCCTTTGAATCGAACTTCAAGTGTTTCGCGGTTATAACGCTTTCCTTTACAAGTTTCACAAGGTACATGCACGTTCGGTAGGAAATCCATTTCGATCAGCTTCATTCCGGCACCTTCACAGGTTTCGCAGCGCCCACCCTTCACATTGAAAGAGAACCGACCTGCTTTGTAGCCTCTGATTTTGGCTTCAGGAAGTTCTGTAAACAGGGTGCGTATATCTGAGAATACTCCGGTATAGGTGGCTGGGTTCGACCTTGGGGTTCGACCTATAGGCGACTGGTCTACTTCTATCACCTTATCGACATCTTTCAACCCGGAAATACCTTCGTAAGGAAGGGGCGATTTACGCGATTTATAGAAATGATGGTTCAGGATAGGGAAGAGGGTATCGTGAATCAGGGTAGATTTACCGCTACCGGAAACCCCTGTAATGCACACCATTTTACCCAGAGGAATTTTCAGGTCTACTTTTTTGAGATTGTTTCCGCTGGCTCCTTTCAGGGTGAGCATTTTACCCAGGCCTTTTCTTCTCTGTGAGGGTATTTCAATTGCTTTTTCGCCCTTAAGGTATTTGGCGGTGGTTCCTCCTTCTTTTAAAAAGGTTTTGGGGTCATTGGCTGCCACTATTTGCCCTCCATGACGTCCGGCTCCTGGACCTATATCGATGATAAAGTCAGAGGCCAACATCATGTCCTTATCGTGTTCTACTACTATAATGGTGTTGCCAATGTCGCGTAGGTTTTTTAGGGCATTAATAAGTTTCACATTGTCTCGCTGGTGCAGCCCAATACTTGGTTCGTCCATAATGTAGAGTACTCCCACTAGCTGAGTGCCTATTTGTGTGGCCAAACGAATACGTTGTGCTTCTCCACCAGAAAGGGTTCGAAGCGGACGGTTGAGTGTAAGATAGTCCAGGCCAACATCGAGCAGAAAGCCTGTTCGCTTTCTTATTTCTTTTAATACCTCCGGAGCAATTTGGTTTTGCTTTTCGGTGAGCCGTTCTTCAAGGCCTACCAGCCAGTGGCCTAAGGACTCAATGTCCATTTCGGCTAATTCGGCAATGTTCTTATCGGCAATTTTAAAGTGAAGCGATTCTTTTTTTAGCCTTGCACCGTTGCATTCAGGGCAGGTTTTCACGGTCATAAAGTCGGCAATCCACTGACGTGTTTTTTCAGTGCCTTCTTCCATTTGCTTTTCCAGAAACTTAATTATTCCCTCAAACTTGGTGTTCCAGTTGGTTCCCGGATATTTTTTGGAGCTAACAGCAACAGGTACATCGTCTCCATATAAAATGGTTTCCAGCACCCCTTCGGGTAAGTCTTTTATGGGAGTGCTCAGGTTGGCCTTGTGGCGCTTGAGTATGGCTTCGAGCTTTTTGAATATCCAAATGTCGCGATAGTCGCCCAGCGGAGCCAGCCCGCCCCGGCTGATGCTTAAGTTGGGATCTGGCACCACACTCTCTTTACTTATCTCTTCTATTTGTCCTAAGCCATTACAGGTAGGGCACGCACCATATGGAGAGTTGAAGGAAAAGTTGTTCGGTGCAGGTTCATCGTACGACAACCCCGTTTCCGGATCCATGAGGTATTTAGAAAAATGATGAATCTGGTTTTCTTCATCGCGAATCATCATCACTCCATTGCCATGGCTCATGGCGGTTTTCACACTTTGGGCAATGCGGAAGCGGTCTTTTGGGTCTGCAATTATACGGTCGATGACAATTTCAATGTCGTGTGTTTTGTAACGGTCTACTTGCATTTTGGGCACCATTTCCATCACCACACCATCTACCCTCACTTTGGTGAAGCCCATTTTGCGGATTTGAACGAAAAGTTCGCGATAGTGGCCTTTTCGTCCTTTTACCACAGGGGCCAGAATGATCAACTTCTTACCCTCGAAATTCTTGATCAGGTGATCGATAATCTGGTCTTCCGACTGGCGAATCATGGGTTTACCGGTCAGGTAAGAATAGGCTATTCCGGCACGGGCATACAAAAGCCTTAGAAAATCATAAATCTCGGTCAGTGTGCCAACTGTTGAGCGGGGGTTTCTGGAGGTAGTTTTTTGCTCAATGGAAATTACAGGGCTCAAACCATTGATTTTGTCAACATCGGGCCTTTCCATATCGCCAATGAATGAACGAGCATAGGCCGAAAAGCTTTCCATATACCTGCGTTGCCCCTCTGCATAGATGGTATCGAAAGCCAGGGATGATTTGCCCGATCCGGAAATACCAGTAATGACTACAAGCTTATTGCGCGGAATAGTAACATCAATGTTTTTCAGGTTGTGCTCCCTGGCACCAAAAACCTCAATATTTTCATGACCTGAGATGTCTACAGGAGCAGGTTCTATTGTCGCATTTTCTTTGAATTTTTCCATCAGAGCAGGCTGCCAGAGCAGAATCCACAAAGGTCAGGATTTACCAACGCAATTACAACTGAGGTGGAATGATTAAAGTTTCGTAGAAGTAGTTATCAGTTGAACAGAAATTAGAAAACAGGAATGCAATGACAAATTGATGCTAGAACACCACTTATTTAATCTTGATCAAAATTGATTTTTTAGGATAGACTCAAGGAGAAAAGCATTGCCAGATGAATATTAAAACAATGACTGCAATAGCCGCTCGTATCGCCATCAGTGTCTCTCGCAGAGGACGCTGATGATTATTTGCCCTCAAAGTTTTAGAGCACTCCTGTTTGCAAAATGGATATAGAGGTGTCACCCTTGGGCTGGGCCGATCCTTCGGCAAGCTCAGGATAGGAAAATGGGGTGACATACTAAAGCCGATTTACACAGTAGTCAGGAGGTTGCAAGAATGTCCTCCTCTGGAGGAGGTGCCCGTAGGGCGGAGGAGGAGAAACTATTCTCAACATAAGCTCAATTTCAAAATGTCCAAAAAACTTCGAAGTACTCTCTAACCAAAGCCAGTATAAGTATCATTAACATGACAACAATACCTGCCATATATATCATCTTAAGCATAAATTTATTACTCCTTTTCATTGAGCCTAATCGTTATCTACCAGCCGCTAAAAAGCTCCGCATAATCGCTTTATGGTCTGAAGTAATTTTCACTGCATCTAGTGAGTCTCACTTAATGCCTTTGACTTGGAGAAAGTAGGCCTAAACCGATTAATCAAGACCAAAAGTAGAACAGCAATAATCAACCAATAAATATTTGGTTCGGACATTCTATGTACATCTTCACCCAAGTCTAGAGATTGTTTCCCGGATAAGACCAGATCTTGTTTTCTTTTGAGAAGCTCTTTTTGAGATTCATTTTCAAGAGCTATGAAAGCGGTTGTTGGGTTCATGGTCTGTGACTCGAAACTAGATCTAACCAAATTGAGCCAGGACTTTTGTGCTGATTGAGTACCGAACCTGAATTTCTTCCACTCAGCATGGGCCGTCAGTGCTGCTTCCCATTCATTCATAGGTTTTTGGTTTTGAACACTTTCCAGCTGAACTAAGGGTATAATACTTGGCTGATCATCGGCCGCTAAATAATAGTCCTTTCCTTCCGGGCTTGTCCAGAGAACAGTTGAATCAAATGAATTGGAAATCTTGGATATAGATATTCCCTTTAATGTGTTTCCGATTAAGGAATGAGCGGTAAGTTCCCCCTTGGAGTTAAGCACATAAAATTGTGTGTTTTCTGGTATGGCAAAGGTATAGTCTGCCAAATTCCTTGTGAAAACCGCGGAGTTGATATCATCTGTTAGTACAATAAAAACTGGAAAGGAGTTTTTGGGCTCAATAAATTCATTAATGAGCAGTTTCTTGAATGCCTTTTCAAGAAAGAAACCTCCGTGAGAGTCAAGCTTCATTTCTCCTATTTGTGCCAGGCTCGTGGTCAAAATTTCTGTGTTTACTACCGAGACTTTAGAATCATTCAAGCTAAACCCAGCATGGCGCTCAATTTTGTTCGCTTGATTTAAATATGTCTCAAGCTTGTTTTCATTGCCAATAGAGTAGTCAAGAAGGAAGTGCAAGTATGGCTGACGCTTAGAAGCTGGGAGCTGCTGCTTTTGGTACCTTCCAACATAGTGGACATTCGAAAATGAAACTGATTCATCGTCTAGACTTTCTTGTGGGTATCCCAGCTGGATTGTATGGTTTTCGATCTTAATTGACTGAGGCTCCTTGTGAACGAATTCAATACCACTTACACGTGTTTCGCCACTTTTGAAAGGAAAGATTCTGAAACTAATATTGTTTCCCGAGGTATAGTGAATTATTCCTGGGTCTCTTGGCCCACTAACAATTTGTTGATACAACCAAGTAGCGGCCTTCTTCTCTGAAAGAATACCTTTTTCCTTAACTCTATCAATCCATAGATAGTAATCGCTAATCCAGACTCCATCAGGTAAATCAAAGTTGGTAACGAACTCAGCAAAGCCTTGAGGCTGATTGTTTTTTATCTTGAATTCAACTGTGGTTTTCCAATACTTCTCTTGGTCGTCATAATGAGAGGCGGCCTCTGCACTTAGTATTTCAATATTTTCATTAGATCGGTTTGTTGCTGATAAAACAGCATTTCTGGATTCTGTAGATGTGGTTGATCCGAAGAAAACCTCTTCCAGAATATGAATTTTGTATTCGGAAAGTGTCATATGGTCTAGCACTACCCAGTTAAAGTAAGGGGTTAGTATGGGCTTGGCAGTCGCAAAATCAAAATCGTTAGACTTATGACTTTTGAGCGTATTTAAGGTACGTTTTAGGGAAGCCAATCTAATATTTGGCTCAGATTGATTGAAGTCATGGTCCTCAAAAACATATTCGAGGGCTCGATTGAGAACGGCCTTATCGTTCAGGTAATTTACTGTTACACAGGCTGGGAGAAATAAGAGTCCGGAAATTAGAATACCATAGAGTTTAAGTTTACTGTAGTATTGGCTTAAGAATTCAAAGTCTGAGAACAAATCCTTGGCCTGTATGATCATCAGAATCAAAGGGGTCAGCATGAGAAACCCAGCTCCCGCTATGATAATGAGTAAAACTGACAGGGGCAGATAAGGTAGGAAAACCAGAAAGAAATAGAAGATGTAGACAATAGTTACGCTTTTTAAGCCAAACAAGATCAATTGCTTTTTTGGATTAGTATCGGGTGGTATACAAACCAATACAGCATTAACGACCGAAATGATATAAAACCAAGGGTTCGTGAAGTTCCCAAAAATGTCATCATGACTTTGATTGAGAGTTAGCCCAACTATGGGAAGGACCCCGGCAAAAATGATTCTCCATGTTAATGTAAAATCAGTCCATGTTTTCTCTCTTCTGATCCCTAATAGGTAGACAAACCTCATGACAAAGAAGAGAAAGATGACTGTTGTTATTACCAAAAAAATGATGCCTGCATGCTCAGTGAAATCTGACCCTAGTGGCTGCCATAGCGGTAATACAAGTTGGAAGAACAAGTACCAGGAGAGAGGTACTGAAATAGCGCCTAGAAAATTATACCAAGGCTCTGTATTCTTTTCGCTAGAGGTAAGGTGAAGCACAATAATATATATGGAGTGGACCAGAGTCGGCATTAAGGCAATGCTGATATAAAATATGGTGTCGGATGGAAGCATCCAGTTGGGAATGGAATTAGGAATGAGGACAGATGTGACACTCCAGTAGTAGTAGAGAAACGAAATATTGAAAAGAAGACTGATTAAGGCATAAGCAATTTGAATGCTTCTCTTCCGGGCCATTGAGTAAATGACATAAATGAAAGTCGATAAGATTAGCACTAGAAAAAGGGTCCCAGCGGTATACCATTCCGCTATACTCCGTTCATCGAGCAAGGATTCAATAAGCATAAAACCGCTTAAGTAAATAATAAAGATAAGGCTTAGTGGAGCTGTGTTAATGATTAACAGCCATTTTGGGTTAAGTAAGTTTCGCATGTTGGTGGAATGGCTTTTTTAGAAACAGAAGGTAGGTAAGAAGTAATGAGATTATGTAAATCATGCTTCCAAGTGCTTCATGGAACCAAGGTGAGGACACCCATTCGGCATTTGCTGAAAATTGTAGCAAAGTGATGCTTATAATTATTCTCGATGCATTGACCGCTATTGTTAGAACATAGGCTATAAGCATGGCTTTTGATAAGCCTAACAAGTTGGTTGCCCAGCCTCTACTCGTTTTGACTAGTACTGACGAAAGAGCTCCCCAGCAGATGATTAGGAAATTAAATCCAGAGCAGGACTTATCGATTAGGACATTGAGTTTGGGATAATAATAGCTGCCGTCATCCCTAATGTTGAATGAACCATCAATGCTAGCATGAACCAGCCAGTTAACGGGTTTCAGTATAAAAAGCAGGTTTTCAGTAGTACTAAATGAGAACCAAAGCTTCATTAAGAAGCAAGCAGAAATGATTACAATCAAGACCAGAAGACTACTTGAAGATTGTTGTTTGACTCCCATGTGCGTGGTCTTTATAGCCTTGAAATATGATAACTCCCCATAATCGCTTTGTGGTCAGAAGTGATTCTAACCGCATCAAGTGAATCGCAGCCTATTCCCTTGGAGTGGAGGATGTAGTCTATGGGTATTTGTGCTACAAATGGATTCCAGGTTGGGTATGTTGGCGTAAGCTTTTTACGGCTATCTGTTAGTTCTGTAGAAGACTGAAAACTCAACATTCGGTTATCCCATGGCACCGTGTTAAAGTCTCCCAATACCAGAAACTCCCCTGGTTGCTCCTTCACATAGTCTTCTGCCCATTTGAGGTGATTGTTTCTGTTATGCCATTTCAGTTTGGTGGTAGGAGATTTGGTATGTAAAGCCAGAAAGTTGATGGCTTCATCGCCCACCAGAATTTTGCCGGTAATGTTGGCAGTGGCTGTCACATGAATTTCTTCAACATCCTGCAAAGGATACTTGCTGAAAACTGCAATGCCCTGTCCCTGATCTTCATGTTCAACCACCTTGTAATAGGGGTAATCTTGAGCAAGGCCAGTCACTAGAACTTCTGCCCATTGATGGCTTACTTCCTGAAAAGAGACAAAGTCAGGTGCCAGTTCAATAACCCGGTCAATAGTCTCTGTGTATTTGTCATTCACCGAAAGCACATTGAACTGTAGCACTTTTAAAGTTTCTTCACCCTGATCAATTCTGTATGTTTTGTTGATGGGACCACTGATTTTCACCAAGAGCAGAAAGTAGATGATGAAATTTATGCCTGCCAGTCGATAATGGTGCTTAATAATCCAGATGACACTCAATAAACCATAGACCAACATGGCTTGAAATAGAAATGACTGCAGCAGAGTAAGCCCAAAAGTATAGCTTGGAATAAGCATGAATAGGGCAGGCGTTAGAAGAAAGGCTGCCAGGAGCCTTTCTTTATTCTTTTTTTGCCTGAACCAGCAATAAATTCTTAAAAGGACTAACCCGATCTTGATGATATATTTGAGATTTCGTTGTTTCATATTATTTAAAAGTACTTTGAGATACAAAGTGATTGGATAAATTTTTTACATACTGTTTCTTATCAATTGCTCCAGGGCATCGATGTGTGCCTTAAAGGCTTCTTTGCCTGCCCGGGTTGCCATGTATTGCGTGTTGGGTTTTCTGCCCACAAAACTTTTATTCACTTCTATATACAGTTCTTTTTCCAAGGCCTTTAAATGGCTGGCCAGATTCCCGTCAGTCACTTCCAAGAGTTCTTTCAATCGGTTAAAGTCCAGCGCATCGTTGGTCATTAGTGCCGACATTATGCCCAGTCGCACCCTACTTTCAAAAGCCTTATTCAGGTTGTGGATATCCACCCTATTTTTCGTATTTAAAGTACATAATGGCTCCATACAAAATATGTAGCACACCAAAACCAATAGCCCAAATGAGCAATCCATAGCCAACTACAGATGCTGCTATTAGCCCCAAAACTACTTCAGAAATGCCAAGAAATCGCACATCGCGGTAAGTATAATGACTTGCATTAATAAGTCCCAGACCATAGAAGATGAGTGTTGTGGGTGCAATAAGGCCAATAAGGCCTTGGTAGTAGAAAATAATCACCAGTATACCTCCGGTGGCCAGGGGAATGAACAAATTAATCAGTAGGCGTTGTGTGGTTTTGTCCCAGCTCTTTACCCCATCTTTTTTAGCCTTCTTATTGGTAAGGTAAACACCGGTGGCAACAGCCAGTATGAGAACTACCAAAGCATCTACCATAAGCCAGGTAAGATTGCCCCGAACGTCTCTTACTACCAGTTGCTTGTATATTAAGTCGTTACTGGTATAGGCCAGCTCGTAGGCTATATAGGCACCAATCAAGGCATAAATGCCAGCCAAAATGCCTGAAAGTCCGCTCAACGAAATAAAGCGTGATGATTTTTCCATCATCTGGCGTATTTCGGCAATATCCTCTATATACTTATTAGACATATCAAAAGTACTTTGAAATTCAAAGTAATAGAAAGGCTTTGAATTTTCCAATAGGCATTCATCAATTTTCCGCTTCTTTGTATCATGTCAACCACTCAAGATGCCGCCCTTCAGCAACGCCTGGCCCAAGGCGATGAGTCTGCCTTTCGTGAGGTTTTTGATTTATACTTTAAAGGCCTGGTGCTTTTTGCCACCAAATATTCAGTGGATAAAGAGGCGGCCGAAGATCTGGTACAGGATGTCTTCGTGAGGTTGTATGAACAAAAGAGTAAAATTCAGTTCCATACCTCTCTCAAGTCCTTCCTTTTCCAGTCGGTTCGCAATCGCTGCATCGACTACTGGCGCTCACACAAGGTCAGGGAGCGACATCATGGCGAAATACTTCTTACTACCAACCCGGAAACCCTAGATAGCCAAGAGCTTATGCTCCAGACCGAACTGGAAGAAAAGGTTTTTGAAGCCATACGCCAACTACCCGAACAGTGCCAGCTTATTTTTAAGATGAATCGCTTTGAGGGTAAGAAGAATCAGGAAATAGCCGATGAACTTAATATTTCTAAACGCACCGTAGAGACACAAATAAGCAAAGCGCTCAAACGCCTACGCGAAGAGGTGTACCCCTATCTTAAGGCCATTATAGTACTTGTATGCTGGTGGTTTTGAGTAATAAAAAAAATTTGAATCGTCCGTACGTGTGGAGTAAATGCCGCGCGTCATACCTATGAAAAGCATGAAAGAACCAAAAGACATATCGCAGGAATTGCTACTCAAATACCTTTCAGGAACGGCCTCCGAGAAGGAGAACCGTGAGGTTAGGGAATGGATGTCTTTGGCCCCGGAAAACCGCGATTATATTGATCATCTGCAGAGCTTATGGGCCAATGCCCAGTCATATTCTTTGCTAGATAGCATAGATCTTGAAGAAAACTGGCAGGCGGTACAATCAAAACTGGGCAAAAGAACTACCTATAGAAAGCAGCTCTTCTGGAAGATTGCGGCCACTCTTGTATTCTTTTTGACCGCTGCTTTTCTCATAAAAAACTTTCTATATAGGCCCTTGGAGTGGCAGGAGTTTGAGGCCAGCGAGCAAACCACCCTTACTCTCCCCGATGGTTCTCTTGTAGCGTTAAAAGCCGGCTCACAGCTTGTTTATCCTACTCAGTTCGGAGACGAAAGACGGGTAAAGCTTAAAGGAGAGGCCTTTTTTGAAGTAGAACACAACCAGGAGACTCCTTTTGTGGTAGAGGCCGACCAAACAGAAACAAGAGTGCTGGGCACTTCCTTTAACCTTCGAACAGCCGCAGAGTTTTCCAGCCTTGAGCTGGTGTTGGTAGAAGGCAAGGTGAGCTTTACCAGTCCACTTGAAAAAGTAGTTCTTGAACCCGGCCAACGTGTGTCCTTAGGAGCCGGGGGCTTGTTGGAGAAAACCACCAACACCAATCCTAACTTTCAAGCCTGGAAAACAGGGAGGCTTGTTTTCGAAAACACGCCCATGAGCAAGGTATTCCAAGACATAGCCAATGCGTATAATACCCGTTTTGAGCTCAGTAATGAAGCTTTCGGAAACTGCACACTTACCGCACGTTACGATCAGGAAGGACTGGAGAATATACTCAGGACATTGGAAATATTGTTTAACCTAAGCTTTGAAGACAAGCAGGGAACCTACATGGTCAGTGGGGGAAGCTGCCAATAACATTTACAACTCGAAATATCATGAACAACAAATTAACCAAGGCCATATTTATGGCCGCGACATTCTTCGTAGCGTTGAGTGTCCAAGCTCAAGAAGATCAGAAAATCCGAACCCTTTTTAACAACGGAGGCATTCGCTCCAATGGTGGTTACGGAGGCGTCACAGTGGGTTATACTCAAATAGAAAATGCCGATGCCATAACCGTAGGTGGGCAGGGGGCCTGGCTCATCAACCACCAGTTTGGTATTGGTCTTGCCGGAACAGGCTTTATTTCGGAACGAAGATTTGACGCCACACTAGATAATCGCTATCTGACTACCGGAGGTTATGGTGGCCTTTTACTAGAGTTCATCGCTATGCCTCATAGCCCTATTCACCTTAGTTTTCCATTGGTAGTGGGTGCCGGTGGACTTACTTATGTAGAGTCCAGACGAGACTTCGATTTTTACGATTCTGAAGATTCGCAAGCCTTTTTTGTGGTTGAACCCGGTGTAGATGTGGAATTTAACCTGCTGCCTTTTATTCGTTTGGGTGTAGGACTCAAGTATCGTGTGACGTCTGACATTGAGTTAAGCTACAGAGATAGTGGTGCTGCCATTTTAGACCGTGATGCCCTTACAGGCTTTAGTACTGCATTTAGCCTTAAGTTTGGAAAATTTTAACATTAGCAATCCTTAAAAGCGAGCCTGTAAGTTCACTGTCAGTGAATTACAGGCTCATTTCTCTTAGCTTTGCACAATACATTGTTTATGCGATCCGCGGCCCTCTTTTTGTTTCTCATATTATCGTTGAACGATATAGCCGCTCAGTCAGGCTCACTACTTCAGCGAAAGGTTAGCGCTCGCTTTACCAATACTTCTATTGAAGACATTCTGAAGTCACTGGAAACAGAAGACCTTTCGTTCGTGTATTCCCCGGAAGTCTTTGATGTAAAAAGGAGGGTTTCCATTAATAAACAGAATACCTCACTTCTTGAAGTACTCCAAACGCTTTTTACGGGACAAGAAATGGAGGCTCGTACTATGCAGGGTCAGGTTCTCTTGCGTAAGAAGTTGCCGAACCGAGAGCCTGTGATAAAAGACACCGGCAATGTTGCGGCAATTGGTCAGGGGCAGTATTTTCCTAAAGCCCGGCAAGACAGTTCCGTAAACAGACCTAAAAACCCCGTAGAACCCGACTCGGTGATATATGGCCTTGGCACCGGCCAACCGGTATTGCCCGAGCAGGGCAGGCTATTTGTGCAAACAACTAAATACTTCACTTACCAATATCCAAAACCTTACAAGAGTGCTGTGGTTGTGGTAGCCGGGCCTCAGGTTCTGGATTTTAGTCCTTTTGTGCCGAAGCAAAAGGTTTTCAATACAGAGGAGAACTCCGTTTGGGATCAAATGGCATTACAAAATAAGCGCAACTCAAAAGCCAAAGAGAAACAAGAGGAGGCTCTTCCTAAGGAACGAAAGTTCCGAATGTCACTGGCTTCTTATGTGGGTTATACAGAAATAGATGATCGTGCAGGTATACTTACAGGCGGCCGGGTTTCTTACTTTTTTAGTCCCCACTTTGGAATGGGCGTGGCAGGCCATGGTTTTCAAACCGTGCGGCAGCCCGATGCACAGTTGGGCGGAAACTATATGTTTACCGGGGGCTATGGTGGTTTGGTGTTCGAGTATGCTCTTTTTCCCCACAAGCCCATACACATCAACATACCTCTAACGATTGGTGCCGGGGGTTATGAGTATTCTTCTCGCACTACCAACCCGGTGGCCAATGTAGAAAGTGCCGAAGCCTTTTTTGTGTTCGAACCCGGCCTGGAGCTCGAAATAAATGTGACTTCCTTTATGCGCATAAATATTGGAGCTAGTTACAGAGATGTGTCTGGTGCCGGGCTTTTCTATTCGACCAACCAGCAACCTATTGCTTCCGCTACTACACTGGAAGGTATGAACTATGGCATTGCACTAAAGTTTGGCTGGTTTTAGTTTAAACTTGTTGTAGCAACTTTTGCAGTTCTTCATGGTTTGATACCAACTGTTCGGCCCCAAGGGCTTTTAGCTTTGCTCCATGGCCATGGCGCACATGGCTGCCGCCCAAAAAACCAATGGTGCGCAGGCCTGCCGCCACCGAGGCACTCACTCCGGCCACACTATCTTCAACCACTACCACTTCGCTGGGCTTTAGCCCCAACTTTTGTAGGGCCAATAAATAAACGGCAGGGTCTGGTTTTCCTTTGGCTACCAACTCGGCCGAAAACACGCGTTGCCCGAATACTGCTTCGGCACCTAACATTTCAATGGCTTCCAGCACGTAGTCTGTAGCACTATTGGAAACCATACTTGCCTGAAGCGGAACGCTGGCCAGCATTTCTTCGACACCTGAAATAGGTCTCATGTTAGCCCTTATTTCGGTGTCCATGGCGGCCACGGCTTTCTTAATTTCCAACTGAGGTGCTAGCTTACCGGAGTCCACCAAAAGTGCTAGAATATCGCTAAACGTTTTTCCGGTAAACTGATGGATAAACGTTTCGGTATCTATGACTACACCTTGCTGATTGAGCCATCGGGTGACTACTTCTGCGGCTACAATTTCCGTGTCAATGAGTACACCGTCACAATCGAAAAGAATGTGTTTGGTCATTAGAAATTTGGAGACAGCAAGTACTTAGAATAGAACTCATCGATTACCCGCACAGCATCTGTTGGGGTTTCCACAATGTTAATCAGATTCAGATCTTCAGGGCTAATGTTTCCCGCTTTTAGCATGGTGCCTTTAATCCAGTCGAACAAGCCTCCCCAAAACTCTTCTCCCACCAAAACAATGGGAAAGCGCCCAATTTTATTGGTTTGTATCAGCGTAACTGCTTCGAAAAGTTCATCGAGCGTACCAAAGCCTCCTGGCATTACAATAAAACCCTGGGAGTACTTTACAAACATGACTTTTCTTACAAAGAAGTAATCGAACGAAATCAGCTTGTCCGGATCTATATACATATTGTTGCCTTGTTCGTGAGGCAGTTCTATGTTGAGCCCTACTGACTTACCCTTCTCACTTTTAGCTCCTTTGTTTCCGGCTTCCATTATACCGGGTCCGCCACCGGTGATTACCCCGTAGCCATGGCGCACCAGCTTGGCGGCTATTTCCTCGGCCATTTTGTAGTACGGGTTGTCTGATTTGGTTCTAGCCGATCCGAAAATGGATACACAGGGACCAATTTTGGCCAGTTTTTCGAAACCTTCGACCATTTCGGCCATTACTTTAAAAATTACCCAGGAATCGTGGGTTTTTATCTCGTTCCAGTCGCGGTCTTTAAAGGCCTGCTTAATTTTATCTTCGTTTGTCATTGTGTTCTTGTTTTAGTTAAAAATAGATGAAAGCCTCCCAATAAACGAAGGCAACCCCTCAAGGTTTTTTTAATTTACGGTGAAATTAGTTGGCATTGGCTCTTTTTAATGCTTTAACCTTTCTCCTTACTCCTCAGGTTTTGCAGGGCTTGCTCTAGTTTTGGAAAACTAAAATCGAAACCTTCTTTCATGATTTTTTCACAGCTCACCCGGTTACCTCCCAACACCATACCGGCCATTTCTCCCAACATTAGCTTTAAAATAAGGCCGGGTACGGGAATGGGTACAAAGGTTTTTCCAAAAACTCTGGCTGCGGCCCGGGTCAATTCTTTGTTGCTGGCAGGTCGGGGCGCCACGGCATTGTATGTGCCTATGAGTGCCTCATTTTCCAGGGCAAAGACAAACATTCTGCAAAGATCTTCCATATGAATCCAGCTCATGTATTGGCTGCCCTTGCCCAATGGAGCCGCCACAGGGGGCTTGAGGAGTTCTACCAACGCTCCTCCTTTTTCGCTCAAAACCACACCTATGCGCAACTGAAGCAACCGAATGTTCAGGTCGGTGATTTTGGCTGTTGAGGTTTCCCAGGCGTCTGTCACATGGGCTAAAAAATCGTGGCCAACCGGAGCCGTTTCTTTAAGAATGCTGTTGCCGGTATCCATTCCATAAAACCCTATGGCCGATGCCGAAATAAAGGTTTTTACCTGATGTGGCCGCTCCTTGAGCATGTGGTAAAGTAAAAAAGAGGTTTTGGTTCGGCTGTTGTATATCTCTTCCTTTCGCTCGTTGGTCCATCGTTTGTCGGCCACTCCGGCCCCGGCCAAATGAATAATAGCTTCAACGCCCTCTAATGCACCCTCTTCCAGGTAATTGTTGTTATAGTCCCATTCAAAAACAGGATATGGTTTGCCGGTATCTTTGCTACGGCTGAGCACTGCAACCTCATGACCATTTTGCTGAAGCAAGGGAATAAGGTGGGAGCCAACCAGGCCCGTTCCTCCTGTGATCAACACTTTTTTACCCATAAGAATAAAAGTAGGGAAAGCTGGTGAATGTTTGCGAATGCAAGGAAAAAATGAGCTTATTGATTTATCAATTAGCCCAGGACTTTTTCAATTGTATAAACTACATACTGAAACCTGTCTTCAAACTCTTGGTTGACTTTTCTAAAGTATAGTTTGTTTCCATCAACAATAGGTTCCCATACATCTTCATCACTAATGTCTATTTCATCAATAACATTGAATTCTGCATCAAAAAACATCATATACCGCTTTTTTAATGCAGAACCATCTGTGGTTTTTTCGTAAAATGAATGGTATCGGAGATATATATCAATTTCTGGTAAGTAGTGGACTGGAAAGAACCTTGGACCTTCATAAGGATTTCCACCTATATTATTTCGAATATACTCTTTGCTAAGTGGGTCTCTTTTTGAGGGAGATAATTTTGGCTCAATATTTTTAGCGGAGATTTGCTGTGTTTTGTTGTTATAGACATAGATGGTGGAGCTGAATTCATAATTGAAAATCGTGAGCTCCCCAATTTGATTTAAATGGTGAGCTGCAAAATTATTGTAGTAGCCTCTTTCCGCATCATAGAGTAAGGATTCTTCAGGAGCACTTACGGGTAGAGAGTCCAATTTTCCATTTTTAGAATAAGTGTAAATAATTGAATTGTTTTTTTTAGCCAATAGGCCCGGAAAAACGCCTGCGTGGTCTGTTATGGGCAAGTAAATACTTTGATCAGGCCCTTCTTCAAATGAAAAAATTAAAAAGTTCTCATTCCAGTTCGTTATCTCGTCAGATGAAATTCTTTGTTTAACCTTAGCTGAATTAATGTCAAAAACTGAGATGTAAGACCTATCTAGTACATACAAACCATCTTTTCTAAGGAACATATCAAAAACAGGAGTATTTAAAAAATCAGGCCCTGTTATTTGTGCTTCAAAATGCCAAAGAGGTTTTTTATTAGTCAGATCAAAAAGCACAAACGTACGTCTTTCATTATCAAAAACGAGTAAGCTGTCTCTTCCAACTATAGAACTCTTATCAACTCTTTTCAACAATAACGAATCATGGGTTAATTCAATCTCATTCCTAACTAAGCTTAACTTTGAATCTATAAATGAGTCTTTGGTCTCTTTACAAGACCAAAGACTTAGTAACAACAAACCGATTGAGATAACTTGATGATTTTTCATAAAGGAGCAATCTGTTCATAATTAAATCCTTACGACTTAAACATAGATATCATAGCCTAGCTCTAAGAATCGTTTTCATAATTAAGAAATCAAAGTTATAAGTCGCCTTTTGATCAATTATGCTAGGTAATCAATGAGAGAAGCTTTGCTCTTTATGATTTTCGTAACAAACCAGCCATCTCATCAATAGGTATTCATTATTCTAGAGCACAGCTAGAGTTTGGACCATCTATCCCAACAATAATAACGCCCGACTCACCATTGGATTAAAGAACCGGCACAACAATTAAATGCAGCATCGTTCTCAATTTTGATTCAAGATAAATTAGTAGTTATTATGAAAAGCACAAAAAACGGATTAATACCTTAATGAGGCAATATATTTAGTTCCCTACCTATTGAAAATCAACCACTTAAAATAGGCCTTGTGGATATGGTTTGGAAGCGTCTTTGGACCTGCTGAGTACCACTACTTCGTGCCTGCGGATTTTAGCATTGGAATAAGGCCAGAACCAATCAGGCCCGTGCCTCCGGTAATTAAAACTTTTTACCCATAGACTTAAAAGTTTGCAAAGAGCTCAATTTTTGCACAAATAATGACAAGTCAATTAAAAAGGATTTGCTTTCCCCGGCCTTACATTTCTCTTATATTAAGCTTTGCTTGGGTTGAGAAGAGCATGCCATTTCAGTAGTGTCTCGCGTATCGCATGAAATTGCGGGTGCCAGCATGTTCTTTTCATCTACTATGTATTCGATAAACAGCTTATTGCCTATTAACTCATGGACAGACGAAAATTTATTGCAACCGGTGGAGCGGCCTCTTTGGGGCTTGCACTGGCCGGTTCCTCGGTAGGAGCATATACTATGCGCAACAAAATAAATGTGGGAGTAATTGGTACCGGAGACCGCGGCACCGGGCTTATGTCTTTGCTCAGGCAAGTGCCTGATATGGAAGTTGTGGCCTGCTCTGATCTGTTGCCTTTCCGATTGGAAAATGCATTGAAGATGGCTCCTAAGGCTAAAGGCTACGCGGATTATAAAGCATTGTTGGATAGGAAAGATGTAGATGCCGTGCTGGTTGCCGTTCCTTTTGGCGTGCACACGCAAGTGGTCTTGGACGCGCTAGATGCAGGCAAGCATATTTACTGTGAAAAAACCATGATTCGCGGCTACAGCGACATAAAAAAGGTAGCTGCTAAAGTCAGGGCTTCTAATAAAATCTTCCAAACTGGCCATCAATACCACAGCTCGCGCCTGTATACACATCTGGTGGAAAAAATTCAAAATGGGTTGGTTGGAGAAATAACGGCCATTGAGTGCCAGTGGAATAGAAATGGCGACTGGCGCAGACCTGTTCCCGATCCGAAGTTTGAGCGCATTATTAATTGGCGCATGTATAAAGAATGGTCTGGAGGCTTGGTGGCAGAACTTTGCTCTCATCAGATAGATTTTGCCAATTGGTTGCTGAAAGAAACGCCAAGCCGTGTCATGGGTTCGGGAGGAATTGATTACTGGAAAGATGGTAGAGAAACCTTCGATAATGTACACCTGATTGTGGATTACCCAAGTGGAGTAAAGGCCAAATACACCTGCACCACCATCAATTCTTTGGGAGATTATCAGATCAAAGTATTGGGTAAGAAGGGAACTGTTCAGATAGATTATGACAAGGCGTGGTTTTTTGCTGAACCTAATGAACCGAAACAGTATGGTAATGTGGACGGAGTTTCAGGGGCAACCATTAAAGCGTATGACAACAGACCGGGCTATCAATTTAATCTGGACCATAAAGACCCAACTTTACAGGCTTTGCTCGATTTTCAGGAGGCCATAGTTACCGGAGAAGAGCCTCTTTCTAATGTGGTTACTGGTGGGCATGCGGCTATGGTGGTGCAAATGGCCCTCGATGCCATCCACAATAATAAGATTGTGAGCTGGAAGGATGAGTATACTTTGGAGTGATTTGCTTTTAGTACATTGAAATAAACGTCCTTTGGGTACTTCTTCCAGAAAAGCAGGATTGCCCAGTTAGCGCCTAGAATTTCATCCCGACTTTTAGGAGGGATCAGTCAAGCATTCTCGCCTAACAGATCCCTCGGCTTCGCTCGGGATGTAAAGAGAAATTATCGGTGTTTAAACTACGGGCTTCCAGCCTTTTGCCGTCTTCACCGGTACTGGCTAAAGCCTAATGAGCAAGGCCAGCTTTTTATTTTGAGTGAAACCGAATCCATTCCCTTTCCATACTGAGCGAAGCCGAAGTATCTGTCCAAACGTTCTGAGCTGACGGATACTTCCACCATAGCCTGGATAGGAATGAAGCAGTGTCTATCAAAGTCCTCCATGAGAGACTTTGATGGGGCACTAGAAGCATCTGTCTAACCTAATGCCAGCCTTGGTGTCCACACCAAGACATTGACAGGTGAATTGGTTTGGACACCGATTCCGGCTAGGGTTTAGTGCGTAAAGTCATCTTTCTATGCTGAGCAAGGCCAAAACCGCTCCCTTTACATACTGAGCGAAGCCGAAGTACCTATGCAAACGCTCTAAGCTGGCAGATACTTCCACCATAGCCGGGATAGGAATGAAGCAGTGTCTATCAAAGTCCTCTATGAGAGACTTTGATGGGGTAGGTACTATGGTTTCATGTAACTGGCCAGTCTTGGTGTCCACACCAAGACATTAACAGGTGAATCGGTGAGGACACCGATTCCGGCTAAAGGCTATTGAGCAGGGTTAGCTTGTGTCGAGATCTTGAGAATTACACCACAGGCTTCCAGCCTTTTTCGTATTCCCTTCCCCATAAACTCATGGCTCGTTTATTTTTCGGCTTGCCATTGGAGCTATCAATTTCCAGTGTTCCATCAAACCTTTGAGCCATATTGCCCAAATGACACATTAGAGTACTTTTATGGGCTTCATTGGCCGGGGAGTTGATAGTTTGACTTTTGGTTATGGCGTCCAGAAAATTCTTCATGTGGTAGCCGTCTAAACCGCCAATACCTACCAGGTCGGTAGAGGCCGATTTTTCTTCTTCCCTTGCTGATGCAATGAGTTTTCCATCCTTGTTGTATATCTCAAAACCGTCACGGTCTACAATGGCAGAGCCTTCGGTTCCGTAAATAGCGGTGCCTCGCCCTCTGTTATGAATTAATGGAAAGGTTCTGCAGCTCCTGCCTTCCCAGGTAATCATTTTGTCTTTTCCGTAATAAAAGCTTGCCAATTGGGTATCGTAAAACTCCCAGTCGTCCTGAAAGGCAAATCGCCCGCCTTGAGAGATCACTTTGTCCGGGAAGTCCACTCCGAGCATCCACCGGGCAATGTCCAGTTCATGCAAGCCGTTGTTGTTGATTTCGCCAGTACCCCAATGCCAAAACCAATGCCAGTGGTAGTGTACATAGTTGTCTTTGTAGTCTTTCCTTGGTGCTGGTCCCTGCCATAGTTCCCAATTGAGCCATTCGGGTACGTTTATCTTCTTACCAGTGCCTATGGACCCACGATTGTTGGAGTACCAGGCTTTGGCATAGTACGGACGGCCAATGGTACCTTTGTCTATTTCTTTTTTAAGGGCTATGGAGGCAGGAGCCGAACGCTGCTGATTTCCTATTTGGAGCACTTTGCCTGTTTTTGCCTGCACCTGAACCAGCCATTCACCTTCCTGCGGATTATGACTGAATGGCTTTTCCAGATATACATGCTTTCCGGCATTCATTGCCATAATGGCCATTGGAGCGTGCCAGTGATCTGGTGTGGCAATGGTTACGGCATCTATGTCTTTGTTTTCGAGCAGTTTTCGAATGTCTGAGTATAGGGTAACACTTTTAGATTCCAGCGATTCATGACTTTGGAATGCTTTGGCAAATGTTCTGTTGTCTACATCGCAAAGTGCTATAATCTCCATTTTTGAAGGGTATTTGGCTGCAGCGGCAATGTGGGCATTACCTCTGCTGTTTATACCTGCGGTGGCCGTGAGCACCTTTTCGTTGGCGCCTAATATTCTCGAATAGCTGTAAGCAGGCATACTGAACGCTAAACCTGCCAATGCCGATTTCCTGATAAACTCCCTTCGGGTTTCTGTTTTAAGGCTCTTTTCCATGACTTAAAGTTCTCTGATTTTAATACTCCTGAACTTTACGGCATTGCCGTGGTCTTGCAATAAAATGTGGCCTTTTGGCCATTGCCCAAAACCTTTCCAGTCTTTGTACTTACTATAAGCTACAAGGGCTCGGAACATTTGTGAGAACCGATCGTACTCTACTACCTTTTCGTTGTTGAGCCAGTGTTCCACTTTTCCGTTTTTAGAGACTATGCGCAGGTTGTTCCATACATTGAGGCCTTTGAACTGTTTTCCGCGACCGGGAATGGAAAGGTTTTCAGGAGCTATGAGATCGTAAAGGGCTCCCAGGGTACGGTTGCCATTTACTCCCATTTTGGCATCAGGGTGTCGTTGGTCATCAAGCAACTGAAATTCGCAGCCAATGGCCGAACCGGTTCCCTGATTAAGCTGAGGGTCTACAAAGTATTTGACTCCACTATTGGCTCCTTCTGTGAGCATAAACTGAAGTTCCAGCTCAAAATTGGCAAATTGGTCTACAGTAATAATGTCTCCACCTGCGGCTGATTCTGCTCCACCTGTTTCGGCTACTGAGAGCTCACCGTTTTCCATATTCCAGCCACTGGTGGGGAAATGATCAAGTTTGGCTCCTCTCCAGCCTGCTGAGGTCTTGCCATCCCATAGAAGACGCCAACCTTCTCTTTTTTCTCTGTCGCTTAGTTGGTTGATCAAGTAGCTGAGCTGAGGCACTGAGGGGTCGGTTTCTCGGGTATAGTTTTGCGGATTTTTGGTAAGAATGCGCATGTTTTTCCATTTCACATGTTTGCCGGCATCTTGCTCGGCCACGCTATGTACCTGCAAGCCGATGAAACCACTGCCTGTCATATCGTCAACCAGGTCAGCACACTGAATGCCGTTGATCCAGGTTTTGATTGAAGGGCCGATGGCTTCTATTCTCACCCGGTTCCACACGCCATTTTTAAAAGCATTGTGTGCTTTGGGGTTTCTGGAAATAGGGTACATCCATAGCCTGCGGGCTTCATCGTAAATACCACCTGAAAAGGCTCTGGGGCTGGGGTCTATTTCTACCTGATAGCCATGGACACGACCATTTTCGTAGCTTTCTATACTGTGGCTTCGTATTTGAACCCCGGTGTTGATGGCGGGGTCTACCCAAATGTCGAATTCCAGAATAAAATCGCTGTATTCTTGTCGGGTAACCAGAAATGTGTTGGGAGTATTTTTTTGAGTGGTACCGGTAATAATACCGTTTTGTAGCTCATAAGTGCCGTTGCCTCCGAGCTTTTTCCAGTTGTTGAGGTTGTCGCCAATTAGGTTTTGCCATTCTTGGGCACAGGCCAAATGTGCCAGCAGAAGCAGCAAAGCCACAAGGGCGGTTTGCCGTTTGTTTTTCATGGTTTTTATTGAAAAGGTAAATGCAGCCAGCTTAAAAATTAGCGCGTTGGCTGACTGCACCTTCAATATAGAAAATCGAGGCAAGAGATGATAATCAAATAGAGCAGAGTGGTGGTGTGAGAATAAAGAAGCCGCACATGGCGGCTTTGAGTTATTTTCTGTAGACAATTCTTATTATTCGTTCTATTCCCTTAAGTTTCTTTTTGGGGACAAATTCTTCCATCTTTTCTCCTTTAATTACTTGAATAGACTGAATACGCTCCATGTCGATATCATTGATATCTTTCAGGTTCTTTTCATCTCGAATTGAGTCATCGATCATTATGAGCTTCTGATTGGAAATAGCATCATACCCCCTGAACAACATTTCTGCCAAACTCAAATTGATATCGCCCCCAGGCAAACTCAACTCTGAATAATCCTTTTCAGATGCGAGTTGTTCATTTAATTCCTTCAATCTTCTTTCCAGCGCCTCTTTTTCAGCTTGGTGGCTTCTGATTTTGGAGGTTTGAATAACCACAAGTTCATCTTCAAGCTTTCTTAATCTCGCTTCGTATTCCTGGATTTTTTGAACCTCTACTTGATCTAGTTGATTTCCTGGTTTAAGAATTTGCTCCAGTTGCTGTCTTACTTGTGCATACTGTACTTCAATTTGACGGAGCTGTGTAAGCTTTGATCTGTATTCCTGACTTTTCTCAAGCTCTTTAATCTTGCGTTCTTTATCTTCACCTTCAAGGGTCTTTCCATTGAATACTATGGAATCAACTTTGCCTTGGTCATTAAGGAAGACTTGTTGATGAGGAAATTTCCGATTTGCTATTTCTGTTTCTTTCAATTGGAGTAGTCTTTTCAAATCTTCCAATTCATTATTTACTGCTGAATAGTTTGTATTGGTATAAGTGTTAAGCTTTGTGTAGGCCTGTTTAAAGTTGAATAGTTCAGGGTTAACAAGCTCTACACTATTTTTGGATATAGCCAAAACTTCACCAGAAGAGCCAAACTTAAACTCATAGGCTTTTGGGTTGTTGACCAATTCCAATATAGCTTTGGAAACAGCAGTGCTGTCATTATCCTGTATTTGAGTATCCAGATCAATTAGGATAGGCTTTGCAGGCCAGGTAGGATCTGACTTTTCAATTTGTGGGTTCAAATCGATCTGCACTTCACTTAGGGCACTGCTGTTCTCCTTCTTTTCGATTTTGGGTTTAATATCTTGAACACTCATTAAGCCAAATGCGACCAGCAATAGGGCTATGGTAAAAATGGCGCTCAGCCAATTGGGTTGTTGTTTTGAATTCATCATAATGTTAATGCGTTTAAGGACCTGATTCTTTGAGTTTCCCGCGAAGGCTAGGCCGGGTTGGTTCATACTGAAAGCTTGAACCTTAGCCAAGGCTTTGATCATGGGGAGTTTCTTTTCTGAATATTTAAGCGCCAATTCATCAGTGGCGTATTCGCGTTCATTGTCAAGCTGGCTTTTCATCCACCAATAGGCAGGGTGATAGAAAAACACTATTTGTAAAACGTTGATAATGATGTTAATAACAAAATCATTTCTCTTTAAATGAGCCAATTCATGGTAAAGAATGGCCTCCACTTCTTCTGTCGAAAGACCTTCTATTAATCCTATAGGAAAGAGAACAGTTGGCCGGGTAAAGCCTAAAATTACCGGACTTTTAATCCATGAACTACACTTGATTTGAAGGGGTTTCTTGATGCCTAAAACCAGTTTAATATTACAAATAAGGCTGTTTATGGAGGTTTCTTCGAGTGGAAATGCCTTGGTTAGAAGTCTCTTCATCCAGATGAATGAGCCCAATACTTTAAGAAGAAAGAAGGCCATTCCAACAATCCAGATTACAGCTATGGTAGGGGCATTTTCCTTAATCCATAAAACGGTAGAAGAGCTTTGTGGATTTTGAGCAAAAGCTTGAAAGTCAGAGATAATGTTAGGAGAAAAACGGATTTCTGAAGCGATTATAGTGCCTGAGTTTTCCACAGGGCTTGCCGGCCAGAAAAAGTATAGATTGCCTGCTAGTAAAACAGGTAAGGCTAGTATGCCCATTAGTACAAGGGTATATCGGGTTTTTGCCTTTTTATTTCTTAAGGATATCAACCCTAGTAAAACAACGAATAGCAGGGCAGCTCCCTGCCAAAGCGAATGAACCAGTCCAAGGCCAATGGCCTCCAGTATGTTACTATTGATTTCCATCTTGCTCCAACTTCTGAATGAGTGCTTTTATTTCTTCCAATTCTCTGGCGGATGCCTTGCCCGATCCCAGTGCGCTTAATACCAGTTTACTGGCCGACCCACCAAAGGCGGTGTTCAGCAGTTTGTCCAGCATTTGTTCCTGAATATCTTCTGCCTTTATTCGGGCAGAATAGATATGTGAACGACTGCTTTCATCTCTTTCAACCAGCCCTTTCTGGGTCATAATCTGCATAAGTTTTAAAGTAGTTGTGTAGCCAACTTCTTTTTGCTCATTGATCTTTTTGTTGACTTCACGCACACTACTAGGTCCATTTGTCCAGAGTACGTTGAGAATTTCCAGCTCGCTTTCAGTAGGTTTAATCATGTTCTTTGTTGGTTCTAATCACGTTTTATGTAGCATATGAGCGCACCCATACCCAAACCCCGGGCCAGCTGGTTGGGATGATTTTTTTGCACGTCTATTTCCACCACCAGAATGTTTTCCGGTGAAGGTTCCGGCAAAAAGGGAGTATTCTTTTTTAATAGTTGCACTTTGAGTTTTGTAGGAGTAGACTCCATTACCTCGTACACGGTCTCTTGTATCTCACCAAATTCATCAATAATCTGTCGGTAGAAGGTTACGTGTTTGCTTCGGTCGGTAATACCTGCTTTTAATTCTTCAGAAAACCAACGGTCAATAAAGGTGTTAATGGCTTTATCGCTTCCCTGGTTTTGCGTAGCAATCCAGTCTTTCAGTATTTGATTTTTACTGTCAGTTTGCTGCCAGATGGAGTTCATCAATAAGAATAGCCAGACTACGATCTTCATACTACAATTTGTTTCGTAGAACAATTATATACGAATGGTTTCGTATTTCAAAAATAATTACGAAGTATTTCGTATAAACCTGATCACATAGTATTGCTCAAGAGTCTTTGGTGGCTGTTGCGCCTTTCATACCTAAGAAATGTAGCTCTGTGGATTTAATCTGTGCTTTATGCTAAGCCTTACTAAATTGACTAACAGAATCAAGCAAACCACCATGAGAAAGTACATAAAAACATTATCGGGAATTGGCCTGTTGGCTTTTTTCCTTTTGCTGCAAAGCCCTGACGCTAAGGGTCAAAATGGTTATCAGCGTCCTCCGGAGGCTATCGCTAAACTTATTGATGCACCTGCTACTCCGGCAGTGAGCATCGATTCGAAGGCACAATGGATGCTCTTGATGGAACGACCGGGCTACCCCAGCATTGAAGAGGTGGCAGCTCCAGAGTTGCGCATAGGAGGCACGCGCATTAACCCGGCCACCAATGGAAGGAGCAGACAAAACCCACTGACCGGTTTAAGCCTAAAGAACATTGCTACTGGCGAAACTTACAGTTTTGCTAATATGCCCGCAAACCCGGCCATTAGCAACGTGTCGTGGTCGCCAAATGAGAAAAAGATTGCCTTTACCCATACCGTTGAAAACGGCATTGAACTCTGGGTGGCCGATTTGGAAAGCCGTAGTGCCAGAAGACTCACAGCTCCCATTGTGAACAATGCCTATGTATCGGCTTTTGAGTGGATGCCTGACAACCAGTCGCTTATGGTAAGCACCATAGTGGAAGGTAGAGGTGAAGCTCCTCGCCAACCCCGTGCGCCTAAAGGGCCGGTAATTCAGGAAACAGCCGGAGCAGAGGCAGCCTCAAGAACCTATCAGGATTTGCTCGAGAATGCCTATGACGAACAGCTTTTTGAGTACTACACCACCGTGCAGCTCCAACGTATCGATCTGAACGGGAAATCTTCTAAAGTGGGCCAGCCGGCTATTATTAAAAGCTTCGACATATCTCCGAATGGAGAGTATATGCTGGTAGAAACCATACAAAAACCTTTTTCTTACTTAGTTCCGGCTTCCAGATTTCCCTTCAACTATGAGGTTTGGAGTGCCAACGGTAACAATAAAAAAGTATTGGCCCAAATTCCTTTAGATGAGGTTAGGCCAAAGGGCTTTGATGCCACGCGCAAAGGGATGCGCAGTGTGAACTGGCGAGCCGATAAGCCGGCTACCCTTTACTGGGCAGAAGCCAATGATGGTGGAGATCCCAATTTGGAAGTGCAAGAGCGAGATATTGTGTACATGCAATCGGCACCATTTAATGGCAAGCCAACCAAGCTGGCCAGCACCTCACTGCGGTATGGTGGTATTGTTTGGGGCGATGAGAACCGCGCCTGGTTGAATGAACAGTGGTGGGCCAACCGAATGGAAAAGAGCACCATCATAGACCCTTCTAAACCCGGCCAGCCGGGCCATGTAATTATTGAGCGTGCGACAACCGACCGATACAATGATCCGGGGAATCCAATGACTGTGAAAAACCAGTATGGCCGCAATGTGTTGAAGTTAGATAAAGACGATGTTTTTATGACCAGCGTGGGTGGTTCACCGGAAGGAGACCGTCCTTTTTTAAGTCGGTTTAACCTCAAGACTAAAAAACAGGAAATACTCTTCCGTTCAGAAGCCCCATATTATGAAAGACCAATCGATATTATTTCGGAGAAGGCCGATCGGATTATAACCATTCGCGAGTCGCAAGATGAACCGGAGAACTACTTTATTCGAGATTTAAAGAAAGGCACACTCACTGCCATAACCGACTTTCCTCATCCGCAGCCCGAAATGATGGCAGTGAATAAGGAAATTATTAAGTACAAGCGAAAAGATGGAGTAGACCTTACGGCAGTGCTTTATACCCCTGCCGGTTATGACAAAGACAAAGACGGACCGCTGCCAGTGCTCATGTGGGCCTATCCCCGCGAATATAAATCAGTAGCTACTGCCGCACAGGTAAGAGGCACGCCCTATTCCTTTACACGAGTGAGTTCTGGTTCGCCAATCTTCTGGGTTTTGAGAGGCTATGCGGTAATGGCCGACACGGAGTTTCCCATTATTGGAGAAGGCGATAAAGAGCCCAACGATACCTTCCGCGAGCAGCTGGTAATGAATGCCGAAGCGGCCATTGATGCGGTGGTAGAAATGGGTGTTGGCGATCGAAATCGAATAGGGGTTGGAGGCCATAGCTATGGTGCCTTTATGACGGCCAACCTATTGGCTCACTCCGACCTCTTTGCAGCAGGAATAGCCCGGAGTGGTGCATATAACCGAACCCTCACGCCTTTTGGTTTTCAGCGCGAAGAGCGAAGCTACTGGGAGGCTCCGGAACTTTATAATTACATGTCGCCATTTATGCATGCCGACAAGGTTAACGAACCATTGTTGCTCATTCATGGAGAAGCAGATAACAACTCGGGTACTTTCCCAATTCAGAGTATTCGTTTCTACAATGCTATTAAGGGTCATGGAGGCACTGCTCGTTTGGTGATGCTGCCGGCTGAGAGCCATGGCTATGCTGCCAAAGAGTCTATTCTGCACATGTTGTGGGAGATGGATTCCTGGCTGGAAGAACATGTAAAGAATGCTACCACTAAGCCCGAAGGAGCTAAGATTGATACAAAGGATAGGTAGTTGACGTAAGCACTAAGATGTTTAAGGCCGTTAGCCCTTCAAGGGCTGACGGCTTTTTTGATTTTTAAGGATGCCATCCCTCCAAGGGATAGCATCCTCGTTTTATTCAAGACCAAGCTGGAGATAGGCACTTGATTTTGGAACCGAAAAACCCATATTAAAAGTCATTCCGAGCTAAGAAGGATCCTATCACACCTTGAGTCAAACCGTCAACATTTACTCACCTACGAAAGCTGCTCTGAACCTCCTTGTAATATCATCTAATTTTGGATTCTTATTTTTAATTTGATTAGTGTCTTTGATTTGATTTAGGGAACCGCTTAACTTATACACTAGATACAATAGAAGGAGATATGAACTTTAGAAAAGTACTCATAGTCTTAGTTTTGATGGTACCAGGTCTTGCCTTTTGTCAAAAGACGAAAGTCAATAAAAAGTATACTATTGGGGTCAATGTTACTGTCTCTTTTACACCCCTTTTTGATGAGGATGGAAATACATTGCAGACAAATAAATTGTTTGAACAGATTTTTTCGGCAACATTCAATGTTTGTTGTCAACAGGAAATTGAATCTAAACTTCAAAATGAACCAAGCTTGAATGAGTTAGCAAGAAACTATTTATATATCGATTTGTCGAAAACTGTTGATACTCAAGCTAATCTTTTTGAGAATATAAGCGAAGTTCAACGACTCGAGTTAAAAAGCGGATTCAAGAATACAGACTTGATAATTATTCGCTCCCCGATAAGGAGAAAGGAGGTTTCTAAACTAAACGGTTCTGGAAGTATAACTTTATCAGGGAGCGTTACAGTATTTGACCTTAGAACAGGGGAATTTGTAATTCACATTTCAAATGACATTAAGAAAAAATTTGAGAAAATGTCTGATTCTGAGCAGCCATTTGAAGAACTCATCGATTCATTTTACAATGAGATAATCAAAATGCTAAATTAAAATAAGTCCTTTGATTTTGGTCATTCACAAAGGAAAGCAGCGCCAAATACCCCCGCACTATCTCCTAGTTTTGGTTTGACAATCTTAGTGTCCATTCTTGGATTAAAAACATATTTGGCAGCCTCTTCCACGCCTCGCGTATAAAGCTCATCTACATTGCCAACTCCACCTCCTAAAACTATGACATCTGGGTCTAGCACATTGATGATAGTTGAAATACCCAAGCCAAAGAAATGAACCAATCTATCCAGGGTTTTGACAGCATTGGGGTCTTCACCGCTTCTGGCAGCAGGAAGAATTTCCTTCAGTCTTTTGCGAGTTCCGGTCTGTTGCTCGTAAAAATCTTCTAAACCTGTACCTGAGATGATTTTTTCGGTACAGCCTGACTTGCCACAATAGCAAGGACCACCAGAAGCATCGAGGAAATTATGACCCCATTCACCCCCAATACCTTGCTTGCCGTTGATTACCTGGCCATTAACCACAACGCCACCGCCACAGCCGGTACCCATAATTACCCCAAAAACGACCTTGGCTTCTGGGTCAACGTCTGGAACAGCTCCCATTAGTGCTTCGGCCAGAGCAAAACAATTAGCATCATTGGCCATTCTGGTCGGGATTCCTAAAAGGGCTTCCAAATCCTTCTTGAAAGGTTTATGGTTGAGGTTTTGTGAGTTGCTATTCTTCATTAAACCGGTAGGAGGGTCTATGGCTCCGGGAGTTCCAATACCTATAATGGTGGGTTTTTCTCCAACCTCTGTGGCTAAGTCATCTATCAGCCTTTTGATGTTGTTGAGCACGTGCTCATAGCCTTTGTCAGCTTCAGTATTAATTCTTTTTCGGACAATTGGTGTTGGATCGTTTTTCGATTTAAGTACTGCCCCTTCAATTTTGGTTCCTCCCAAATCTATTCCCCAGAGTTTTGTCATCGTTTTATAATTCTTACCTTAAAATAAGTGTTTGGTCACAAAGTCTTGCAATGATTCGAATGTGGTACTTCTTTTAATCAAAAACACAGTGAAGATTAAGGACGATTGGGCTGAGCTTCACCACCCCTTATTTTCCCTTTTACAGCAAGTCCATGCTTTACTTCCTTGTTT
>NZ_DBHC01000007.1:42385-222257 GCF_002296035.1 Roseivirga sp. UBA838
TAGCCATTGGTAAGCCAGTATAGTTGATAGGGTTCAAAATGCAGCATCCCTTCTTCGATCAACAACTGGTTGCCACTAAGCCGATCTTTCATACCAAAGGGATTAACCATTGTTTGCGGGAAAACTAAGTGGGAGTAAACATATTGGTCATCGTCTTTAAAATTGGCTATAACCACGGTGCTTTTTCCTTTCCAGCTTCTTTCAAAAGCAAAAACATGTTCGTTGGAAGTTTCAATGAGTCTAAAGTTGTTATGATCTCCAAACTCATCGATGGACTTTCTTAGGGCAATCATGTGTTGAAGGGTTCGGAAGACTTGTGCCTGGGGTGTATCAGGCTTCTTGCGTTTTTCGGCTAACGCCCAATCCATTTTGGGACGATGCACCCAGCGGTTGTCATCTTTTTTGGATTCGTCTTCCAAAAAGGAATAGTCGTTGAGCATGGCTATTTCATCGCCAGAATAAATAACCGGAATGCCACCATACGAAAGAATAATGCCATGTAGTAGGTTAATGCGGGCAATGGCTCTTTTTACCCCTAATTCATTACCTTCTTGAAGGGCCTGCTCCAAACCGGCCAATGAGGCCATGCTACCTGAAATTCTGGCATCGTCTGTTTTAGGGTTATACATAAAAGGCAAGCCCTTGGCAAACGAACCCTCAAAGTCTCCGGTAAAGAACCGTGTTAAAAACTTCCGATGTGCGGCAGGGTCGTATTCTGATTCGGCAATGTGGCGGTCTTCAAAGCCCATGCCTATGTCGTCATGACAGCGTACATAGTTCACCCATGTAGTACCTTTGGGTTTTTTGGGCTTGTCGCGCAGGCTGGCCTTCATTACTCGGGTGTTTCGTGTGGCAAGAGAGTTCCATAGTAAAGCCATTAGTGTGGCATTGTAGGCCATGTCGTGTTCATTGCTCCATACATTGCTGGTGCCAAAGTACTTTACAATTTCTTCAGGGCTCACTATTGCCTCGGCCAAAAAAGCGACTCCCGGAGCTACCACCTGACTACAGAGCTTAAAAAGCTGGTGCACTATATGAGCCTGCGGCAAGTTTTGGCAACTGGTGCCCATCTGTTTCCATACAAAGGCCACGGCATCCATCCTAAAGATATCCACCCCCATATTAGCCTGAAACAACACATTGTCGAGCATTTCCACGAACACATAAGGGTTAGAATAGTTGAGATCCCACTGGTATTCGTTGAATACGGTCATTACCCAACAGTTCATTTCTTTGTTGAAAGTAAAGTTGCCAGGAGCACTTTCCGGAAAAACCTCGGGCATGGCCTGCTCATAGAGTAGCGAAATGGTACGATCTCTAAACGTATGGTAGAAGTTTTGGTAAAAGCGGTCTCCAGCCTTGGCTTTTACGGCCCACTCGTGTTCATCCGAAGTATGGTTTACCACAAAATCGAGCATTAAGAGTTTGTTGCTCTGCTTAAGTTTTTTGGCCACCTCCACTAAATCGCCATTGGTACCAAACCGGGCATTTATCTGCCGATAATTGCTTACAGCATAACCACCATCATTTTTTACTTTAGGGCTATCGAAGAGGGGCATCAGATGAAGCATGTTAACCCCCAGCTCTTCGAAGTAATCCATCTTTTCCAGTAATCCCTTTAAATCATTGTTGAAGCGATCTACATACAGCATCATGGCTGTGGTCTCCTGGTTGCAAAACCAACCGGGGTTAGCTTCGCGATGAGCATCACTTTCCAGTAAGTGCTTGGGCCGGGCTTTGTAGGCGGCCAACATTTTCTGCAACAGTAGTTCCAAAGCCGGTTCGAAGGAAGGGTGCTGGCCATAGAGCTGCTCGAAGCGACTGTAAATGTCCGAAAACAGCGCGATTAACCGCTGTTCAAAGGGTGTTCTTAGGCCATTCTCTTTGCCAAAAACCTTTGTTTCCAAGGCCTTGAGAGTAATATGGGCAGTAGGGTTGTACATAGGCAGAATAGCTTTGCCATAGAGGCGGCCAAAAGTATTTTAATATTTATGTTCCTTCACCATAAACCGGTTTAATTGCTGCAACCGATACCACGAAGAGAGGGAGCAATTGGGCATGTTGCTCCCTCTTTCTTTAGGCAAACCAAATCACTATTATGGCTGTGGCAATAAGCAACAGTACAGAAAGTGTTCGGTAGTTCTTATACCAGGGCAAATGTGCCAGTTCTTTAGTTTCTTCTTTATAAATCTGAGAGGTCCAAATCATCTCGCTCACCTTTTGAGCATCGGGTGGAGTTGTGGCCAGGCTTATTCCTACGTTAAGCACTATGGCTATGGCAAAAAGCACTGGTACCACATAGAGAAAGTGCACCCCGGTGGCATCGGTACTAATGCCTTCATACTTAGAGAAACAGTAGATGATCCAGCCAATTACCAATAAATAGGAGAGTACGAGGCTCCAGAACCCTCCTTGCGCGTTGGCTCTCCGATAGAAAAGTCCTACTACAAAAGCAGCCACAATGGGTGGAGATATAAAACCAAGAATTTGTTGCAGATAGGTCCAGAGCGACTGAAAGCTCTCGATCATGGGAGCCCAGGCCGCGGCTAAAACCACCAACACACAGGTGGCTATCTGCCCGGCCCGTACCAGTTGTTTAGAGCTCATATTGGGCCTTAGTTTTTGGGTAAAATCCATGGTAATGAGTGTGGAGGCCGAGTTGAGCGTGGCCGAAATACTTGACGACATGGCGGCAAGGAGCCCGGCAATAACCAACCCAAGAATACCGGTGGGTAGTAATTTATAAATCAACACAGGGTATGTCATATTGGGGCAATCACTCAGGTTCTCGCAAGTAGCAAACCCACCTTCGGTAGGTATCTGGTAATTGAGAAAACTTATGTCCATGTCTTTGAAAAGTAGAATGGCCAATACTCCGGGAATTACCATTATAAATAATACAGGAAGTTTGAGAAGCCCTGCAAATAGAGCTCCCCAACGGCCGTGGTTTAGGTCTTTGGCCGATAGTACCCGCTGTACCATAAACTGATTGTTGGCCCAAAAATAAAAGCCCAGTAAGGGTACACCGAGCACCAGCCCAAGCCAGGGCATGGCTTCATCGGAATTGGGTCTTATGAGGCTTAAAACTTCATCGGAATTTTTTTCTAACAGGCCACCGGCATGCAAATTATTGAGGCCGTCAATCATCTTTTGCCATCCACCTACCTGATCGAAGGCATAGTATGTAACCAGAAAGGAACCAAAAACTAGAAGTATGGCCTGAATAACTTCGGTATGAACCACGGACGATAGGCCTCCGGGAATAGTATAGGCAGCGGCAGCCACCGCCAGAAAGGCAATAATCATCCAGGAGGGATAGTCAGGAAAAATAATTTTTAAAATGAGGTTGCCGGCATATAAACCGGAGGCGGTATCGATAATAACGTTGCCCACTATGGTGATACCCGAAAAAAGGTAGCGGGTTCGCGTGTCGTATCTGCGCTCCAAAAACTCGGGCATGGTATACACGCGAGACTTTAGGTAAAAGGGCAGAAAGAACAGTCCGAAAATTACCAGCACCACGGCTGCCATCCATTCGTAGTTATAAACTGCCACATTGGTCTGAAAGGCATCGGAGGTGAGTCCAATTAGGGTGTTGGATCCTATATTGGCTGCAAAAAGTGAAATGCCCACAATGGGCCAGGCCATATTTCTTCCTGCCAGAAAATAGTCTTCTGAGCTTTCTTGTTTACCTTTTCGAATACCATAGATCACAATACCTACGAGGTAAACGGCTATGATGATTTTATCCCATAGCTCTAATCCAATACTTTCCATACAATCACTGGTTTTGACCCGACCCACCGAAAAGCAAAACCGGTCAATCAGAGTCAGCAGCCTGACGAAGCAACATGCTGTTATTCAAGCAACTATAAGTATAAGCACATAGGGGCTAAAATCATAGAAAGGAGGGGTAAAGTTGAAGGTAAAAAAAGAAGCTGTCTCAAAGCTCGCATTGGGTAATGTGCACAAGGCTTTAAGACAGCTTGCCAGATAGGGGTTGCTATTGAATTATTCGTTATTCTCGGCCAGTGCTTCGTTTCTTAGTTTAAGCTTGTCCACCACATAGTCGCCAAGCTTTCTGCCCTGAGTCACACCGTTTTCAATGGCCGGCATGTAGTGAATACCTCCATACAGGCGACTAATGGCTGCCTCTTCAGAAGCATCGAAGAAGGAGTCGAATTCTCTCACGGTGAGTCCGTATTTTACTTCCGTATCATCTCTGAAAGAGAAGTTGTCGCCAAAAATAGATGTAAGGGCTGTGGCGGCCGCATTGCTTATAACGGAGTGTCCGCTGGTGTACTCCGGAAATGGAGGCGTCTGCAAAAGGGGTACCCATTCTTCATCAATGTACTTGTTAATTACCGTTTCCGGCCTGATCAGGTTGGAGCGAAACTTTTCGTCCCAACAGCTTATAAAGCCATCGGCAAGAGCTATGGAAGTGAGCGCGTAAGCTTCGGCTGTTTTCATGGGGTCGGTTTCTGCCTTTTTACAGGCAATCTTTACAATGCCAATCCAGTGACCACCGGGAGTAATTTTTTTAGTGGCCGCCATTACATGGCCTGTCACATTCATTACGTATGGGTTACAATCCCAGAAAGATGCAATTTCCTTTTGTTCCTGACTCAGGTTTTTACCCACTTCATATACTTCCATCACTTCTTTGTAGAAGGGGCTGTTCTTTTCCATGTTGAAAGCAGTGGGCCTCTCCGGTACAAATTGAGTAGATGAGTCTATGGCAAACGGACGAATCTTAGTCCAGTGAGGTTCAATGGCTTCAAAATAGCCCGGAGGTGTTGGCTGCCAACGGGTGGGGTCGTTGGTTACGGTAAATTTTGGATAGGTACGTGTTTGTTTGTACATATCACCATCGGCCCACTCTAAAATATGTTTTGCTACCTGACCACCATAGGCCAAAGAAGCTTCAAAGTATTGCTTGTTTACTCCCTTTTTCAGCTCTTTATAAAGTTCTTCGCGGTAGGCATCCATATCGGCTTCTGAGAATATTAGGGCCGTACCAATTTTAATAAAAGCCTCCAGGGCCGCCAGTTCGTAAGAAATTTCTTCCGTTGGCTGGGGTATTGGGGTAAGCTCGGTCAACTGTCCGGCCAGGGGGTTATAGCTGGGGTTGTTTTGCGCCAGAACTTCATACATGGCAATGCTCGGGTAAGCATAAATTCTACTGGCCACCGGAGGAGAGAATATATCGTGGACAATTATCTCAGAGAGCTTGTCCATGGTCTGATGATACACATCGGACTCTATGTTTACTTCCTTAACTCCGTTATCACAGGCAAGCACTGCCAGCGAGCAAGCAAGTACTATCAAAAAATACTTTTTCATCACACAATCCTTTCTTTAGGATTACAAATGTTATGAGTATCAGGGACATGTTCAAGTGAAATCGTCAATAAAGCGACCTATTTGTCTGCCGATTCATTAATTCCCTCAAAACCTGTCAATTATATGTGCTTTTATGGCTCAAAAAGCTATTGTTGCCCGCCAAAAAACAACGGAGGTTTCTTTTCTTCAAAAGAAGTGAGTTCCTGATAGTGTTGCGCTAGCTGCAAAATGGTTTGTTCCTGATACAACTGGCCAATGAAGGTCATACTGGTGGGGCGGCCTTTTTCATCGAAACCGGTTGGCAGAGTAATTACCGGGTGCCCTGTAAGATTGGTAATGAGCATTTGCCGGCTACGAAAGGTAGGTGCCAGAATAACATCATAACCTTCAAAAAGCTTATGAATATGGTCAATCAGTTGTCGCCTCACTCGGTTGGCCTGCAGGTATTCTACGGCCGGAATAAAACGTGATTGCCTCAGGGAATTGGCCCTTGAGCCGGAGTGTTGCTCCACCATGTCGTTTACTTTGCCACTACGCACCAGCTCGTCAAAAAAAGCACCTGACTCGGCTCTCAGAATAATATCGAAAACAGCGTAGGGGAAGTCGGTTGGTAAAGAGAGAGTATCGAAGGATTGCCCCAGGTCTTTTTCAAGCACACTAAGTGCTTGGAGCATATTATGGCCGTTAGCGCTTTCATCGTTCTTCAGATCGCTCATTAAAACAGCAATTTTCAGATCCTTTACAGATGGCCCGGAGGTGTCTAGCGGAATGGTATTGGTGCTGGGGTCTAAGGGATCGAAACCATAGATGGCTGAGAGAACAATTTGGCAGTCTTTAGCACTACGAGCAATGGGCCCGACTTTATCCATAGACCAACTGAGGCTCATAACTCCATGGCGGCTTATTCTTCCATAAGTAGGGCGCAGGCCGGTTACGCCATTGCGGGCTGCGGGCGAAGTTATGGAGCCCAGAGTTTCGGTGCCCAGGCTAAAGGCCACCAGCCCGGCAGCAGTGGCCGAACCCGACCCGGCAGAAGAACCACTGGCACCTTGCGATAAGTCCCAGGGGTTTTTGGTCTTTCCTCCAAACCACACATCTCCCCGTGCCAAAGAACCTGAAACCAGCTTCGCTATAAGCACAGCACCTTGTTCTTCCAGTTTTTTTACAACCGTGGCTGTATAGTCGAATTGCTGGTTGCGGTATGGTTCGGCACCCCAGGTGGTGGGGTAGCCGTCAACGGTCATCAGGTCTTTTACTCCATAGGGAATACCGTGCAAAATACCACGATACTTACCGGCTGCTATTTCTGCATCGGCCTTGCGAGCCTGGGCCAGGGCCAATTCGCGGGTAACGGTAATTACGCTTTGCAGCTGGCCATCGAATTGTTCTATACGCTTTAAGTATATGCTGGTGAGCCGTTCAGAGCTTAATTGTCTGCTTTTTATAAGAGAGGCTAGTTGGCTTATACTCATAAAAGCAATTTCTTCTTCCGTGGGGGGCAGAGCTATGTTTTGGGGGATCTCAAAGGTGAGCCTTCTTTGCTCTCCCTCAGGAGCCATAAAACCCGATGGGTGTGGGTCGAAGGATACTGCCGGAAATGTTTCATTTTCAATAGTGAACTCGCGCATTTCCATATAGCCGCGTTTGTTTCGCCCCAAATAGTCATACATGGTGTTTAAGCCGTCTCCTTCAAAGGTTAAGCCGTAAAGTTTTTGGGCGGCCTTTATATCGCGTTTATGAAAACCATATTCAGTGGGTTTGCAGCTTAGCGCCAGTAGTGTGGCCAGAAGTAGTGCGCAAAGGTTCTTCATGAGATAGAAAGTGTTGAGCTTTCAATCTCCGCATTTTCGATTAAAAAAGTGAAACCGTTAATCAAAGCCGGGCTGCAGCCACACGGAGTAATCGTTGTTGCGCAAGGCCAGAACGGTCTCTTTGCCATTAACTACTACTACTCCCGCAGTTCGAAACTCTCCCCAGGTCGATGCATTGTTCAGATAGCTATCGCGGGTGTGTTCAAAATGGCCATTTCCTTGGCCAAGCAAAAGCGTAATAGGCCGTGCGTTGGCTTTGCCCAGGTCAGTTCTAAAGCTGTAATTATTACCAAAGAGCAAAAGATCGGTATGACCATCCTCGTTGTAATCGCCTGAAACGATACTCATTACGGGGCTTAGTTGAGCGGTGGCCGGAAGGCTGATTCTTTGAAAACGACTATTGCCTTTATTAAGGAAAACGACTGACTCGAAGGTTTTAGCTGTTTTTACATAGCCTTGGGTAAAGTATTCTCCCAGAAGCGTTTCGGGCGAAGAGTTTTTGGCATAATCTTCATAGTTGATGTGCAGCTTTTTGATCTTGGAAACCTGTTTTATGAGATCGTCTCTGGAGGCGAAAGGTGTTTGTTTACCATTTTGGTAATGAAAAATAATAGGGTCTATCTGTCCATTGCCGTCAATATCATTGACTGATAAAGTTACAGGGCGTTCTTCCGATGCTTTTAGTTTAGTGTTCAGGCCCAGGTTTCCGGCTACTATATCAGGAAGACCATCATTGTTCACATCGGTTACGTGGAGGCTGAACCACCAACCTTGGGTATTGACAAAGTCAGGAATCGATGCTTTTTCGAACTGGCCACTGCCATTGTTTTGCAGAAGCGTAATTCCGGTCCATTCTCCGGCTAGTACCAGGTCCATGTCTCCATCACCATCAAAGTCTATGGGCTCGGCAGCGTTAATCATGCCCAGCTCTGTGGGCGCCTGGAGGCGTTGGTTAGTCTGATCTTCAAAATAGGCCCGGCCATTGTTAATGAGCAGAAAGTGCTGTGGGTCTTTTCCATAAGCTCCGGGCACTACGTTGGCCCCAACAAAAACATCCTGATCACCGTCTCCGTCAAAATCGGCAATGGCAAGAGCCTTGCCCTGACTTCCAATCCGATTGAGTGCTCCGGGAGAAAACTGGAAGTTGCCTCGTCCATCGTTCAGATAAAGCCTGTCGAAGTTAAATACCTGCCCGTCTTCATATTCATTTCCTCCGCTCACCACATACAAGTCCTGATCGCCATCGTTGTCTGCATCAAAGAATCTGGCGTTAATGTCTTCTGCACGTTGCAAACGTTCAAAAATGGCGGCCAGCTTACGCTTAAACTGACCATTGGGTTGTTGCAACCAAAGTTCTGCCGGTTGGTCTTTGGCACCTCCCAGGTAGATGTCTTCCAGCCCGTCACCGTCTACATCGGCTATGGCCAGTGCGGGGCCTTCGGTACTGAATTTTCGTGGCATTAAGTATTCGCGCAATTGGTCGTTGAACTCATCTTCCCGGTGCCGGTAGTCGAACAATGAGCCGTGGGTAGAAAAGAGAGCTTTTTCGTCTCTCGTGTTACTTTCACTAGCCGTTTTGGCTTCTGAGTAGTGAAGGGTTAAAGTTTGGTTGAGAGATACGTGGTCTAACTGCTGACGTTTGCCATCGGGCCATATCACCTCCACCAACACGGGCATTGTGTTTTTGCCCAGCCCAAAATGAAGCTCCGGAGCTACACTGCTCTGAAAGCCTCTGGAGTTAAAGTTTTCGCGAAAAAGCGTGGTTTCAGGCAGGCGAATGTATACTTGTGCGCCAATACCGAAGGCATTGTGTTCTGACCCTTCAAAGCGAATTTTCAGATAGCTGTTGTTTTCGGTCAGGGTGTTTTGGTAGAGCAAGGCCTCTTGTTCAATGTTATTGATTATCAGGTCCAGGTCACCGTCATTGTCCAGGTCGGCATAGGCCGATCCGTTGGAGTAGGTGGGTTCATCGAAGCCCAAATCGAATTCGAAAGGTTGGGTGTTAAACCGTCCGTTACCTGCATTAAGGGCTGCATAGTTAGGTATTTTTAGTGTGGGCAGGGAGTTAATTCTGGCCCTTTCCATTTGGTCTTCATCCATTGCTCCCGGATTGCTGTTCAGGTAGTTTACAAAGTCCAGGTCGTTAGGGCGTTTATAAATGCCGTTGGTAATGTGAATATCCTGAAGACCATCATTGTTCATGTCGAAAATGAGTGGTGCCCAGCTCCAATCGGTGGCAAAGTTTTCTGCAAATAGGCTAATGTCTGAAAACATGCCGTTGCCCAAATTAAGTTGCAGTGTGTTGCGCACATACTGGTCGCCATAGCCAAACTGTTCTTTAATTCTGTAGACTTCCACCTTATCTTCACCAATGGACTTTTTCCATATCTCGGGGTCTTCGGGCAGCATGTCTGTGGTAAAAATATCTACTTGAGCATCGTTGTTAATGTCGGCCACAAAGTTGCCCATTGAATAGCGACTGGTGTGTTGAATGTGCTTTTCGAGTTGTTCTTTAAAGGTGCCGTTTTGTTGATTGATGTATAGGTAGTCGTTTTCGGTAAAGTCATTAGACACGTATATGTCAGGCCAACCGTCTTTGTTAATGTCGCTTATAGCCAGGCCAAGGCCAAAACCCAGCACACTGGAATAAATGCCGGCTTGTTCGGTTACATCTACAAATCCTTTTTTGCCCTGGGCGAGCTGGTTTTGGTAGAGTTTGTCTCCTCCGGGGCTGCTTTTGCTTCGCTCATTTATGGGTACGAATACTTCCGGATTTTTGATAGAATGGTTGAGAAGGTACATGTCCAGATCTCCGTCTCTGTCGTAATCGAAAAAAGCGGCATGCGTAGAAAAGCCTACAAAATCGAGACCATAGGCTTTGCTTTGCTCACTAAAGGTGCCGTCCTGGTTGTTAATGAAAAGCTGGTTACTGCCTTTGGCTTCTTTGTAGTCTCCTACCTGGCAAAGGTAAATATCCAGAAATCCGTCTCCGTTTACATCGGCCATTACGGCTCCTGTAGACCATGTGCCGCTTTCGGTAATACCGGCTTTTTGGGTAATGTCTTCGAACTCAAAGTTGCCTTTGTTCAGATAGAGCCTGTTGGGTGCTTGATTGGCTGTAAAGTATAGGTCTATGAGGCCATCATTGTTAATATCTCCGGTGGCTACTCCTCCTCCGTTGTAGAAATAGAGGTATTCTATAATATTGAAATTGGGACTATCGGTGAGCGTATTGCGGAAGCTAACGCCTGATTTTTCTGAGGGTACTTTTTTGAAAAGCACGGGTTTCTTTGATTGCGAATCGGTTTTGCATCCGCAAAAAGAGAGTAAAATACCCAGCCCCAATAGGGTCAGGGTATTCTTTCTCAGTGTTTTCAATACGTTGGTTGGGTTAGCCATGAAGCTGCCTTAGTTTTTTCCGAATTTGAGTTTCATTAATTCTGCATTGTTTCTGGCTATTAACACAAAGTTTTCGAATACCTCTATGTCGCGCACTTCGCCCTCCACAAGGAAGCCCTCCTGTGGTTTGGCAGCCACAAAACGTCCATTACCTGTGTTTTTAAGGAAGGTGCCGTAGCTGGCATCGTATCGGCCTACCTCGGGCTTAACCGAGTAGAGGTTGCCGCCCAGTAAAATGTCTGTATCTCCATCGGCATCAAAATCGCCTGTGGCAATGGCATATACCGGACTTACCTGTGCCTCTGTTGGCAATTCGGTCACTTCAAAGTTCATTTGGCCTTTGTTGAGCACGAGTACGCTGGTCATTTCGGTGGCCTTAATTTCCATAACACCTTCCATTTGCGCTGGAGTGAAAATATCCCTTACACTCATGTCTTTAAAAGTCTTATAATCGGGCAATACCTTTTTGAGGCTCTTAATCTGGTCGATAAGATTGTGGCGCAATCCATAGGGATAGGCTTTGCCATTGGCCATGTATTTAGATAGAATAGGGTCCAGGGTACCGTTGCTGTCAAAGTCTTTTACAAATAGAGCAATGGGTTGTTCTTCTGAGGCCTTGAAACGACTGTTGAGGCCATGGTTGCCTACTATGAAATCCATGCGGCCGTCACCATTAACATCGGCTGCATGCACTACATTCCACCAGCCTTTTAATCGGGCCAGGTTGGCCGGGGTGCTTTTTCTGAATTGGCCGTTGGTATTCAGAAATATCTCAATACCCATGTATTCTCCCACAACTATCAGGTCTGTAGCTCCATCTCCATTCACATCTACTGCCTGGCTACTCGTTATCATGCCCAGACTTTTAAATTCTGGTGCTTTTTCGGAGGTTACATCAGTATAAACTCCCTGACCATTGTTTTCGAGCAAAAAGCCATCGCCAGGAACTCCGTTTTGCATTGGGCGGCTACCCTCTCCCACAAAAAGGTCCAAATCACCATCACCGTCATAGTCTAAAACAGAGACCGTACTAGAGCTTACATAGCGGGTTTTGCCGGGTAGCATTTGGTTGGATGCCGAGAAATTGCCTCGGCCATCGTTGAAGTATAGCCGATCGATGTAGGCCGATGAGCTTTGCGAAAACTCTATACTTCCGCTGCACACATACAGGTCTAAGTCACCATCGCCATCGGCATCGAAAAAGACGCTTTCCAGGTCTTCTGAAACTTTGTCTTTGGCAAAGGCGGGCTGGCGATTTACGGTAAACCCGTTGGCCGAACCGAGTAGCAGTACGGCCTCTTCTTCTTTACTGCCGCCCACAAACACATCGGGAAAGCCATCTGCATTCACATCGGCTACGGCCATTTTTGGCCCTTGGGTACTCTTCATGAGAAACAATGAGCGGTCAATGTCAAAGTCTACAAAGGCATTTTCCTTGTGGGCAAATGGCAGGTTTAAAGGGGCTTGCGAGAATATAGCGGGGGTTCCTTTTTCATCGGTTTCGCTGGGTTGAGGAGTGGCTTCTGCCTCTGACAGTTGCAATTGCTGGTTGGGAGAAACGCCATTAAGAAGGGTTACCTTTCCGGAAGGCCAGAGCACTTTTACCGATAGGTTTTGACCTGTTTTTAGCCCTACAAAAGGCCTTGGATCCATGCTGGACTGAAAGCCCCTGGTGGGTTGCTGCTCTACGTAGTACTGATCTTCACCCGCAGTTACCCATATTTTGGTGCCTATGGCCAGCGTGTTTGCTCCTTCACCTTTAAGCGAAAAGGAAAGGTAGTGCCCGTCACCTTCTTTGGTATTATTTCGGTAGAGGAAGGAGGGCATGTTCACATTGTTCACCACTAAATCCAGATCTCCGTCATTGTCCAAATCGCCATAGGCAGAGCCATTCGAAAAGCTCGGTGTAGCTAATCCATACGCTTTAGTTACATCTTTAAACTCCAGGCCATTCTGGTTTTTGTAGGCGTAGTTTTGAATGGGGTTGGAAGGGATAATGTCGATCAGGCTTTTGTAGTCTACTCCGTTTTTGCTAATCATGGAGCTCATTATTTCTTCGCTCGAGGCGTATTGCAGGTAGTCCTGGTCGGTAAGGTCCTGATAAATACCATTGGCCACATAGAGGTCTTTGTAGCCGTCATTATCCATATCAAAGATGAGGGCACCCCAACTCCAATCGGTGGCCTCTACCCCGGCCAATCGCCCGAGCTCTGAGAATCCGGCTCCGGTATTGATCTGAAAGGTATTGCGAGTGAACTGGTGATAATAGCCATTGTTCAGTCCGTACTGATAGCGATTCCAGTCTTCGAAGGTGGTAACAGACTTCAGTCGGTCATAATCGTTGGGTAGCATTTCGGTTACGAACAGGTCGTTGCTGCCATCGTTGTTAATATCGGCCATGTCAGCTCCCATTGAGGCCCCACTAATGGAGTTCATGCGCTGAGTGAGCACTTCTGTAAAGGTGCCGTTTTGTTGATTTATGTATAAGTAATCTCTTTCAAAGAAATCGTTAGATACGTATATGTCGTCCCAACCGTCACCGTCTACATCTCCCACGGTTACCCCAAGTCCAAAGCCAATAACCGAACCGTAGATACCGGCTTTTTCGCTTATGTCGTAGAATTTTCCGTCCCGGTTTTCCATCAGTTTATCTCCTCCAAGCACATCGCGCTTGGGTCGTTCATTTCTTCGCAGATCAAAGCTGCCAATGGCCTGGTAAGAATTGTTGAGTATGTATACATCTAAATCTCCGTCTTTGTCGAAATCAAAGAATGAAGCATGGGTTGTGTAGCCGGGGTCGGCTAAGCCATATTCTTTGGCCGCTTCTACAAAGGTTAGGTCTCCTTGATTAATGAAAAGCTCGTTTTCTTTATTGTCGCCTTTTACATCGCCAGAATTACAAACATAGATATCCAAAAGGCCATCGGCATTTACATCGACCATGGTGACGCCTGTAGACCAGGCCCGTTGGCCGGCAGTGCCTGAGCTTTCGGTAATGTCTTCAAACTGAAAGTTGCCTTTGTTAAGAAACAGGCGGTTGGGCAACTGATTGGCTGTCATGTAAATATCGGGAAGACCATCGTTGTTAATGTCTCCGATCGACACGCCTCCGCCATTGTAGAAGTTGCGGTAGGTATATATGTTGAACTCGCTGTCGTAGGTGAGTTTGTTTTCAAACTGAAAGCCTGTATTTTCTGCTTCCATTAGCGTGAAACGTGGTGTTTGTGATTCTTCGGGCTTGTTCTGACAGGCAGAAAATCCGAGGGCTAATAGAGTGTATGCAAGCAGTGTTTTCTTTCTGAACATGGCTAAAAAATTAATCGTCTATGGTTGTCGTCAGGTCTGTCATTTTTACGCGTACGATCTCATCGTCTTTGGTTTTTATGGCTATTCTTCTGTTGCCATCAACTTTCACCCAAATAGTTTCTTGCGGCTGTTCTCCTTCAACGGCTATAAAATCATTGCCGCCATACCAGGCCATAAGGGTGTCTTTAATTCTGGGGAGTAATTCCGGGGCATAGAGGGCTTTGTTCCAGGGAGCCCACGCGGCATAGCGATACTCCAAGTCCATTCCGGTAATTTGCTCATTGCTATCGAACTGTGGGTAAAAGAACATTTCAATTTTTTCCGAATGAATGCTGTCTGGAGGCAGATTGTACTGTACATAATTGCCTCTGCTACCGGCAGTGAACAATCCTTCCTGGTTTTTCTTCCAGCAGAGTTCATAAAAGTCGCGTTTGGCCTGCTGAAAATGAATACCAAAGAAGAGCGAGTCATTGCGCACCCCTTTGGCCATTTCTTCATTGAGCATTTTGCTGTAATCAGACTGGCAGGCGCCAAGGCCCAGAGTAAGTAGCAGGGCCATCATCAAGTATAGCGTTCTATTGTTTTTCATAGGTTTTTAACGGGCCGTTGTTGATGATGAAAATGAAACTTTCTTTGCCGTTGACTGACATTTTTTTGATGTGTCTAATTTGTCCATCTATATTCAAAAACTCAATTTTTTTACTGTTAAAGCCTTGTTTTGTGCCCAGCAGCACCAATCCTTTGAGTCCATCGTATCGTCCGAATTGGGGTTTTACCAGGTATTGATTACCACCCAGAATAATGTCGGTGAGGCCATCGGCATCTATATCGTCCGTAGCGATGGCGTATACCGGAGAGTACTGGGCTTCTTTGGGCAGGGGTATAAAAGTGAAGTCGCCATTGTTGTTGTAGAAAATGCCTGATCTGCGTTCGTCAATTTCGTAGATGGAGGTACGCGAAAGCACATCGGGGCTAAATAACTGGTCGATGCTTTTTTCTGCATAATCTTCAAAATACACTAACTGTTTTTTGAGCGAAGGTATTTGCTTAATGAGTTCATCCTTGTCGGCCAAGGGATAGTATTTTCCATTGATTGGCTCGCAGAATATTTGCTCTTTGGTTCCGTTCTGGTCGAAATCGTGCATGTACATGCGGGTACCTGGCTTTAAGAAGGTGTTTTCACCGTGGTTTCCGGCCACTATATCCATGTCGCCATCTCCATCAATATCGGCCACATGTAAGGTGTGCCACCAGCCTCTAAGCGGTGCCAATCGATTTGAGCGGGTTAAGCGACCGTTGTTGTTCTCATAAAGAGTCACCGGCATCCAGTCGCCTGCCACAATCAGGTCAAGGTCTCCATCCTGATCTACATCGGTCCAACTCGATGAGGTAATCATGCCTACCTTCAGAAGTTCGGCTGCCACCGTTTGGGTTACATCTTTGAAGTTTCCACTTCCATCGTTTTCAAAGATGAAGCCTCTGCCAGCTTCACCATAGTAGAAAGGATCGAACCGTTCGCCAATAAACAGGTCTAGGTCTCCGTCACCATCAAAATCGCCCGCAGCTACGGTGCTGGTGCTGAAATAGTTTGTAAATGGCAAAGGAGAGGGACTTTTGCTAAAGTTTCCTTGGCCATCGTTTAGGTACAGCCTGTCCATCAGAGCGGAGGAACTGCGACTAAAAGCTCTGCCTCCGCTGGTCACGTAGAGGTCTATATGTCCATCGGCATTGGCATCGAAGAAAACAGCAGAGGCGTCTTCCGAAATTTTATCTGCTTCGAAGGTGGCCTGGCTGGAGAGTTGGTAGCGGTTGCCGTTGCTCAAATAGAGTCTTGCGCTTATGTCTTTCGACCCACCTATGAAAACATCCTCTTTTCCGTCTCCATTCACATCGGCCATGGTCATGGCAGGGCCTTCGTTTTGATACATTTCTATAAGCAGGCGCTCCCGGTCAAAGTCTATGAACTCATTTTCCACATGAGTGTATTCGAACGGGTTTTGGGCTAAAATGAGTGGGCTTTGTTTGGCTGGTGGGGTTGGGGCCGATTTTGCTGTAGCATTAGCTTCGTCTAATTGCAACAGTTGGTTGGTTTTAACCTGATACAAAGTGGTAATACGACCTTCTGGCCAGGTGACCTTTAGCGAGTCTAATATGACATGGCCGCCTACTCCGAGGTGTATTTTGGGGTCTACTGAACTCTGGAAGCCTCGTGAAGGGTAGTTGTAGCCGGAAAACTGCTCTTGACCGGCCCATGCCTGAACAAAGGCACCAATGGCATAACGGTTGCTTTTTAGGCTTGAGCTAAGCTGCAACTGTATGGAGCGTTGAGTGGCTGTATCGCTGTTGTTTTTATAGATGAAGGCCGGCATGTTCACATTGTTAATGACCAGATCGAGGTCTCCATCATTGTCTAAGTCTCCATAGGCACTGCCATTGCTAAAAGTGGGTTCTTCCAGCCCACTGGTTTCACTGATGTTTTGGAATTGAAAGTCTCCCTGGTTTTGGAAAAGGGCATTGGTCACAGGCTTGGAAGGCATTACATCAATTAGGCGGGTTATCACATCTTCATCGTTGCGAATCATAGCGCGAATGCGCTCTTCGTTGGCCATGTAGTTAAGGTAGTCTCTATCAAGCAGGTCTTTGTATATACCGTTAGAAACAAAAATATCTTTGAGGCCGTCATTGTCTGCATCGAAAATTAAAGTTCCCCAACTCCACTCTGTGGCGGCTACACCGGCAAATCTTCCAATTTCCAGAAACTGACCATTGCCGAGGTTTCTTTGCAACACGTTTCTGGGAAATTGATGGTAATATCCTTTGGAGGTATTGAGGGTATATTTATCCCACGACTCGTAGGTTGCTTTGGTTTTTTTTCTGGGTAGGGTAGCCGGTAACATTTCTGTGACCATTATTTCCGGCAGGCCATCATTGTTCAGGTCGCTGGCATCGGCTCCCATAGACCCCATACTGAGGCTTTCAAAATAGACCTCTGAACTTTCGGTGAAGGTGCCGTCCTGATTGTTGATGTAGAGGTAGTCTTTTTCAAAAAAGTCGTTGGATATAAAAATGTCGGGCCAGGAATCTTGATTGTAGTCAGATAGTGTTATTCCAAGTCCGTAGCCAATGTCGCTATTATAGATGCCTGCCTGGCGACTTACATCGGTAAATTTTCCATTGTCGTTTCGTAGTAGTTTGTTGCCGGCATTTTCGGCACTGGGTATTTCTCTCTGGCCTTCAATAATATCTTGTCCAACACCCAAAGAGCGAAGGGAATTGGTAAGTAGGTAGCAGTCCAGATCGCCATCTTTGTCGTAGTCAAAGAAAGCAGCGTGGGTAGAAAGGCCATTAAAATCTAGACCGAAATCGGCTGCAGACTCTTTAAAGGTGCCATCCTGCTGGTTAATGTATAGGGCGTTTTTTCTGCCTGGATCGTCACTTGGAGGACCCGATTTACAAACGTATAGATCGAGCCAGCCATCGGCATTGATATCTACAAAAGTGGCTCCGGTAGACCAAAAACCTTTACCCGCTGTTCCTGATGATTCGGTAATGTCCTCGAAGGTCCAATTGCCTTTGTTGAGGTAGAGCTTGTTCTCTACTATGTTGCCACTAAAAAAGATATCGAGCAAGCCATCGTTGTTGATGTCTCCGAGAGCTACTCCTCCGCCATTGAAGAAGTTGCGGTAGGTATAGGGGTTTAGCTCTTCGGAATATTCGAGTCTGTTTTCAAAAGCGATACCACTTGTTTTACCCTCTATTTTCTCAAATAGGGTGGATGTTTTGCTTTTGCAAGCCCCTAAAAGGGCACAAATCGATAGAAGTAATACTGACTTTTTCATACAAAAATGGGCTGCCTCAACGGCAACCCATTTTACTAAATACTTAAACTAAATTCTAGTTATATCCGGGGTTCTGAGTAAGCGTACCACCCGATGCATTGATTTGCTCGTTTGGAATAGGGAACACATTTTTATATGTGTCTGAGTGAGCAGGTTTTTCCCACCACTGAGCTCCCCAACGACCAAATCTGATCAGGTCTATTCTTCTCTGAGACTCCTGGAACATTTCGCGTCCTCTTTCTGCAAGGAAAGTGCTGGCATCCATTTGAGCGAATCCATCTACACCGGCTCTTTCTCTCACTTGGTTTACCAAAAGAAGGGCCTGAGGATCGCTCCAGTTTCCATTTAATCGGGCAATGGCTTCAGCTTTGTTCAAAAGAACTTCAGCATATCTGAAAAGCGGATAGTCATTGTCCATGTTTGCTCTTTGCTTCAGCTTGAAGCTAAACTTACCAAGTCTGGCACCTGCCTGACGGCTTCCGTTCGGGGCCAATTGGTTGATGGCAGGCGTATAGTTGATAGGAGCTCCATCAGGATCGGCAGCATCAAAGGCCAAATCGAGAATTGGGGCACCATTTACATCATACTGAGGGCCAACTATGAAGTTGTTCTCTTTTCTCTCATCGCCATCTTCGTAAGAGTTGTAGAACTCTTCCAAAGTAGAGTAACCGTTCCATGGCTGCTCAGCCAAACGGTAAGTCAACTGGCTAGGATAGTGAAGGGTCATCTGAGCGAAGTTCATGCCTCCCTGAGTAGCTTCATCGTAAGGCAATACCCAAATGTGCTCAGGATCATCTACGTTGTCCGGAGCAAAAACATCGGCATAGTCTGGAGTAAGGCTATAAACCCCTGAGTTAATTACGGCATCGGCTGCTATAATAGCATCAGCATATCGAGGAACACCAGTATAAACTTCTGCATTCAGGTAAAGTCTGGAAAGAAATGCCTGAGCACCAAGATTGCTAACTCTACCGTACTCTTGTCTTCCTTCAGGAAGGTCAGGAAGTGCGGCAAGAAGTTCACTTTCAATAAAGTTGAATACAGTTACTCTGTCTACCTGTGGGGCATCAACTCCCGGCTGAGTAACAATTTTTACTCTTCCGAAAGAATCCATCAATCTCCAATAGAAGAAGGCACGTACCGTTTTAAGCTGTGCTACGGCAGCAGGAGAGAGTCCTCCATCGGCTAAAAGACGGTTACACTCATTAATACCACCGTAAGACTCATTCCATACTCCATTGAGTGCGGGGTGAGTAGATTGCCACTGGTGTCTGTGCATATCCAGCCAGATACCACCATCAAACCAGTCACCACCTTTTTGGGTAATTACAGCTTCGTCTGTCGAAACTTCCTGTATAGAGAAGTATCCTCCATGACCGGCAGAGCTACCTATTAGCCTGCCAAATGCAGCACCAAGGCCATCGTTTGGCTGTGCTTTGTTTACGTTATTGGTTACCCCAACACCGGGGTTATTCGGATCGAAGTCTTCGGTAAACGAATCTTTCAATTCCTCTTCCAAATCTGTACAAGCGCCAACGGTAAAGATGGTTGCCGCAAGTGCCAGAATTCTAATTGTATATTTCATATTCTTTTTCTTTTCTGATTAAAAACCAACGTTCAAACCGAAAGTGAATGTTCTGCTGGTGAAGTAGTTGTTTCTTCTGTCAATACCAGGAGCCAAAACATTTCCATCGTTAATGTCAACCAAAGAAGGATCAGGATCGATACCCTGATAGTTGGTGATCACAAAAGCGTTCTGAACGCTCAGGTACATTCTCAATTTGCTGAACATAGAGTTGTTCGACATATCGAAGTTGTATCCTAAAGTGGCGTTATCAAGTCTGAAGAAGTCAGCTTTTTCTACATACAGTGAGCTGAATTGAGCCACCTGAAGCTCAGGAATCTGCAAGTCAGTTTTTGTTCTGTTGTAAGAGTTAATAGCACCCAGGTCGATTGGCTCATAGAAAGCTCTGAAAGTGTTTACCAGGCTATGACCGAAGGCTGCTCTAAAGAATACGTTCAGATCCCAGTTGCCATAGCTCAATTGGTTGGTCCAACCAATTTCAAGGGTTGGTATACCATTTCCTAGTTGCTGGAAGTCACCGTCATCATCCAAAGCGTTACCTTGGTCAGTATTCAGGTTGCCATCGTTGTTAAGGTCTACAAATACTGGTCTACCTTCAGCATCCACATTTCCTGAGAATACTGGTCCCCAGATCTGGCCAATTTTTTCGCCTACAGCGATTCTTACCATGTTGGTACCGTTCTGACCAGGAGAACCCAGGTTGGCAATCATTTGCTCCGGAATTACGAACTCCTCAAGAGTAGTGCTGTAAGTAGAAAGTACTACACCAGGAGACCAGTTCAAATCGCCACTGCCAATACCGGCATGGTTGATGGCAAACTCAAGTCCTTTAGTGTTTAACTTACCAGCATTTTCATAACGTCTGTCTGTTCCATAAACGGCTGGATCAACAGTTCTTTCCAGAATGAAGTCGTTGATGTCTCTTGAGTAAACATCTAGGCTACCACTCAACTGTCCGCCAAGAAGACCGAAGTCAAGACCAAGGTTGATCTCTGCTTTCTCTTCCCATTTTAGGTCTGGGTTACCAGCTCTAACAAAGCTTACGGTACCACCACCGCCAAAGCCATAAGAGAAGAGGTCTTGCGCCAATCCTGAAGGACCCGGCAATGAACCTGTAACCCCGTAACCGGCTCTAAGCTTCAGTTGGCTGAAGGCTGCAATGTCGAAGTAGTTCAACAGGTCTGCACCAACACCAAAGGCAGGGAAAGTACCCCATCTGTTTTCGGCACCTAGCTTAGTAGAACCCTCTCTTCTTACGGATGCATTTACAAAAATACCGTTGTCGAGGCTGAAGTTCACTCTACCAAAGAAGGCAATAATTCTGTTTTCAGGAGACTCATAGCTAAATAAGCTTACGTTGGCACCATCGCCAAGTATGTTGCCTGAAGAACCAATAATGTTGTATCCAAGATCGTTGCTTGGGAAGTTACCAGCTTCCATACCAAAGCCTGTAAATACTTCTTCCTGGAAGGAATATCCGGCAGATATAGTCAGGTTGGCATTGTCAAAGTCTTTTACAAAAGTTCCGTAGGTTTCGAACAAAGTAAACTTGCTCTCATCGGTTCTTCTGGAAGCTAAACCGGTTCGGTCGAATCCTCTAAATAGTGAGTTAGAAGGATAGAAAGTACCTCCGGTAAATGTAGTGAACTGCTGAGCATAGTTGGCAGACCAGGTTAGGTTGTCCAAAATATCGTAGCTCATTTGAGTGTTAAAGTTCAGGTTGTTTCTCTTACCCAGGTTCACATTTTGCTCGATAATAGCAACAGGGTTGAAGTTGTCGAACAAGATGGCTTGGAAGTAGCTACCGTCAGGGTTTCTGATAGGAGCTGTTGGGTTGAAGAGTGCCGCGTAGCGGAAGGCTTCGTTGAACGAGAAGTTTTGATCTCTATTAGTCATAGAGAGGTTAAACTGAATGTTCAGCCTGTCATTCAGTGCATAATGATTCACATTAGCACGGGCGTTGATCTGATCGAAACCAGATTTCTTCAATACTCCTTGAATATTTCTGAAGTTGGTAGAAACACGGAAAGTGGTGTTTTCAGAACCACCGGAAACAGCAATGTTGTGTACGTGAGAAATACCGGTTCGGGTAATTTCTTCCTGCCAGATAGTCCTGGAGCCAAGGTCGTTACCACCAGTGGCCACATACTCATCAGGAGTCATTACCGGCTGGAATCGGAACACCTCATCGGCTGCAACATATCCGTTGTAAGAAGCTTGCAGACCACCACCTCTGTTGCCAGACTTGGTCGTTACAAGGATAACACCCGCAGAACCTCTGGAACCATAGATAGCCGCTGCAGAACCGTCTTTAAGAACGTTTACTGTAGCAATATCGTTAGGGTCTACGTTGTCAAGAGAAGCTCCAATTACGCCATCGATAACCACGAGTGGTTGCACGTTGGCTCCAACAGTTGAAATACCTCTTAAACGAATGGTGGCACCACCATTGGGGTTGCCTCCTTTGTTATAGATACTCAGACCGGGAACTTTACCCTGGAGTAGTTGAGTTGGGTCGTTTACGTTACCCTGGTTAAAGTCTTCGGCATCCAAAGCTACCACCGAACTTGTGATCTCTTTCTTTTCTTGAGACCCATAACCTACTACTACCACTTCTTCCAGCTCGGCATAGTCAGGGTCGAGCGTTACGTTTATGGTAGTTTGGTTTCCTACAGGTACCTCTTTAGTGATATAACCCACAAAAGAGAACACCAGTACATCACTTGGAGAGACCTCAATGGTATATGTACCATCAAGACCACTCGGCACACCACGGGTAGTTCCTTTTACCGTAATGTTCACACGGGGGATTCCCTGTCCGTCATCCCCGCCAGTTACCTTACCGGTAACCGTTCTTGTTTGTGCCAGCAGTGCCCCTTGGAAACCCACCGACAATACAAGAAGGAGTAGTAAAAACTTTTTCATACAATCATTTTTAAGTTTACTTGATTAGTGGCCAAAAACGGCCAAAAAAGTGCAATCGAATGCTTAAAGTACAATTACTGCACTTCAATTCATAGTATGTTAAAGTTAAAATTAACGCAAACGTTTGCAAAATTTAACATACACGACATATCTGTTGCCTCTTCAAATAGTTAGCTTCTGAGGCTTAGCGTTGTTCGATAACTTTTACTTAACCCTGCCCGGTAATCAGTTGTTTTAAGGCCTTAAAAGCCACTTTAATTTTGCAAAGGATTGCAGATGGCCATCATTTTGGTTGAATTGTCTTCCGGGGTTCTACCTTCTTTTATTTTTTAGCATTATTGTGAGCAAAAATTAGCCTTCACCAAAAAATTACCCCATGCATTGGCAGCAACTATTGGATTTGAGCGAACAGAAAAGCATTCAACAGGCCCGAACCCTGTTCGATAGAGATTATGATAGAATAATCTTCTCCCATCCGTTTAGAAAACTGCAAGACAAAACGCAGGTTCACCCCCTGCCCGAACATGATTTTGTTCACAATCGATTGACGCATAGTTTGGAGGTAAGTAGTGTTGGGCGATCTCTGGGTAGATTGGTGGGCGATTCGGTACTTGAGCGCAGGCCTGAAATGGCCCGGCAAATATCGGCCAATGATTTTGGAACTATTGTAGCCTCAGCCTCATTGGCTCACGATATTGGTAACCCTCCGTTTGGCCATTCCGGAGAGCAGGCCATTTCGGAGTACTTCTTGCTTAATGCAAAACTTTTAGAAAGTGAGTTTACCCAAAAGGAATGGGCCGATCTCGTAAACTTTGAAGGAAATGCTCAAGGCTTTCGTTTGCTCAACAAATCGGGCTATCAGGGACTAAAACTAACTGCTCCAACGCTTGCGGCTTTTACTAAATACCCCAGGCCGGCTCTGGTCAGAGATGCGCTCAAACCCAGAAGAAGCCAGAAGAAGTATGGCTTTTATGTATCGGAAGCCGACCTGTTTAAGGAAATGGCACATAAGCTGGGGCTGAAGGCTTTAGCACAGGAGCAATGGACAAGGCACCCTTTGGCATTTTTAGTAGAGGCGGCAGATGATATTTGTTACCATGTCATAGACCTTGAAGACGGTTGCAATTTGGGGCTGCTGAGCCAGGAAGATACCATTGAATTGTATGCACAGGTTATTGGTGAGAGGTTCGACAGAAATAAGCTATATACTATAAGGAGTAAAAGAGAGCAAATTGCGGTGCTCAGGGCCTTGGCTATTTCCGAGCTGATAGATCAATGCAAGACCCTGTTTCTTGATAGTGAAGAAGATATTTTGAGCGGAAAATTTGATGTTTCACTTACAGATGCCATTCCGGCTGCCGACCACCTGGCACAAATAAGTAAGATATCGGTTCAGAATATTTACCGATCCAGAACAGTGCTGGAAATTGAAGCGGCCGGTTTTACAGTAATTAATGGTTTGCTCGAGGCTTTTGTGCCAGCGGCATGTTCTATTCAAAAAGGCAAACAAACAAGAAAAGAGCAGGTGTGCTACAGATTGCTGCCCGAAGATACCCGCTACGAAATTGAACAGGCTCCTACCGTGTACCTTGCCCTTAGGGCTTTACTTGATTTTGTATCGGGCCTAACCGACTCTAACGCCATGAATTTGTACCGAAAGATTGGAGGTATAGCCCTGCCCGGTAAAATATAGAGCACTTATTCCGAATAACATGGCCTGTGGATATGATTGAAAGGGGAAAATATTACCTTTGTGATCTTGTTCGAAAATGTGGTCTAAACTCCCCCATATTGTACTGAAATACAGGTTTATACTGATAGTCGCGCTGGCTCTTGTAACAGCCTTTATGGGCTTTATGGCTCGCGATGTTCAGATGGCCTTTAACTTTAACACCGCGGTGCCGAGCACTGATGAGAACTACCGGTATTTTCAAGAGTTCAAAGAAAAGTTCGGAGAAGATGGCAACATTCTGGTAGTTGGTGCTAAAGACAGTGCCATTTATGCGCTGGAAAATTTTAATGCCTATAAGAGACTCAATGATCGTATAGCCAGTACTGAAGGTATCAGCAATGTAATTTCTCTGGCAGCGCTCCAAAATGTGGTCAAAAACACTGAGAAGAGGAGTTTCGATCTGCAGCCCTTAATTCCCGACTATCCAAAAACGCAGCAGGAGCTAGACTCGCTGCTGGCCGAAGCTTTGAAGCTCAAGTTTTATACCGGACAACTGTTGAATCCGGAGAATGGTGCCACGCTCATACTCATTAATATGAAGCGCGAGGTGCTCAACTCCAAAGACAGAAATGGGTTGGTAAGAGATATTCAGGCCATGGGAGAAGAGTTTACCCGGCAAACTGGAATAGAACTTCATTACTCAGGAATGCCCTTTGTGCGAACCGTAATGCAGGAAAAGACTAATGATGAACTGAGGCTCTTCATTGTATTGTCTTTGGGCATTACAGCGCTAATTCTGTTTTTGTTCTTCCGGTCGTGGACCTCAGTAGTGGTACCGCTTATTGTTATCAGTGTGGTGGTAGTGTGGGTGTTGGGCACAGTGGGCATTCTCAACTACAAAATAACGGTACTCACGGGGCTTATACCTTCCATAATAGTTGTAATAGGTATACCCAATGCTGTTTATTTACTCAATAAGTACCATCAGGAGTTTGCCAAACATGGCAACAAAATAAAGGCGCTTAGCCGAATGGTGCGCAAAATTGGTATGGTCACCTTCATCACCAATTTTACCACGGCCATCGGTTTTTTGGTGCTGCTGACCACCGATATTAAGCTATTGAAGGAATTTGGGCTGGTAGCCGGAATTAACATCCTTGCCACGTTTGTAGTAAGTATAGTGCTCATTCCGGGTATTCTCAGCTATTTGCCGGCCCCTAAGGCCAATCAGTTAAAACACCTTGAGTTTAAAATTGTAGGTCGGTTTTTGGTACTGCTCGACTTGCTGGTACACCGCCATCGTTACAGGGTTTTTGCAGCCACAGCTGTTATTCTTACCGTGGCCATAGTGGGTGTTACCAAGCTCTATTCAGTGGCCTATATGGTCGATGATATTCCCGAGAAATCTCAGCTCAAGCAAGACCTCTACTTTTTTGAAGACAATTTTAGCGGGGTGATGCCGCTGGAGATAATAATTGATTTCGGACGACCCAAATCGACCATAAATGCCAGAAACCTCAGAAGGGTAGATCAGCTCGAAGAGGCTCTGGAGCCGTTGGAAAATGTGTCGTCTCCGGTATCGATCGTCTCTTTTGCCAAGGCAGTGCGTCAAGCTTTTTATAATGGCAACGAACGCTTCTACGGTTTGCCGAGCCCCAGCGACAGAAACGTAATTCTAAGCTATCTATCCAACCAGAGCGATAATGCCAGCTTTTTGAGCTCTTTTGTAGACACAACCGGTCAGGTAATGCGCGTGAGTCTGAAGATTGCCGATATAGGTTCCAATAAAATGGACTCGCTCATTAACCACGTGATTGAACCGGAAATAGACAAGGTGTTTAAAGACGATGAGGAAATCTCAACGGCTGTAACTGGCTCAACACTGCTCTTCGTTAAGGGCAATCAGTTTCTCATCGAAAACCTGAGGTTCAGTTTACTGTTGGCCTTCGTCATTATTGCCATTATTATGGCCATACTCTTTGCCAATATTCGAATGATTGTCATTTCGCTCATTCCCAACTTCATTCCTCTGATTATGACAGCCGGAATTATGGGATACTTTGGCATTCCGTTAAAACCGAGTACGGCATTAATCTTTAGCATAGCTTTTGGAATTTCAGTAGATGATTCCATTCATTTTCTGGCCAAATACCGGCAAGAGTTGTTTGCCAAGAAATTCTTTGTGCCAATTGCCATAAGCAACAGCATAAAAGAAACAGGGTCTAGCATGCTCTATACCTCCATTATTCTGTTTTTTGGTTTTGTAATCTTTGTCTTTTCCGATTTTGGAGGAACAGTGGCCCTTGGCTTACTCACTTCCCTGACACTTTTCTTTGCCATGTTTACCAACCTCACGTTGTTGCCGGCTTTGCTCATGGTGTTCGATAGTGGTAAGCGAAACCAAAACTTTCATCCCCTTATAGAACACTATGAGTTCTACATAGAAGATGAAGACGAAGAAATAGATACACAAAACCTGTTGATCAAAGAAAATGACCCCTTTGTGGGAACCACCAAGAAGTAATACGCTAACAACTGAAAAAGGAGTAGGTGTGAAGAAGTACACAGAATACAAGCAGCCTGAATTTGCCAAAGTTGGTGAAGATATTCTCGAGTTTTGGAAGACCAACCACATCTTTCAGAAGTCGGTTGAGTTGAAAGAAGGACAGCCAACGTTTACCTTTTTTGAAGGCCCACCTTCGGCCAATGGTACACCCGGTATTCACCACGTAATGGCTCGTACCGTTAAAGATATTTTCTGTAGGTACAAGACCCAAAAGGGATTTCAGGTAAAGCGAAAGGGGGGCTGGGATACCCACGGCTTGCCTGTAGAACTTCAGGTAGAGAAGGAGCTTGGCATAAAGAAAGAAGATATAGGCGTAAAAGTATCGGTTGAAGAGTACAATCAGAAATGTCGCGAAACAGTAATGCGATTCAAAGATGAGTGGGACGATTTGACCGAAAAGATGGGCTACTGGGTAGACCTGGACAATCCGTACATTACTTTTGAGCGCGACTATATAGAAACCCTCTGGAGTTTGCTTAAAAAACTCTACGACAAAGACTTGTTATACAAGGGGTATACTATACAGCCATACTCACCTGCAGCAGGTACTGGCCTTAGTTCCCACGAGCTTAACCAGCCCGGAACCTACAAAGATGTAAAAGACACCTCTATTACCGCCATGTTCAAGATTGAAGGAACGGAGAATGACTTCTTTCTGGCTTGGACCACTACTCCATGGACTTTACCTGCAAACAACGGTCTGGCCGTAGGCGCTAATATAGATTATGTGAAGGTTCAAACCTTCAACCAATATACCTTCCAACCCATCAATGTAATTCTGGCAAAGGATAGGCTGAGTCATTACTTCAACCCGAAAGCTCGCGACCTAAAGCTGGAAGACTATAAAGAAGGTGACAAGCTCATCCCTTATGAGGTAATCGGTGAGTTCAAGGGAAAAGAACTTGCAGGGACCAGCTACGAGCAGTTGATGCCTTACATTCCTCTACCAAAACCCGGATGTACTGTGGTTATTGGAGATTTTGTGACCACCGAAGATGGTACCGGAATAGTACATATTTCCAAAACCTTTGGTGCCGATGACTTCAGAACTTCTGTTCAGTACAACCTACCCGGAGTATTTGTAAGAGATGAAGAGGGCAAAGAGGTGCCCATAGTAGACAAACAAGGAAAGTATGTGAAAGAGATCACAGACTTTGCCGGCATGTATGTGAAGAATGAGTACAACAAAGAAGAAGAGATGCCTGAAAAGTCGCTCGATGTACTCATTTCTATCAAATTAAAAGAAGAAAATAGAGCCTTTAGGGTAGAAAAATACGAGCACAGTTATCCGCACTGCTGGAGAACAGACAAGCCGGTACTCTACTATCCTTTGGATTCTTGGTTCATAAAAACCACGGCCTATAAAGACAAGCTCGTGGAGCTCAATAAAACCATCAACTGGAAACCGGCCTCTACCGGAGAAGGAAGGTTTGGTAACTGGCTTGAGAATCTGGTAGACTGGAACCTCAGCCGTTCGCGCTACTGGGGAACACCATTACCTATATGGGTTTCTGAAGATAAGAAAGAGCAAAAATGTATTGGTTCATTGGCCGAACTGAGAGAGGAAGTGCAAAAATCCATAGAAGCCGGGTACATGACCGAGCAAATTGGAGAAGATTTTGACCTACACAGGCCTTATGTAGACGATATTGTGCTGGTGAGCGATTCAGGGCAGAAAATGTTCCGCGAACCGGACCTCATAGATGTATGGTTCGACTCCGGGGCAATGCCTTATGCTCAATGGCACTACCCATTCGAAAACGAAGATGTTTTTGAAAAGAATTTTCCGGCCGATTTTATAGCAGAAGGTGTAGATCAAACCAGAGGCTGGTTCTTTACTCTGCATGCTCTGGCCGTAATGCTACATGAAAATGTGGCCTTTAAAAATGTAATTGCCAATGGCTTGGTGCTAGACAAAAACGGCAACAAGATGTCCAAGCGGTTGGGCAATGCCGTAGATCCGTTTAAGACCATCGGTGAGTATGGACCAGACGCCACCCGTTGGTACATGATTTGTAACGCCAACCCTTGGGACAACCTCAAGTTTAACATTGAGGGGGTGGGCGAAGTGCAGAGAAGGTTCTTCGGAACGCTGTACAATACCTATAACTTCTTTGCCCTTTATGCCAATTTGGATGGTTTCAGGTTTGAAGACGCCCCTATTGCCCTAAACAAACGACCGGAGAGCGATCGGTGGATTCTTTCGCGCCTCAATACACTCATTAATGAGGTAGATAGTGCCTACTCGGCCTATGAGCCAACTAAAGCAGCTCGAATGATCATGGATTTTGTAACCGATGAGCTGAGCAACTGGTATGTACGACTGAACAGGAAGCGATTCTGGAAAGGGGAATACAATGACGATAAGAAGGCAGCTTACCAAACACTATATACTTGCCTGGCCACTATTGCCAAGCTCGGGGCTCCTATAGCTCCTTTCTATATGGAAAGGCTGTATCAGGACCTCAACGGAGTGAGCGGTCAGGACAAGGAGGAGTCAGTACACCTAGCCGATTTCCCGAAGGCCGATGAGACGTGTATTAATCTGGATTTGGAAGAGCAGATGCGACTCGCTCAAACCATTTCATCACTTACCCATTCGCTCCGAAAGAAGGAAAAGTTAAAGGTGAGACAACCACTTTCCAGAATTATGATTCCGGTGCTTGATGCCAAAACCAGGCACAATGTAGAGCATGTAGCCGAGTTAATAAAGTCAGAGGTAAACGTAAAAGAAATAGAGTTTATAGACGATACCAGTGGGATTTTGGTAAAAAGCATTAAACCAAACTTCCGTTCCATTGGTCAAAAGTTTGGGCCTAAGGTAAAAGCCATTGCAGCGGCAGTTAATGCCTGGGGGAAACAGGAAATAGCCGCAATTGAGCAGGAAGGCAGTTTTACGCTGCAACTTGCCGGTGAAGAAATAACCTTGAGCCTGGAAGATGTGGAGATAAAGAGCCAGGATATTCCCGGCTGGTCTGTGGCTACCGAAGGCAAGACCACAGTGGCTCTTGACATCACTTTGACAGATGAACTGCGCATGGAAGGAATTGCCAGAGATGTGGTAAACCGTGTGCAGAACCTGAGAAAAGATATGGGACTCGATGTGCAAGACAAAATAGACATCCGAATTCAAAAGTCCGATAGCTTTGTAGACGAGGCCATCAGAGCCTATTCAGAATATATCTGTACAGAAACTCAGGCTTTGAGTCTGGAGATACTGGAGGAGGTATCTGATGCTCAAAGTTTGGAGGTAGACGATTGGACGCTTACCGTCAGCATTGGAGTGAGATAGCTTCATTTTGAGACAGTATAAGTATTTTGTACTCACACTTACAATTGTTGCAATAGACCAGGCAGTAAAGCTGCTGGTTCATTATAACATGACCATGGGCCCGGCCGGAGAAATCAACCTGCTGGGCGAATGGTTTAAGTTACATTATGTACTAAACAGAGGTATGGCCTTTGGTTTGAGTTTTGGAGCAGGCTATGGCAAACTCGCCTTGACTGTTTTTCGTCTGCTGGCCATTCTTTTTATTGCCTATGGTCTATTCAGGCTCACCAAAACTAAATATCATGCAGGACTTCTCTGGTGTATAGCAGCCATACTGGGTGGGGCAATCGGCAACTTGGTCGACTCTGTATTCTACGGAGCACTTTTAGACAACGCCCCGTACAACTCCATAACTCCCTGGTTTCATGGGCAGGTTATAGATATGTTGTACTTCGATTTTTGGGAAGGCTATCTACCCGATTGGTTTCCTCTTTGGGGAGGAAAAAAAGTAGCCCTTTTACCCATTTTTAATATGGCCGATGTAGCCATTTTGGTGGGGGTGTTGGGCATACTTGTTTTCCAGAAAACCTTTTTCCGTCAGGCTGAATCCCGGTTAACTCAAGTGTAGTTCAATCGTATATTAACTTAATGTTATTTGAAAATTACTTTAATGTGAAGTAGTTTTGTCTTTAACGGTTAACACAACATGAAGACGATTGAGAAGATAGAACAGAGAATAGAGGAGCTCCGCTGGAAGTCCATTTCGCCTTATCAGCGAATAATAATGAACAAAGAGAAAATTCAGACCGAACGCTTTCATAGCAAAGAAAAGGAGCGTGAATTAAAATGGTATCTACGGTCTAATTCCGTTTTACTGCTCATTCTGGCCATAGTGATTGTGCTTGTTTCTATGTTTCGTACGGTAACCACAGATTTTACCTTGTTTATGTTGTTCATAACTACCCTGTTTGTAGCCCAGCGCATAGAGCTGCAACAAAGACTCAACAACCTAAAAGAGTCCAGGTTCCTGAAGAAAATACTACAAGACCTAAATACTGACAAGAAGTAGATTGAGATCAATCGAACAAAAAAAGTTAAATTTTTTCATCTTTATTGAACAATTGGTATCTTCACTAACATTCTAGTTAAACACGATACCAATGAAAAGAACAAGTCAAAGACTCTCAACTATTTGGGCAGCCCTCTTACTTTTGCTGCCCTTTCATTTATTTCCCTTCCAACAATTACCCACAGACCCCGATGTACTAATCGGTAAGTTAGATAACGGATTTACCTACTATCTCCGCTCTAATCCTAAACCGGAAAATCGTATTGAATTTCGCCTGGCTGTAAAAGCAGGCTCCATCGTGGAAGACGATGACCAGCTGGGCTTGGCTCACTTTACCGAACACATGCTGTTTAACGGAACGAAGAACTTTGAAAAGAATGAGCTGGTAGATTTTCTGCAAAAGATGGGTCTTGAATTTGGGGGCGACCTAAACGCCTATACCAGCTTTGATGAAACCGTATACATGCTGCCTATTCCTTCAGATAAACCGGAAAACGTGAAGAACGCCATGCTGGTGCTCAGCGACTGGGCACATCAGGCTACTTTCGACAATGAAGAGATAGACAAAGAAAGAGGGGTGGTGATGGAAGAGTGGCGATTGAGGCTGGGAGCTTATGAACGCATGCGTCAACAGATTTGGCCAATTACCCTGGCCGGTTCGCGCTATGCTGAGCGATTGCCAATTGGTGAGCCTGAAATATTGGAGAACTTTGAATATGATGCCGCCAAAAGGTTCTATAGAGATTGGTATCGACCAGACTTAATGGCTCTTATTGCTGTAGGCGATTTCGATGTGGCCGAAATGGAGCAGATGATTAAGGAGTACTTTTCAGACATAAAAATGCCTGAAAAGCCCAGAGAGCGCATTTACTATACCATGCCCGATTTTGAAGGCACCCGAGTAGCCATTGCTTCAGACGATGAGGCTACCTCAAACTCCATTACCATCAACTTTATTCAACCGGGCGAAAAGGAAACCGGCAATACGTTTGCCGACCTCAGAGAGTCTTTAGTATACAGTTTCTTTAGCCAAATGATGAACCAACGCCTAAGAGAGCTTGTGCAGTCAGAAAATCCACCCTTCCAATATAGCTACAGTGGATATGGCAGCGCTTTAGGTAAGGGCAAAAATGATTATACCATCTCCATTCAGGTGAAGGAAGATAAGTTTGCCGAAGGCCTTCTGGCGGCTATTCGAGAAAACGAGCGTGTGAGAAGATTCGGCTTTACCCAAGGCGAATTGGATAGAACTTTGGCTTCATTTGCCAATTCACTCGATCGTTTTGAAAAAGAGGCAGACAAGCGGGAGTCCTGGTCTTTAGTACAAGGCTATCTCAACCATTTTTTAAATGGAGGCCCATTGCTAAGTGCCAAACAAACCAGAGAAATGGCCGAGCAGATTATCCCCACTATTACACTTAAAGAGATCAATGGCTTGCTCGATAGTTGGTGGCACAATGACAACCGAACCATTGAGGTACAAGCCAAAACCGAAAATGCTGCAGCCATTCCTTCGGCCGAAGAAATGACAGCTCTGCTGGATGCCATAGTAGAGGATGACTCCATTGAGCCTTATGAGGAAGAGGCTATTGCTTCTGCATTGATGGATGCCCCACCAAAACCGGGTAAAATTGTTGCAGAACAAACCAATGAAACCACGGGCATCACACACATTACACTAAGCAACGGTGCTGAAGTGTTCATTAAACCTACAGACTTTAAAAACGATGAAGTGCGAATGACAGCCTTTTCGTTTGGCGGAACTTCCTTATACCCGGATAATGTATACTGGTCGGCCTCAAATGCCGCGGCCATCGTGAATGAAATGGGTATAGGCGATTTCAGTGCTATAGATTTGGGCAAGTTTTTAACCGGAAAGACAGCCTCGGTGCAACCCTACATCAGTTCTTACGAAGAAGGCCTCTCAGGCTTTTCTAGCGTTAAAGATTTGGAAACGTTTTTTCAGCTTGTACACCTAAGATTTACCAATGTGCGTATGGATGAATCTGCGTTTAACAGTTGGCTTTCCAGAACAAAGAACCTCTATGTAAACTTTAGTGCTAGCCCCGATCTTCAGTATTCTGTGCTGCGCCAGCGCTTTATGTACGATAACCACCCGAGAGTTGAGTTTCCATCGGCTGAGAGTTTCGATAAAATTGAACTGGATAAGGCCGTACAGATTTACAAAGAGCGATTTGCCAATGGTGGAGACTTTAAATTTGTATTTGTGGGTAATGTAGACATGCCTTCCTTTAGAAAGTATCTGGAAACATATGTGGCTTCGTTGCCAGCCAAAGGCTCTAAAGAAATGTATAAAGATTTGGGTTTACGGATTATTAGTGGAAAGCACGAGAAGAATATATATGTGGGGGTAGACGACAAGAGCCAGGTAAATATCACTTTTAGCGGAGACTTTGATTACAACCTGGAAAATAATGGTCTGCTTAATGCCGCGGCCAGTATTCTTTCCAATAAAATGATAGAAACCCTTAGGGAAGAAATGGGTGGAGTATATGGTGCCGGGGCATCCTTCTCATCTTCTCAGTACCCTAACTCCACGTTTTCATTTTCAATTTCATTTCCCTGCAAGCCGGAGAATGTAGACAAGCTGGTTCAGGCCGCTATACAAGAGCTGGAAAACATAAAACAGGGCAATTTCACTCAGGAAGATTTGGATAAAGTGATTAACGCCAGAAAACAGAACTTTGAGGAACAAATTAAACAGAACTCCTACTGGCAGAGCATGATAGCCACTTACCTGAAAACCGGGGAAGATATGGAAAACATACTCACAGGCAATGAGCGGGCAGATACCATAACGAAAGAAGCTATTGTAGCAGCACTCAACAAATTTGTGAAAGAGGACAACATGATTAAAACCGTAAAGCTGCCTCAGAATCAAAAGGCAGAACTACAACAAGAGATAAAGAAAAACTAGGCCAAGGCCATATTTATCAGTTGAAGGAGGCTGTCTCCGGAGTCGACAGATTTTGTTCTACCATTGAGCAGGATTTTGAAAGGCTTGAGAGACAGCCTCTCTTCTTATTCTTCTGAGACGAAATGGTCGCTATTTTACTTAATGATTACCTCATTGACAATGGAACTACCAAGTTCCCGGGCAATCAGTACCAGAATTTTGTCACGAGACATGCTCAACTCGTGTTTAAGAGGAGCAGAGTTAATATGAACAAAAAGCTTTTTGTCTCGAATGTAAACCTTAGTGGTTCGCTTGGCTATAGGAGCACCCATGATCTTCTCCCAAGAGTTAACCAAATTTGCCTCATTGAACTTCTCTTCAATTCTAAAAGACTTTAGCATTTCCTGTATTGCATCGCCCAATGACTCAGGTTGTCCTTTTCTTCCCTTTTCACTTTTTCTCATGGCTAAAACCTTCACTTTCAGTTGGTAAATCTACCGTTTCAGTCGGTTTACATTTGCCTGAAACTACAAATAATTGAACCTTTGGGTAAAGCTACATCAATGTTTATTAGAAAGCTATTTCAAATTAGTGACAAAGTAAAGTGGCTGTTGCTTGAACTATTAGTCGTTTTTGTGGGTGTGTACATGGCCTTTCTTTTTCAGCGCTATGCAGAGGGTCAAAAATTAAAAGATGAAAAAGAAAAGGTTTTAATAAGCCTGAAAAAAGAACTGGAGGAATTCAGAACCAATTTTCCCGGCTTTGCCTCTTATCAGCGGGGCAAATTGGTCGAATGGGATAGCCTGCTGGATGCCGGTGAGCTGACAGACTACTACAATTGGCGCTATCTGGAGCCGCAATACAACTTTAAGGTAATTGAATATGCCATGAACAAGGAGGGCACGGAGATTATAAGTTTTGAACTTTATGAAGCCCTCTCCAAGCTCCATTCGCGCATAAGGCAATTGGAACATGCCGAAAGACTAATGACCAATTTTGGTCAGCGGTACAACCTGGTGCCCTCGTCTTTGGCTGAAAACGACCCACAGCGAAAAATTCTGGAAGCAGAAAATCGCTTTGCTTTCTATAGGTTCATTGGTGCCGCCCGACTCCGGGCAGGAAAGCTGGAAAACGTAGCCGAACTGGCTGAGGACATTTTAAAAGTGGTGAATGAGGATTTAGGGCCTGAAAAAACTCGTGAAGTCGAAATTAGCCTTCTAAAAAACTACATTCGAGCCGGCTTGGATGTGAATTTCATCCGAACCATTGTAGATGAATACTTTCCGCAGTATGCTCAGGGAACCTTTGATGAGGTACTAAAAGAAGTAGAACAGCAAGAAAGTAGGGCTAAGGATTCAACTCAATAAACAGGTCGGAGGCCACTTTGTCGGCCAGTAGCTTCCCCGAATCGGTAAGAATCAGGTGTTCATCTTCTTCATAAAGAAGGTCCTGCAAAGAAAGTTTATTCAGGTAATCTCTGTGAACCATTAGCAAGTCCACACCATATTTATTCTTGAGATGATTGAGATTTAACCCCCACTTGGTACGCAACGAAGTAAGGATATACTCATTGGCCTGGTCTTCCTTGCTCAGGTGTATTACCTCAAATGGAATTTTATTTTCCGATAGCCCCAGAAGATACTTGGCGTTATTGGCTACGTTTGCCTTGCGGAACTTTCCATTGTATGAATGTGCCGAAGGACCAACGCCCAAATACTTTTCATCCTTCCAATAGTTGCTATTGTGCCGCGATTCGTAACCCGGTTGGGCAAAATTAGAAATCTCGTACTGGTCATAACCATATTGGCGTAGTGTATCAATGAGCATTTCAAATTGCTCGGCCGCAAACTCCTCTTCAACCTCATAGAGCTTGCCTTGTTCCAGCCATTTGCCAAAAGCCGTTTTGGGTTCAATGGTAAGGCAGTAAGAAGAAATATGTTCCGGCCTAAGTCGCAAAGCCTGTTTCAGGTCGTTTTCCCAAATACTATGGTCGCCATAAGGCACGGCATAGATGAGGTCAACACTAATGTTTTCGAAACCCACTTGCCGGGCTTCATAAACAGCTTCCATGGCCTCTTCTCCGGAGTGCTGTCGGTTCATCCATTTTAAATGGTCGTTGTTAAAGCTTTGAATGCCAATGCTCAGTCGGTTTACACCATTGTCATAAAATGCCTGCAACTTTTCTCGGCTCAAATCATCGGGGTTGGCTTCTAAGGTAATTTCAATATTACTGGCCAGGTCATATTCATACTTAATTACCTTCATAATCTGTTTTAGGTGGTGGTGCTCGAGTAAGGATGGGGTGCCACCACCAAAATAGATACTGTATATAGAGTCTTTCCCCAAAAACTCGTTTTGTAGAACCAATTCTTTGCAAATAGCATCCACCATATCGTCAATTTGCCTGAGCGATTGAGTAAAGTGGAAGTCGCAATAATGACATGCTTTTTTGCAGAAAGGAATGTGTAGATAGAGGCCGGCCAAAGTTTTGTAATTTTCGCCTAAATATAAGCTATGCCAATACACCGACTTACTTTTTGCAGTTGCTTCCTGCTTTTTTTTCTGTCCCTGCTGTCGGTGCAGGCTCAGCAGGTAAGGTTAGTAGTCACAACTTCGGCCAACGAACAAGTTGTGCTGAACACCTATAACTATTCCGGTCAACTGGTCGATAGTGTTGCGGCTGTAAAAGAAGTTCAAAAACTGGTACAACTTCTTCATCAGGAAGGATACCTCTTGGCTCATCCAAAGCAATTCACCTCTAAAGAAGACACCCTGCAGGTAGAAATGATTATTGGCCCACGTTTTCAGTGGTTGGAACTAAGAAAGGGAAATTTGGCCGATGACTTTTGGCGAAAACTAAACCTGCGGGAACGGCATTTCAACAACAAACCATTTAACCCTAGCCAACTGGCGGCATTGGAAAAGAGAATACTTCGGTTTGCAGAGCGCAACGCATTTCCATTTGCATCTATTAAGTACGATTCGCTTAGTATTGAGCAAAATTACCTTTCTGCTACCCTGCAGGTAGATTTGGGCCCGCCTATAAACTTTGATTCTGTGCGCATTGAGCAGCCTCAAATTTTAAAACCAAAGTTTGCCATGGCCTATCTGGGTATACACCTGGGGCAACCGTATAATCAACAACTGGTAGATGCAATAGTACCAAGGTTGAGAAAGCTCAATTATGTAAAGCTTACAAGACCTCCTCTGCTCAGTTTTCAGAATAGCGAGGCAAGAGTCACTCTTTCTGTGGAAAAAAGACCCGTAAACAGGCTCGATGGAATTATTGGTTTTTTGCCTAACAATAGCCGTAGCGGAGGCCTACTTGTTACCGGCCAGTTCGATCTCGACTTGTACAACCCATTTGCTTCGGGCAGACACATTGGCTTGCACTGGAGAAGGTTGAGTGAGGAAACCCAAACATTGAAGTTCAATTTTGACCAACCCCACCTGCTGGGTAGTACTTTGTCTTTACGCAGCCAGTTCGATTTCCTTAAACAGGACTCTACTTTTAACAGGAGAGTACTTGGCCTGGACCTAAACATAAACTTGGGCTTTAATGCCAACCTGGGAGTAGTTACTCATTTGGTGGCTACCGATCTTATAGCAACTTCGGCCTATGCCGACAGCAATAGGCTTCCGGATATTCTGGATTTTAGACTAAACCGTTATGGCTTGAGGTATAGCTACAACGGCTTGGACGATGTGTTTTTTCCCCGAAGAGGCTTAAGTCTGGAGTTGAACACAAGCATTGGTAATAAGGTAATCAGACAAAACGCAGAACTGCCCAATGAACTTTATACCGATGTTGATATGAAAACGCTGCAACTTCAGTACGATCTGGATGTAGAAAAATATCTGGGTTTGGGTTCCAGGGCTATCTTTTATGCCACATTGCATGGGGGTTATTTATCTTCTAAAAACCTTTTTAGAAACGATGCCTATCGGCTGGGCGGGCTCAATAGTATAAGAGGCTTCAATGAGAGTTATTTTTTTGCAACAGGCTTTGCCTATAGCAATTTGGAGTATCGCTACTTTTTGGAAGACTCTTCTTACTTGCTGCTCTTTTCTGATGTGGGCTATTTGGAGCAAAACTTTGTGAGCAATGCCAACGCCAACAGGGGAGAATGGGCCTTGGGAATGGGCGCGGGTATTAGTTTTGCTACCGGAACCGGCATTTTCAATTTTGTTTATGCTTTAGGTACGGCCGATTCAACCGGAGCCATTAACTTTAGCCAATCCAAGATACACTTTGGGTTTACCACCAGATTTTAATGCAAGAGACAAGTAGCATTCAATTATTTTACCGCGATTTGGCCATAGTCATGGCCATGGCTCTTTTTGTTATCTATGCCATTTCCAGGGTAGTGTATCCAAAGCTGTTTGCTTCGGTATATAGCTATGCACGCTTTTTCTCTACTCGTCTGCGAGACGACTTTGGGTCAGGCATACGCTTGTTCAGCACCGAAAATTTTTACTTCACCGCGGTATTATCGCTCAATTTTAGTTTTGCTGCAGTTTGTCTCTATCTGTTCACTCCATTCGTGCAGGCTACGATTCCATGGTTGGTCATAGAATCTATGGGGAAAGGTCTGTTGGTTTGGCTACTAACAGCTATGGCCATTCAGTTTTTGTTTTTTCTCAAATTTTTGTTTGTGGCCTGGTTTGGTTGGCTTTTTGGCATTCCCACCGATCAGTCCAGGCATTTTTCTGAGATTCAGCTAATGAACAATGGTCTTTCTGTGGTAATGTACCTCATATTGGCCATTTCGCTCTTCGGAAGGTTTTCATTTCCTGAATTTACAGTCAAACTTATTCTGGCTACTTTGGCCTTTTATCTGGTTTTCAGATTCTTCAACCTCTTTTTAAAAATTCGTAACCTGGGAGCCAGTAGCAACTTATATATATTTTCTTACCTTTGCAGCACAGAATTAATACCTACTTTGCTAGGATTGAATCTGTTAGTTTGACAAGCCAGATTAGATTAAAAAGCAGGGAAGAATATGTCCAATAGCACGTATGAGGAAAGGTTAAAACCCGTAAAAAGTATCCTCGTTTCTCAACCAAAGCCTTCAGATCCTAAATCTCCTTACTATACTTTAGCAGACAAATACGGAATAAAGATTGATTTCAGGCCTTTCATTCAGGTCGATCCGATTTCTGCTAAAGAGTTTAGAAAACAGAAGATTGATATCTTAAATCATACGGCCATCATATTTACCAGCCGCAATGCCGTAGACCACTTCTTTACCATTTGCAAAGACCTGAAAATTGAGGTTCCTGCAGATATGAAGTATTTCTGTATATCGGAACAAACGGCTCATTACCTGCAGAAGTACATTGTGGTTAGAAAAAGAAAGATTTTTACCGGTTCACGTACCGCTCAGGACCTTATCGAAATTCTTAAAAAGCATAAAAACGAGAAATACTTGTTTCCTTGCTCCAACATTAGAAAAGACGATATTCCGGGCTATTTGGAAGAAAACGGATTCAAGTTTTCAGAAGCTGTTATTTACGAAACAGTGGCCAGCGATTTGTCTGACCTGGACGATGTTACGTATGACATCTTAGCGTTTTACAGCCCAAGTGGAATCAACTCATTGTTCGTAAACTTTCCGGAGTTCAAACAAAACGATACACGAATTGCGGTTTTTGGCCCAACTACAGCACAGGCTGCCCGAGAAGCCAACCTTATTATAGATATTGAGGCTCCTCAGCCCAACGCACCGTCTATGACAGGAGCACTGGAGCTGTACATTAAAAAGGCAAATAATCTGTAATTCTCGCAACTCGTAAGGGCAAAAGCTAGTTTTCTTGTATTATTGGGAAAGTGATTAAATAAATCATTTAACTTTCGCGTTACCTGATTATGTCAAGAAAGGCCTTCATTGCCATTGTTTTCAGCCTCCTCGTTGTGGGCCTAAGAGCACAACAAGATGCTCAGTTTACCCAGTACATGTTTAATCCCATGTACTACAACTCGGCTTTTACGGGCCTTTCCAATGCCAATACACTTACGGCAATTCATCGCTCCCAGTGGTTTGGGTACGAAGGCACAATAAACCCCGGAGGAGCCCCAAATACCCAATTTATTAGCTACAGCACTCTATCACAATGGTGGAATGGTGGATTGGGCGTTCATTTAGTGAACGACAATCTGGGCCCCTCCAATAACATAGAGTTCAAGCTGTCAGGGTCTTACTACATTGCTCTTCAGGGAGATGCCTCACTGAGCATTGGGCTCAACGCAGGCTTTTTTTCCAGCGGCCTTGATTTCGATGAGCTAGTGCTGGTCGATCCGAGCGATGACCTGGTGGGTTTAACCGGAAAGGAATCTCAGTTACGGCCGGATCTCGGCATGGGTATACTCTACAGAAAAGGAAATTTTTTTGGTGGTTTCAGTACAAATCACTTACTTCAACCAAAATTTGATTTTGGACAAGATCAAATTGCCAATCAATTAATTCGACACTACTATTTAACAGCGGGCTACGATTATGCACTAAGCCCAGAGGTTACGATCACTCCGACTTTATTGCTGAAATCTGTAGGATTTGATTCCTACTCATGGGACTTGAGCGTTGTAGGACGCTACAATGATCAGCTTTGGGCCGGTGTTGCTTACCGTCAATCAGAATCGGCATCGGTAATGATTGGCTACAGCATACTAAAAGATCGAAGCCTGGCGTTGGGATATGCGCTGGATTTAGTTCTTGCTGATAGAAATAGTAAAGAGCCGACCTCTCAAGAGATTATGCTCATTTATAAATTTTCCAGCAAGGGCAACGGAATAAATCTGGGAAGGAACATCATAAGAACCCCCAGATACCGTTACTAAACAAAAGTTTACTTAAGATTAAGGATTGTAGAATTTTCTACCTGTGGGTGGAATACTAACAATAAAATATTAATTTTCGCGCTTTATTTGCCAAATGAGGCTTGTTTTTGAACTGGCAAATAGATTAAAACTAAAACAATGAAGAAGTCTATACTGGGTCTGTTATTTATGGCACTTCTTTCTTTGAACACTGGGTGCAGTATGTTCGAAGGCTTTCTAAGTGGAGGAGGAAAAGAGCAGGCGTTGGTCGATGAAGGCCAGTTGCTAGGTGTGCTCGACAGAGAAGGATGGTATCAGGAACTACCCTATGGAATGGTTCAAATACCTGGGGGAACATTCTACATGGGCCAGGCCGATGAAGATGTGGCAGCCTCACAAATTAACTTCAACAGACAAATTACTGTCAGCTCCTTTTTTATGGATGCTGAGGAAATCACCAACAATGAGTATCGCCAATTTCTATACCATGTGGCCGATTTGGCCGAAAAGGGCGATCGATACTACACCCGCGAATTTTTAGCCACGGTAGTTCCTAACCCCAAAGTTTGGGAGCAGGAGTTTACATACCACTATGGCGACCGAATGACTCAATATTATCACCAGCACGTTTCTTTTGATAATTACCCTGTAGTAGGAGTTAGCTGGGATGCTGCTGAAAAATTTGCTGCCTGGAGAACCATTTTCCTGAACAATGGCCAGCAAGCCAAAAATGAAGGAGGGGGTGGACTCTTCTCGTTCGGTAAAAAGAAAAATCAGGGCGACCCGAATGCCGGAGCTGCAGGCCCGTTAGGAGCCGTAGGCCCCCAAGGAGGAGCAGCTAGTGGTCCTGAGTCGAGCACTTTTGTAGATACTTCCCCAATGGAATTTAGATATCCCAACTTTAGACTGCCTACGGAGGCAGAATGGGAGTATGCAGCCAGAGGAGGAAAAGAAATTGTGAAATACCCGTGGGGAGGTCCGTATACCAGAAACCGCGATGGTTGCTTTCTGGCCAATTTTAAGCCAGGCAGAGGAGCCTATGCAGACGATGGTTACCCATATACTGCTCCGGTAAATTCATTTTTGCCTAACCCATTCAACTTGTATAACATGGCAGGCAACGTAGCGGAATGGTGTAGAGACGACTTCTCACCTGTATACAATCCACTGGTGTGGGATCTGAACCCAATGTTTTTATACGATACCTTATCGGAAAAAGACAGCCCTCACTACGGAAAGAAGGTGGTAAGAGGAGGAGCCTGGAATGATATTTCCTATTACCTCCAAACCGGAACAAGAACTTTTGAATACCGAGACGTGGCCTCTGCTTCAATTGGATTTAGATGTGCTATGGACGACCTCGGTCAAAATAACCCGCTTTAACAACAACTATCAAATTGATCTTCAACCCAACTGATAAAACAAATGGCTAGTAAATTTACCCAAAACTTCTACGGCAACGTAATGCCGAAAATCTATGGTCTAGGTGCCTCTGTAGTAATTGTAGGTGCCATGTTCAAATTGAACGGATGGGCCGGTGCTACTCTTATGCTAATTATTGGTCTTGGTACGGAAGCACTCATCTTTGCTTTCGCTGCCTTTGAACCCAAAGCCACAGATTATACGAAAGAATTATACCATGCGACCGTGAAAGGCGGTGGTGCCCCAGAAAAGAAAGACGATATTACCCTTGAAAAAATGCTTAAGCAGGCGGCTATAAGCAAAGACGGCCTTCAAAGCCTGAAAGAAGGGATGGACAATTTGGCTCAGAATGCCAAACAACTGGCCAGTATGTCTAATGCCGCTGTAGCAACTGATGAGTACGCTAAAAATGCGAAAACGGCTGCAGCATCTTTATCTAAGATAGACCAGTCTACTAACCAGGCCGCTTCGGCTTTTGCTGAAGTAGCCAACACCGTAAAAGGTTCTGGTGCCAATCAGGCACAACTTAAGGCGGCTACTGAGCAGTATCAGGTTCAGCTCAAAGAAGCTGCAACACAACTGCAGGCGCTTAGTGGTGCTTACAAGGCCGAGCTTACCGATACGGAGTCTGTAGCTAAGTATATGAAAGGTTACCTTTCTAACATGGAAACCATGATTAAAGGAGCCATGAACACAGCCAAGGCTACGGAAGAATTCCAAGCCCAAATGGCTCAGCTAAACACCAATATTACCTCGCTGAACAAGGTATATGGTGCAATGCTTTCTGCAATGAAACAAACCAATAACTAAACCTGATCGATTATGGCAGGAGGTAAAGAAACCCCACGGCAGAAGATGATTGGCATGATGTATCTCGTGCTAACAGCTCTTCTCGCCTTGCAGATTAAGGATACGGTATTGGAAAAGTTCGTTCTTATAGAAAACGGACTCAAAGTTTCTAATGAGTCCTTTATGGACTACAACCAGAATGTCCTTACCAGCATCCAAAACGATGTAACCAATCAAGGTGAAAAAGATGGCGATGTGGCTGTGCAAAAAGTGGCCGAGCAGGTACGGTTGTATACCCTTGACCTCGCTAACTATCTGGACAATCTGAAACTGGAACTCGGTAAAGTATCTACCGGAGGAGACACTTCTAAAATATACGAGCGGTCTACGCTTAAAAAATACGAAGAGCCCTCTAACTATCTGGTGAATAAAAAGAATGCTGAGGAGCTTAAAAGAAGACTGGATGAATACCCTCTCAAAGTAAATGAGATTATCAGTTTGTTGGGTAAAGGAGGAATGAACCCGGAGTGGATGAAGTCTATAGCCATTGATGCCAACGACATTAAGTTTTACGAAAACAATGCCGAGGCAAAAAAAGAAGATTACGCCCATTTTAACTTCTATAAGGCTCCGTTGGCCTCAGTTCTTGCGCAGCTTACTTTCTACAAAAATCAGATTTTCAGTAAAGAGTCAGAGGCACTCAATAAGCTAAAAGGAATGGTAGGAACGGCTGTTTCTACAGACCCTAATAGCATTCCTACATTGGCCGATTTGGTGGTGACTAACACTCAACCTGCCAGCCAGCCCGATAATTCTTCTTCTGAAGATGAAGCAGCGCCTACTCCAAGAACAACGCCAAGACAAAACCCTTCTTCAGGAACAGCTTCTGCTGAGATTTCTCAAGATGAGTTTTTAAAGGGTGCATTTGCGGGGATAGACTATGCTCAGGCTACAGTGCTTTCTGAGTCAAATATTGTGACAGCCGGACTAGACTTTAGTGCTCAGGCCTTTTTAACGCTGGGTAACTCTAAGCTGCAACCGGAGATCAAAGTGAACGGACAGGATATACCGGTAGTCAACGGAAGAGGAATAATTAGTATTCCGGCTTCAGCGCAAAACAGTGAGTACGATGCCAACGGATTGGCGCAAAAGTTTTTCGAAGTTGAAATAACCGCTCAGGACGGTTCTGGCGGAACCATTACCAGAACTAAGCGACATGAGTATCAGGTGGCCAAACCGGTAATTGATGTACGAAGTGCATCAGTAGAGGTTCTCTACCTGGGTTGTGCCAACAACTTGAACATTAATGTGCCGGCTTTGGGGCCAGCCTATCAGCCATCTTTCAAAGTAACCGGTGGAACCTTTAATTCAGGTAGCCAGAAAGGTGAAATACTGGTAGTGCCTACACAGCGTGAGTTGAAGATTGATGTTTCGAGCGGTGGGTTCTATATTGGTTCAAGAGAATTTCAAGCCAAGCCTGTACCGCTTCCAAGACTTGAAGTAAGACCTAACGGTCAGCCGTATGATGCAAAGAATGGTATGGACGAGAAGCCAACAGTAATTAACCTGTTGCTACAGTCTGACCCCGATTTTGCCGAGCGTTATAAAGACGATGCTACTTTCTTGGTGAGCAAAGGAAGTGTAACCCTGGCTCGTGGAAAAACCACAAAAGGAGTTATTCCTATCGATAAGCCCATGTCGAGAGTGGATCTGTCTCAATTGGTTAGCCGAATGGCTTCAGGAGACAGAATAGTGGTTTATGTTGAAGAAATTGTTCGCTTCAACTATAAAGAAGAGCAGATTCCGATTCGTTTTACGGGAGACGTAACGATAAATATTAACTAAAATGAAAAAAGGCTTAGCAATTTTATTAGTACTGTGTTTTGTCACAGTCTTGAACGCTCAGGACGAGGGCAGTGGAACAAACCCTGCCAAATTTTTGCAAACCATAGAAAGCACTACTAAAGTTGCCGGCCTTAATAGTGCCCGAAAACTCAATAACGAGTTTTCGGTACGGCCCATTCGCGATGAAGACGTAATGTGGAGTATAAGACTCTGGTCCAAGATGAATTTTAACGAAAAGTTAAATTCGGCCTGGAACGCCAAAGAGTCTCGCATTACGGAGATCATTCTTAAAGGCATAGAAGACTACTATGAAGCCAAGAGCCAGGCCTTAGATCAGCAGGTGGGTATTACTCCATACGCAACTTTCGAAACCGGAGCCAAAGGCTTCGATGATGAGGTGATTCTTTCTGAGGCAGACTTTAGGAATAACCTGAAGGATATGTCTACAGCTTTGGGCAATTATGATGAGGCTTTTAGGGCTCAAGACAGGGCAGAGCTTAAAACGCGGGACGGTGGCATTTACGCCAACTACTCCGATGCCCGTCTAGACTCTATTATTGATGCGGAATATCAGCAGAATGCGGAGGCCAAACCTCTCGATCCGGCAAATAAGGGAGATTTAGATGTTTTGCTTATAGAAGAAGATCTCATATTCGATAGAAATCAGTCTTTGGCCAAGTGGGATATTGTTTCTATTACGCTAGTTGCGCCACCTAAGGCTACAGTTGCCGGAACGGAACGCGAAATTGTTCGAGTGAAGTATCAGGAGTTGGTAGCTTACATTGAAAAGGTGTACGCGGAGTCAAACAAAAATGCAGCTTATTGGTACAACCCAAAGAATCCGCGCGATAGAAATATAAACTTTGCTCATGCCTTTGACCTACGCTTGTTTAGCTCATACATTACTAAGTTTCAAAATGCTGATGATGATAATATACAGACGCTCTTTGGCCGATCTGACTATGACTACAGCATTATTGAGCAAGCCATGAAAAAGAGACATGAGTTGCTAGAGAAAATGCATAACCTCTGGGAATATTAAGAATTCAGTTAAACAGAATATAAGAAAGGGGGGCTTCAATAAGCTCCCTTTTTTGTTATAGGCCTTGGCCTATTGTGCTTCTCGTTTCTGGTTAAAGAAGTTTTTAATAAGTCGGGTGCGGGCTTCGCCAACAAGGGCAATAAGTTCTTCTTCGCTAGCTTGCTCTATTTTGCTCATAGTACCAAATTCCTTGAGCAGCTTGTCCACCGTTACCCTCCCTAATCCTTTTACTTCTTCCAGCTCAAAATTGAAGCTGTTTTTGCTTCGCAGGTCTCTATGAAAATTAATGGCAAAGCGGTGGGCTTCATCCCTTAGCTTTTGAATGAGCCGAAGTGACTCTGATTTTTTATCGATGTGAATAGGAAATGAGTCTTCCGGAAAGTAGAGTTCTTCTAAGCGTTTTGCAATTCCTATGATCGGAATTTGTCCGTATAGGTTGAGTTCTTTGAGCGCCTCACAGGCCGCATTGAGCTGTCCTTTGCCACCATCTATTACAATGAGCTTGGGCAGAGGAGCTTCTTCTTTGAGCAAGCGCGAATACCTGCGGCCAACAACCTCTCTCATAGACCCAAAATCATCGGGCCCAACAACAGTTTTAATTTTAAAGTGTCGGTAATCTTTTTTGGAGGGTCGCCCCATTTTAAAGCAAACCATGCTGGCTACCGGATTTGTGCCTTGAATATTGGAGTTATCGAAGCATTCAATATGGGTTGGCAACTCACGAAGCGATAGGTCTGCCTGCAGTTGTTTGAGTACCCGGTTGCTTTTGTCTTTCACATTTTCTAGCGAAGTGTATTTCTCTTTTTTGGCGAACAGAGCATTCTTTAGTGATAGTTCGATCAACTTCTTTTTATCTCCCCGTTGGGGCAATATCATTTTAAAATTTTCGGAGGCTATATCCAGCTCTTTATTGGTGAGTACTTCTCTGGCAGAGCTCTGAAATTTATCTCTTAGTTCCACGATCAGAAGAGTTAGAATCTCCTCGTCCGATTCGTTTAGTTTTTTCTTAATCTCTGAGGTTTGCGATAGGTTAATGGTGCCGTTTTTAATTCTCAGGTAGTTTACAAAGGCAAACTTTTCATCGGCAACAATGGTGAATACATCCAGGTCTGCGATCTTGGGGTTAACCACCAGCGATTTGGACTGGAACCTATCCAGCAATTCCAGTTTATCCTTAAATTTTTGTGCTGCTTCAAACTCCAGTTGTGCTGCAGCAGAATTCATATGTTCTTTAAAATATTGCCTGGGAACAGAAAGGTTGCCTTTAAGTATGTTAACCGCTTGGTCTATGTCGTTCAGATAGTCTGTTTCGCTCTGCAGGCCTTCACATGGACCTTTGCAGTTGCCAATATGGTATTCCAGGCATACTTTGAACTTTCCTTTGGTAATATTCTCTTCGCTCAGGTCGTATCTACAGGTGCGTAGGGTAAAGAGGTTGTTAATGAGCCTCAACACATTGTTCATGGCTTTTACACTGGCGTAAGGCCCGAAGTATGTACCGTTGCTGGGAATAAACTTGCGAGTGCTGTATATGCGAGGAAACCTTTCGTTGGAAACACACAGGTAGGGAAAGGTTTTGTCGTCTTTGAGAAGGATGTTGTACTTAGGCTGGTTTTGTTTTATCAGACTATTTTCGAGCAAAAGCGCATCGAACTCCGAGTTGACAAGGGTGACTTCAATGGCTTTTATTTCCGATACCAGACGTCTGGTTTTTCGGTTTACCCCGGCTTGTTTGTTGAAGTAGCTTGAAACCCGCTTTTTTAAACTTTTGGCTTTGCCTACGTAGATCAGTTCATCCTCTTCATTGAAGAAACGATATACCCCCGGATTATCGGGAAGCTTCAGTACATCTCCAGGAACGATGCGCGTGACCTCCATAGGCCGAAATTAGTAAATATCATCGTCATAAATATTGGAGGTATCGGTCGTAGTGAGCACATCGGTAAATTTCTGACAATCTATCTCCATACTTAGACCAACTGGTCTTTCGAAAAGCGTCTTCTTTAAATTGAGCGTTGAGTCAGCATATACATCTTTTAAAAACTGAGCAACAATGGGCATGGCAGTTCTTGCTCCCTGACCATCCGGCCAATTCGTAAAGTGTATTGCTCTGTCGTCTCCACCAACCCATGCTCCGGCTACAATCTCATTAGTAACTGCTACAAACCAACCGTCAGAAGCATTTTGAGTAGTTCCTGTTTTAGCTCCGATACTGTTCTTTTGTTGTTCTCTATCAACTAGCCCATAGGTTAGCCACAGTCTTATTCCCGACCCTGACCTTACAGTTTCCTGAAGCATGTTGAGCATTACAAAGGCTACGTCTTGATTTATGGCTTTACTTTTTCTTGGCACATGACGGTAAATTTCATTGCCATATTTATCTTCAATTCGACTGATATAATACGGTTCGATATGAGTTCCCTCATTGGCAAAAGTGCCGTAGGCTCCTATTACTTCGAGTAGTGAAACATCTTCTGTACCTAGAGCAATGGAGTAGTACGGTGGTATATCACTCTTAATACCTACTCTATGTGCCATGTCAACCACCTTGTCTGGCTTTACAATATCCATGACTCTGGCAGTAATTGAGTTAACTGAATTGGCCATTGCTCGTTTGAGTGTCATTTCCTCACCGCTGAACTTGCCCTCTGCATTTTGAGGGCTCCAAAATTCACTCTGGCCTGGAATTGGGATAGAGATGGCCTCATCTTTAAAGGTGAAGCAGGGTGAGTAACCCTGTTCAACAGCAGTAGCGTAAACGAAAGGTTTGAACAAGGAACCTGGTTGACGCTTTCCTAACCTAACATGATCATACTTAAAGTGCTTATAATTGATACCACCAACCCATGCTTTGAGTGCCCCGGTTTTGGGGTTTGATGCAAGAAAGCCTGCTTGAAGGAACTGTTTGTAATACCGTATAGAATCTATAGAACTCATCACTGTGTCTATTTCTCCTTTCCAGCTAAATACTCTCAGTTTTTTTGGCTTATTGAGATAATATTCAACAGAATCGGATTTGGCGCCATACTTTTTCACCAAGTTTCTGTAGGCCTTCGAATAAGGCAAAACATTGTCATCAAAGAAGCTTTTAATTTCTCTACCTCTACTATCTATCCATAAGTCTCTACCCTCAGCTGCCAGTTTTGAATTAAAAAGTTTCTGAATAGCTCTCATGGCGCTGTCCATAGCAGATTCAGCATAGGCTTGCATGCGTGAGTCAATGGTGGTATAGATTTTTAGACCATCACCATACAGGTCATAGCCTAGGTTGCTGCAAAGCTCCCGTAGATCTTTGCGCGCTTCTTCTCTAAAGTACTGAGCCAAACCTGTATTCTGGTCTTGCTGTTGAAAACTGTCAAGATTAATGTCTTTGGTTCGCAGCGTATCGTAGGCTTGTTGGGCCAAAAACCCATATTTGACCATTTGACTTAAAACAACATTTCGCCTGCGTTTGGAGTTTTCCGGGTTAATATCAGGCCGATAGGTGGTTACTCCTTTCTGCATGCCCGCCAATACAGCTGCTTCGTCTACCGAAAGCTCCTTAGGCATTTTGTTAAAGTATGTTTTGGCGGCCGACTTAATACCAAAGGCGTTGTTTCCAAACTCCACGGTGTTGTAGTACATGGCCATAATTTCTTCTTTGGTGTAAGACCTTTCTAGTCGCACAGCCAAAATCCACTCCTTGGTTTTGTAAATGAGTTGGTCAAGGAACCCGTTTATTCCTTCCAGCTTACCCTTGTCTTCTTTTTTAATAACCCTTGTATTGAACAGGTTTTTGGCCAATTGCTGGGTAATGGTAGAGCCACCGCCTTTGGGGCTAAAGGTGATTACTCCAAAGGCCACTCTGAACATACTTTCCAGGTCGATGCCCGAGTGCTGATTAAAGCGAATATCTTCTGCGGCCAGCAGAGCATGCACCAGGTTATCTCCCAACTCGTCATAACTTACAGGGTTGCGGTTATCCCGATAGTATCCGGAACCTAACTGCACACCATCGGCCGTAAAGAGTAGCGAGGTAAGGTTTTGCTCGGGGTTTTCTAGCTGGCTATAGCTTGGCAAGCTGCCAAACCAATTGTTTACGTTGTTGCTCACAGCCCATAAATAGGCCGGAAAACCAATTATGGCTAAAGTAAAGCCAACCCAAAAAACTACTACTAGTTTTTTGAGCCACGATTTTTTCTTGCTTGGTTTTTCTTGAGCACTCATTTATTTATAGAATTTCTGATGAAAAGTAAGGTATTCCTCTAACGCCTTGTTCTGAAACAATTGTGTGAAATTATCTCTTGAAATGGCAAAATTATGAAAATTTGAATCGCTTTTCAGGCCTTGCTTTACTAACTCTTCTTCTAGTAGCTTTCTGTATATTTCTGCGGCCGACTTCGTCTTAAAGGAGTTAATGAAAAGGATACCGGTTTTGTTTATCGGGCTAAAGTTAAGGTAGCTGGACGAGAGGCGCTGCGATTCAAATTTCTGTTGATTGAACGTGTTTACAATCTGCTTTAGGTTATCGGCTTTAAATACAGATTCGTTGAATGTAAAAGCAACCAGATGCACCTGTTGAAAGTCTTCGCTAAAGGCATTGTTTAGGTTATTGAATAATTGGTTTTTGGTTGGGGCAATGGCGGCCAGAAGGTTTTGAGCATATTTGCTCTGGGGTTCTTCCGGATATTTGGCAATAAAGTCTTTCAGTGCCTGCTCATACGAAACAATACTTTCGGTTTTTGCTTTTAATATGGCGGCCAGCAGTTCCACTGTCGGCAAAAAGTCCACATCTTCAAAAGAAGCAAGTGCTGCTCTAAGCCGCTGGTCGGCCAGAATATAGTCACCCGACTCATAAGCCTCGTAGGCTCTCGCATATTCTTGCTGTAAGGCCAGGTTACGGGCTGCTTTTTCTTGCAGGTAGTTAGGGTTTATGAGTGTTTTAGCGAGGAGTGTTTCTGGAAATTCCTCAATTATACTCTGCTTGTAGTGCTGAGCTTTAGCAGCATCTAAAGGTTCGTAAAGGGTAAAGAGAGCATAGAGGACATCAAGTCTGTGCTCCGTTTGAGGGTAGCGCTCCAGCAGCTTTTCATAGGTGATTATAGACTTTTGATTTTGCGCCAGACCAAACCTGTATATACGGCCGAGGCTAAAGTATGCGTCCTTAATCTCCTTGTGTACTTTTGATTGGGCCTCTTCCGAAAACGGTACAGTGGCCATTAATTTGTCGATGTCCGTTTCACGGCTGCTTTTTAGATCTGGCTGTGGTGCTCCTTTGTTAGGGTCGTCACTAATATCGTTGTCTGTTTGCGCAGCAGAAGACAAGCCAATGGTTTGTTTGAGCGATCTGCGCCAATTGTTCTCCAGTGGGCGGTTGCCCCATAACCGTTGAAATTCAAGCTGGCCTTGCCCTACGGCTTGCCGGTTATAAAAGTACCAGGTATTGCTGCCATCGGGAGCCTGATAGTTGCTGTCATCGGTTCGGTTCAGCCCGGTAGAGTTGGCGTTGTTGTTTCCTCTTTCTTTGGCGCGTTCTTTGGCTTCTTTTGCATCGAGGTATCTTCCCAAATAGGCTTCTAGCGAGATGGGGTTCATTTGAGCCAACGTGAGCAGGCTGTCGTTTTTCTCAATAATATTGAGTTGTGTGACAAAGTCTTTCAACACCTTTTGTCTTTTACTAATCTCATCAAAGCGCTCAATGTCTTTGGGGAGTTTCATTACGGCACTATCGTAGTAGGCACTGGCCAGGTTGAAATCCAGTAAATGGTCGTAGTGAATTTCGGCCAGTCGCAAAAAAGCAAGCCCCTGCTGTCGGTTGTTCGGTTGTTCTACCCGGGTGGCTGCTCTATAATTTTCTACGGCTTTAGAAAGCTTGTTTCGGTGTTGCTCCAGAAGCCCCATGGTATAATAGATATGATCCATGTACTCCTTGTTTTTGCCGTCACGCAACATCTTATCAAATACTTTGTAAGCTTCATCGACATTATTGGGGTTGGAGTAACCCGAGACTATGAGTTTGTTCAGGCGTGCATGAAACATTACCTCATAAGGAGGATTGCCTTTTAGGGCATTGTCGTAGTACAGGTAAGCATTACGGTATTCACCGGCCTGTTGAGCCAACTGACCAAGAATAAAGTTTACCCTTAGAGAGTAGGTTTTGTCATTGATCAGGGGTTGGGCTTCGGTGAGTAGTTCCTTTACTTTGCCATACTCATCGAGTTGCTGAAACAAAAAAGCTTTAGTGAGCAAATAGCTTGCGCGTACTTCCGGCTCGAGTTTTTCAAGATCGAGAAAGCCGGCTACTTCCTCAGCTTGGTCATAATTACCCATGTCCATATAAGTTCTCATTAGGGCAATGAGAGCCTTTTGGCGAGTAGGGTCATCGTTACTATTCTGATTGATGTATTGAAAAGTTTCTATGGCAAATTGCCATTGCGCTCTCAGGTATCTAATCTTACCGATAATAAGGTAGCTATCGTCTACCCAGTCGCTGGCTTTCCACCATTCGATGGTTTGGCTCGATTTTTTGAAGGCATCGTCCAGTTTTTCCTTATTGCTTTTTACAATGGCCGAATCGATTTGAGGAAATATGCGCAGTATCTCATCAAAGTTGTAGGCATATCGTTCTTCAAAAGCCTGGTATACTTCGTTTAGGTATTGATCGGCATAGAAATAGCCATTGTATCGGGCGTTCAGGTTTTGGTATCCTTTAGAGTTACACCCCCAGAGGGCTATAATGAGGAGAAGACAACAAAACCTGATAATATGTAAATTCTTGATTTCCAAGGCAGATGATTAACCAACAAAGCAACGAAATTAATGAGCAAATAATACAATATTACGCTCGCTGTTGAGTATTAATGAATATTTTTGTCATCCTTGATTTTTGTATAAGTGGCGCGATTTAAGAAGACTCTTTCTAACTGGCTCAATGCCCGGCATATCCTGATTATTCAGAATGAGGAAAACTTTTCTGAAAAGGCAACCTATAAGTTCACTTATGCCAAAATAATCTTTTTTGCTTTTCTGAGCCTTGTAGGAGTGTTTGCCTTGAGCTTTTACATGGTTACCACCATACTTAAGCAGTGGTTCGATCCGCGCTATGCCGAACGCCAAACCCGACAGGAGTTGGTGGAGATGACTTTTACGCTGGACTCTCTGGCCTATGAGTTGGATAGCAGAGACCGTTTTATACAAAGTATTAAGAAGGTGCTGCAGGGCGATGTTACCACCAACGAAATTCCTGAAACAGCCCAGGCTTCGGCCGGAGAACCTACTGATATTGAAAATCTGGAGCAAATAGACAGTGCTTTTAAAAGCGAATTTGAGCGGGTTGGGGGCGATTTTCTTCTCACAGCTGATATTGACAATGTAGAATTAAGAAGTATCTATTTTTTTCCGCCCATTAGTGGCTACATTGTACAAGCATTCGACCCTCGCGATAAACACTACGGTATAGACATTGTTTCTAAAAAGGATGAACCGGTAAAGTCGATAGCTGATGGAACCGTGATTTTTGCAGGTTGGACACAAACGGATGGCCACCTGATTGCGATCCAGCACCGGGAAAACCTAATTTCTGTATACAAGCACAATTCGGCCATTACAAAAGAGGTGGGCGATGTGATTTCTGCAGGAGACATTATTGCAATTATTGGTAATACAGGCGAACTTACCAGTGGTCCACATTTACATATAGAATTGTGGTACAATGGCTCTCCGGTAAATCCGGAAGAGTTTATATCTTTCTAGACCAGTAGATCATCAACTAAACCAAGAACCGACCATGTTTTCTAAAGAAGACAAAAAAACGAATGAAGACCTTAGCCAAACCAGCAATATAATTGGTAAAGAAACTGTGTTAGAAGGCAGCCTGGAATCTATAGGTAATATTCGCATTGAAGGCAAAATATATGGCAATGTAAAAGCCAAAGCCAAATTTGTAATGGGTGCTGAAGCCTATGTTGACGGAAGCGTGGTGGCAAGGTCGGCCGAGGTGGCCGGGAAGATCAAGGGGAACATAGAAATTTCTGAACTCCTCATCTTAAAGCCATCGGCAGTAATTAGCGGAGACATTCTTACCAACCAATTGGTAGTAGAGCCCGGAGCTACTTTTAATGGAGGTTGCAAAATGGGTCATTTAGCCAAAGAAATTCAAATATCAACCCCCCAGAGCCGTGCCGGAGAAAAGGCCATCAAAAGAGCCTAATCAATACCTTAAATACTCGCAACTTGGCTTACAACTGTTTGTAACCATTGGCATTTGTGGTTGGCTGGGGTATAAAATGGACGAGTGGTGGAATGATGGTCGTTCGCTGTTTGTCATTCTAATGATACTTGTTGGAGCCACGGGAGCCATATATCAACTGTATCGGTCGCTTCCGAAAGATTAGTTTACCTGAATTCGATATAATAAAGGACGTCATGCCGGAAAAATTGGCCTTAAATTCAGACTAGGCCTATTTTATCCGGCATCTCACCAGCAGTTTCCTTTAGATTCAGGAATGCTGGTTTAGGGTGTACACGTAAATTTTTTCGAAGACCTTACATCGAGTTCAGGTTAAGATTAAAGTTTCCCAAACTTTAATCTTAAAACCTAGAACATTGAACCAAATACACCTACCTTTGCGGCCATGAAAAGTTTGGGTCGCCAAATCGTTGAATCTCTTGTATTTAGCTTGGTGCTCTGTGGGCTTGTACTTCTTGTACAGCAAATTGGAACACAAAAGCCCCTTGTGCATCCGTACATTTGGTCCATCATGGTTTTTTCAGGTGTGCTGGGAATGATAGTAGTGGCTATCGCTCACTGGGGCATGAGCACCATGGATGCTCAGTCTCGACCCAATATTTTTCTGGGACTCACAGTTTTGCGTATGCTGTTGAGTATGGCCTTTATCGGAATTACCCTTTATATGGGCATTGAAGACCGCGTGTTGTGGGTGGTCAATTTTTTTGCAGTCTATTTATTTTACTTAGTGTTTGAAATAACTACCATTCTCTCTAACTTGCGCGCGATTTCGGGAGAGGGCGAAAAACAATGATGAAACAAAGCAGAACTAACATTCCCAATTTATTGATCATTAGCTTCTTAGCAGCAATTTTTGGTCTAGCAAGTTCTTCAAATTTATGGGCCGCTTCAGGTGGTGGAGACGAAGAAAAAGAAGGTGGAGGGACCGACTTCATTATGCACCACATTAAAGATGACTACCAGTGGCACATCATTACCCTCGGTCATACGCATGTAACCATCCCACTTCCCGTAATTGTATACGACTATGAAGATGGTCTAAAAGTATTTATGTCGTCAGATTTCTATGACGAACATCATCAGCCAAAACCACATGGTGGTTATTACATAGACCATGGCAAGCTTTACAAGTTAACTGAAGGTTATAGTGCTTCTTCGGCACATGACAACGAAGGCCATGAAGAAGATCATCATGAAGAAGCTGGTTCTCACAATGAGGATGCCGGCCATGGTGAGGAGGGTGCTCATGAGCAGGAAGAAGTGCACGGCAATGAGCATGAAGGAATGACTCAGTCCGGTTTTCTGGATATATCTATTACAAAGAATGTGGCTTCGCTCATCATTAGCATGATTTTGCTATTTGGAGTGTTCTTTACAGTGGCTAAACGCTACAAAAAGGGAATTGCTGCACCAAAAGGTATTCAATCTTTGTTTGAGCCCGTAATCGTTTTCATTAGAGACGATATTGCCAAAGTAAACATTGGCGAGCATAAGTATGAGCGTTTTATGCCTTACCTGCTTACGCTGTTCTTCTTTATACTATTCAATAACCTATTAGGTCTTACACCTGGAGCGGCCAACCTTACCGGAAACATAGCGGTAACTATGTGTTTGGCCTTGTTTACTTTCTTTATCACCCAGTTCAATGGTAGAAAAGCCTATTGGATGCACATTTTGTGGACCCCTGGTGTGCCACTACCCATCAGGCCGGTTATTCTGGTGGTAGAGGTAATTGGTATTTTCACCAAGCCAATTTCACTTACACTCCGATTGTTTGCCTCCATTACGGCAGGTCACATTGTAGTGCTTTCTATTGTGGGCTTAGGGTTTATTTTGAACAGTTTGGTAGTTGGTTTTGTGGGAACACTCTTCTCCGTAATCATTACCCTTATTGAAATATTAGTAGCCGTTATTCAAGCCTATGTGTTTACACTGTTCTCATCGATGTACATCGGTCAGGCGGTAGATGACGGCCACCATTAATTAGAACCATTGTTTCATTAATAATAGACAAATTATGTTAGCTATTTTATTAACTGCTGGTACTGCTCTTTTAGGTGCAGGTATTGGTGCTGGACTTGTAGCGATTGGCGCAGGTTTGGGTATCGGAAAAATTGGTGCTGCCGCTATGGAAGGTATGGCTCGTCAGCCAGAAGCTGCTGGAAAATTGCAGTCTGGTATGTTGATCATTGCCGCCCTTATTGAGGTAATTGCTCTTTTCGGTGTTGTTGCATGTTTCTTGATTGCATCTAACAACTCAATTGTAGAGGCACTTTAAAAACCATTGAATGACTTTAGGCTTTGCATTAGGCAGGTCTAAAGTCGTTCTTTAAAACTTACAGAAATGGACTTATTAATACCAGATACCGGTTTATTTATTCTTCAAACAATAGCTTTCATTTTGCTACTTATCTTCTTGGGTAAGTTTGCATGGAAACCCATTCTTAGTGGCTTAAAAGAGCGTGAGCAAACTATTGAAAGTGCTCTATTGGCTGCAGAACAAGCTAAGAAAGATATGCAGGCGTTGCAGGCCGATAATGAAAAACTTTTGGCTGAAGCAAGAGCTGAGAGAGACGCTATCTTGAAAGAAGCAATGGCAACGGCTAACTCTATTAAAGAGGAAGCAAAAGAAGAGACCAGCAAAATCACGGCTAAAATGCTTGAAGATGCTAAGGCAACTATAGAGAATGAGAAGAGAGCTGCTTTGGCAGAAGTGAAAACTCAGGTAGCCGCCCTTTCTCTGGATATTACAGAAAAGGTCATCAGAAAGCAGTTGAGCGATAAGAAGGCTCAAGAAGCTTTGGTCGATGAGTATGTTAAAGATTTGAATTTAAACTAATTCCAGGCTAATGTCTGAATATAGAATAGCTTCCAGATATGCCAAGTCACTGCTCGATCTTTCTGTGGAGAAAGGTGAGCTTGAGCAGGTAAACAACGACATGCAGTTGTTGGTGAACCTGGCCTCTGAAAACAGAGATCTGGTTTTGATGCTGAAGAGCCCTATCATTACACACGACAAAAAACTGGCCGTGCTCAACAAAGTGTTTACCGGAAAGGTAAGCGAGTTAACTATGGCCTTCTTCAAGATACTTACAAAAAAGCACCGAGAGGCTTATTTAGTAGGTATTGCTAAGGAGTTTCATCATCAATACAATGCTCATAAAGGCATAGAAGAAGCTACGGTAACCACTACCTTCCCGCTCAACGATGCATTGAGGAAGGAGTTCGAAAATGTGGTGAAGAAAATTTCTAATAAAGAGGTAGAACTTACTGAAAAGGTAGACGAGTCGCTAATTGGCGGATTTATATTGAAAATTGGTGATCGTCAGATCGATGATTCGGTAAGCTCTAAACTTAAGGCTTTGCGAGTAGAGTTTACTAAAAACCACTACGAAAAAGCGTTTTAACAAAGATTTATAACATTAATTCTATTATAAAATGGCAGATGTAAGACCTGATGAGGTTTCAGCAATCTTAAGAGAGCAACTCTCTAACTTTAAATCGGAGGCTGAATTAGAAGAAGTAGGCACCGTATTGCAAGTGGGTGATGGGGTTGCCAGAATCTACGGACTGTCTAAAGCACAGTCTGGTGAATTGTTGGAATTCGACAATGGTTTAAATGCTTTGGTATTGAACCTGGAAGAAGACAATGTTGGTGCTGTATTGCTTGGCGAATCAGCAGAAATTAAAGAAGGCGACACTGTTAAGCGTACCGGAAGAATTGCCTCCATTCAGGTAGGTGAAGGTATGGTTGGCCGTGTGGTTGACACCTTGGGTAACCCAATCGATGGTAAAGGCCCTATTCAGGGTGAAACCTTTGAGATGCCTTTGGAAAGAAAGGCTCCGGGGGTAATCTATCGTCAGCCGGTAAACGAGCCTCTTCAAACAGGTATCAAAGCTATTGACTCCATGATTCCGATTGGTCGTGGTCAGCGTGAGCTGGTTATTGGCGACCGTCAGACAGGTAAGACTGCCGTGGTTATTGATACAATCATTAACCAAAGAGAGTTTTATGAAGCCGGTGAGCCGGTGTTCTGTATCTACGTGGCCGTAGGTCAAAAGGCCTCTACCGTTGCCGGTGTGGTTGCTGCTCTTGAAAAGGGTGGGGCCATGGACTACACCGTGGTTGTTTCGGCTTCCGCTTCAGATCCTGCACCAATGCAGTTCTTTGCTCCATTTACTGGTGCAGCTATTGGTGAATACTTCAGAGATACAGGTCGTCCGGCATTGGTGGTCTATGATGACCTTTCTAAGCAGGCCGTAGCTTACCGTGAAGTATCTCTTCTATTGAGAAGACCTCCGGGACGTGAGGCTTACCCTGGTGATGTATTCTACCTTCACTCAAGACTTTTGGAAAGAGCGGCTAAGCTCAATGCCAACGATGACATTGCAGCAGCTATGAACGACCTTCCTCCTTCTTTGAAAGGTAAAGTAAAAGGTGGTGGTTCATTAACAGCCCTTCCAATTATCGAAACTCAGGCCGGTGACGTTTCTGCCTATATTCCAACCAACGTAATTTCAATTACTGACGGACAGATATTCCTGGAAACCAACCTCTTTAACTCTGGGGTGCGTCCTGCGATTAACGTGGGTATTTCAGTGTCAAGGGTAGGGGGTTCAGCCCAGATTAAGTCAATGAAGAAAGTAGCCGGTACATTAAAGCTCGATCAGGCTCAGTTCCGCGAACTGGAGGCTTTTGCCAAGTTCGGTTCAGACCTAGATGCGGCTACTAAACTGACCATCGATAGAGGTAGAAGAAACCAGGAAATTCTTAAGCAGGGACAATACTCTCCGGTACCGGTTGAGGAGCAGGTAGCTATTATCTATGCTTCTACAAAAGGTCTCATAGACAAAGTACCTGTTGAGAAAGTAAGAGAGTTTGAGAAGGAGTTCTTAACCGTTATGAGAACCAGTCATAGAGCGGCACTAGATGCCCTAAAGGCCGGTAAGCTAGACGATTCGGCCATTGCTTCTATAGAGCAGGTGGCAAAAGAGCTTTCATCTAAATATTAATTCAAATTGGGGAAACCCAGGCAAGAATAGACTATGGCAAGTTTAAAAGAAGTAAAAGAGCGGATAAAGTCGGTATCCTCTACTCAGCAGATTACCAAAGCCATGAAAATGGTGGCGGCTGCAAAGTTGAGAAGAGCCCAAGATCGCATTATTCAGCTCAGGCCATATTCAGAAAAGCTAGCTGCGCTTTTGGCCAACGTATCTTCTGGTAATACAGAAGAAGGCATGAATACCTATGCTCAGGAGCGCGAAGTAAATAAGGTGCTTATTGTACCGGTTACTTCAGACAGAGGCTTGTGTGGTGCGTTTAACTCCAATATTGTTAAAGCCTGCAGAAACCTGATTAATTCGAATGAGCTTGCCGGAAAGCATATCGAGGTGTTGCCAATTGGTAAAAAGGCTTTTGATAGCTTTAAGAAAAGAGAATACCCTGTAATCAATCAGTTTTGGGGTGTTTTTGGCGATCTTACTTTCGATACGGTAAAAGAAGCTGCTGAATACGCAATGCAGGCCTATGCAGATGGCACTTATGATAAGGTATATTTGGTGTACAACGAGTTTAAAAACGTGGCTACTCAAATTGTAAGAACAGAACAGTTCTTGCCAATAGTTGAGCTGGAGCGTGAAGAGAACACGACCACCAACATAGACTACATCTATGAGCCTTCGAAAGACTTTATTGTTGAAGAATTAATACCTAAGTCATTGAAGATTCAGTTCTACAAAGCTGTTTTGGAATCTAATGCTTCTGAGCATGGTGCACGAATGACTGCCATGGGCAAGGCTACAGACAATGCAGCAGAACTGCTTAAAGAGCTGAAGCTAACCTATAACAGAACGCGCCAGGCGGCCATTACCAAAGAGATTCTCGAAATTGTGGGTGGTGCCGAAGCGTTGGCTGCTCAGGGCTAAAACAAAAGATTCGAACAATTATTATAAATTAAACCCCGACTTGTTTCGGGGTTTTTTTATGATCATATAAGAAAAGCTCCACAGTGCAGGCTTATGGGTAGAGTTATTCATTTTGTACAAAACCTGAGTTTAGACATTACGGCTGGAGCGGTGGTTATGAGCTTTTTTGTGGCTCACCTTTTAGGAGTAGCACTAACTGTGTCAATGGTTATTGGCCTGGCCATTGCCATTTGGCTTATTTACACCTTGGATCACCTCAAAGATGCTATGCACTCGCAGTTGCCAGTGCTTAACCCCCGGCACGCTTTTCATCGCAAATACAAAAAGGAACTGATAATAGGTGTGCTTGTAGCGTTTGGGCTAGGCCTTTGGAATCTGTTTCGTCTTCCGCAACGCACGATCTTGTTTGGTAGTGTATTGGTTATATTGGTGGCCCTTTATTTTGCCTATCTGCATTTCTCAAAACACTCGCTACGTAAAGAGTACCTGGCTGCTCTTATATATACTGCCGGTGTTTCTCTAGCCCCTTTGAGCCTTGCCGAGCAGGTAAATAGGCACGAAATGCTGGTGATCTTGCAAATATTCCTTTTAGCATTGGTTAATCTTATGGTGATTCCTCTCTATGAGTTTTCGCTTGACCTTTCCGATGGCCAGTTTTCTATAGTTACACAAAGAGGCAAAAGAGCGGTGCGCCAATCAGCAATTGTCTTACTAGTACTCGTTTTGCTCATAGCCTTTTGGATGATGGCCAATTGGCCGGCCATATTTTATGAAGAACTTGTGCTTCTGGCCATGGCCTTGGTACTTGTTATTTTGCTGGCCTTTCAAAGGCTCTTTGGCCGGTATCAACTATACAGAGTGCTGGCCGATGGAATTTTCTTTTTACCCCTGATTCTCTGGCTATGACTCACAACAAATTCGATGGAGTGGCTCCCATCTATGACTTTTTGGCCAAGTTGGTTTTTGGTGAGTCTATTTTGTTGGCACAGACCTGTTTTTTGGGCAATACCTGTGCCGACAAGCGCGTGCTGATAGCTGGTGGAGGAACAGGGAAGCTTTTGCAACACCAATCGCTACAACTTGCCCGCTCAGTTACTTTCTTAGATCGTTCAGAACTTATGCTGAAACAAGCTCAAAAACGTGGGGCATGGCTACAGAATGTGCGGTACACACCAGAGGATTTTTTTACCCACAGTGGTGAATACGATCTGGTGCTCTGTAATTTTTTTCTCGACTGTTTTGACGAAACCCATCTGGAAAAGGCTCTGACTCAGCTAGACCGGCTAATGACTCCCGAAGCCACACTCATTGTTACAGATTTTGATATTCCCGTCACCACAAGCCAAAAGCTTCTGGTGCGTTCAATGATTCTGTTTTTTCGTTTATTCAGTAGGCTGCAGGCCAGTAAGTTGTTACCCATAAAGAAGAAACTGAGCAAGTGCTTCTTGACCCTACAGGAAGAAAACTTTTATGGTCAGTTGGTGTTTAGTCGGGTACTTGTCCGAAAAGATTTAAGATAACTATTCGACCAGCAGTTTGAGAGTGGTGGTATGACCGTTGCTATCGGTAATCTTTATAAGGTTCAGTCCCCGGTTCAGCCCTTTGGTAGGGATGCTCAATGAACTACCCCGGACGGAAAGAAGCTGCTCTTGCCCGTAAAGCGAACGCCCCTTCATATCCAGTACTTCTATAAATACTTCCTGATTCCTGTCTACCGTATAGCGTATAGTCACCGATTCACCCAGACTTACCGGATTAGGGTAAAGCACATATTGGTGATTAAGGCTGGACTCAATAAAGACAGAGACTAGCTCTGAGTATTCAGAATCTCCATTGAAATCGGTTTGTTTGAGCCTGTAGTAGGTAAGTCCTTGCGGTGGGTTGTGGTCAGTAAGCTGATAGGTTCTGATGCTCGAAGATTCACCCGCACCTTCAACTATACCTATGGCGTCAAAATTCTGTCCATCCTGACTTCTCTCTACTGTAAAGTAGGCATTGTTTTGCTCTGCAGCAGTGGTCCAGTGCAGTCGAACAGTATTGTTTTCAAGCAGTCGGGCAGAAAACGAAATTAAGTCGATAGGCAGTGCAGCCACCTCTTCTGATCCCAGGGTAAAGTATTGTCCGTTGGTAAAGTTTACAGTAAACGAAACGGTTTTTGCCGCAGCGTTTATAGACGAAGGAGAAATGAGGGTTACACCCGAAGTAAAGTCTCCATCGTCATCGACCATAAGCCTTACCTGATTGAGGTTGTTCGTTCCAATTCCTGAGGGTCCGGAAATGGTCGAAAGGTCATAAGTGAGGGTAATGTTGCCCACTGTACCGGTTTCTTGTACATGCCACTCTCTATTTAGCCTGCTCTTTACCTGACTACTGTTAAATTCTCTGTTGTCAGGGTTTTCTATAGGCGCGTTGTCATTGCCCCAGATAAGGAACGAATCGTCTGCAGAGAACGAAGGAATGGACATGGTTACCAGGGCATCGTTGTTTTCACTTTTCGACTTCAGTTGAACCAAGCAACTGCCATCATCTCTTCCTATACCAGCAATGTCGCTATTGTAAGCCGCATCGGAAGTATAGCTCCAAATGGTTCCTCCATCAGAAGCCAAATAATCGGCCGTGGTATTGCGAGTTATACCATATTTAAGTGCCAAATAAGATTCAACCCGTTGCCTTTCGTTGCTCGTTAGGTCATCAGAGAATACGATTGATTCGGCTATTCTTCCATTGAATTGCGAGCCAACGGTGGGGTCCGGGTTGTTACCAATACCAAAGGCAGTGGGGTTGGTGAAGGAGTTGGTGCCCCCTGTAGCAGTGGCGTTTGTGGCCGAGTTGATAAAGAGTGCCACTGCTCCGGACGACTGAACCCGCGTGGCGGTAACCATATAAGGTTCCAGGTCTATGTAAGATGTTCCCGAAGTACTTCGCACAGTAAGTGACTGGTTGTTGGCAGCGTTAAGATGTATTCGTCCTCCGGAGAAGCCTAATCCATAGTCCAGGTTCGTGCCCGAAGTACCCGCACCCAACAATATTGGCGCATCTTCAAAATTAGTAGTGCTACCACCGCTTTGTCCCGATTCGAAAATTGTAATGAGAGTAAAGTCTCCGCTCACATTGTTTCCATTGGTGGTCAACATGAAGGAGGCATTGTTTGAACTAGGATCAGTAAACTGAATAGCAGGGTTAAAGTTAATTTCGTTGGTTTGGTAAGTAGGCTCTACCGGAGCTCCACCCGCCATGTTGGTTTCTACAGCATTTCTGTTGTTTCCGCTAAAGTCGTTCCATGAGGCCAAATCGGTGTTGTCTGTAGTTGTACTGGTGCCCTCATTGGCTTTAAGCCACAAGGCCAAATCGGTTGTCACTCCTCCGGGGCCACAAGCCGTGCGGGCTGTTCCGAGCGTAAAGAAATCGCCATCCGCAAAGTCTACATTATTGAAAGTAAGTACGTTGCCATTGAATGTTCCTCCAGAGATAGTGGTTCCTGAGGCCATAGTAGCACTGGAAGAAACAATAAGCTGGAAGTCTGAGGCTACAGATGAATAGCCCAGCCCTGTTAAGTCGAACGAAACAGAGGTGTTTCCAACAGTACCTGTTTCATCTACCCTCCAAATGGTTTCCATACGCTCTGTTACGTTGCCGGGAACGTCTAATGTATTGGCGTTAGACTGTGCCGGGTCGGCTCCATCATTACCCCAAACAAGGAATGATTGGTCGGCTGAGAAGCTATTCGGGTTGGTGGCATTGTCTGTATAGATGCCTCCATTGCCTATAGTAACTATGCTGCCTGAGTTTACGCTCTTCGATTGCTTTTGCTCAAGACATGAGTTGTCATCGCGCCCAATGCCCGCAATGTCATTGTTATAGGTGGCATTGGTAGTGGCATCCCAAATGGTAGAGCCTGCTGAGTTTACATAGTTTTGACCGGTAGTCTGGTCAATAGTGATACCATATTTAATGGCCAGATAGGATTGAATTCGCTCGCTTTCGGCATCACTGGGTCTGGCCGAGTAGGAGATGATTTCAGCTACTTTACCATCAAAGAACCCGGTAAGACTAAAGTCGTTAGGAGTTTCAAACCGTCCAATGGCATATTCTTCATTGGTTGCAGCCAGGTAGCTTCCTCCGTTGTTGTTATCAACAGCCAGCCCGTTTTGAGAAATATTGGCTTGAGAGGCCCCTGAGTTTTCGCGTACCTCAAACATTAGAGGAATGCCCGAGCTCAATGTTTTAAGGTTATTGATTTCCTGACGACCATAACCCACTGCACCATTACCTACGGTATGCGATATAATATCATCGATGCTACCATACAGGTTGCCAATGGCAAACCCTCCAATACTGCTCGAAGGCGACACAGAAGAATCATCGAAACCTAAAGGCACCTGATATCCTGAGGCACTGGTAATGTTGTTATCTGGTACCAAAACAAGGTAGTAGCCATGAGTAGACATGCCTGCGTTGGCTGTCAGTACGTTATCAACTCCATCAAAGTCCAGAGCAGGATTGAAGTTAATGGTATTAGACGAGTAGCTTGGAACGGTTCCGGTAGTTCCGGTGGCATTGTTGCTACCGGCCTGATCGGCCCATGAGGTAACTTCACCAGAAGTACTATTGGTGCCGAAATCGGCCTTTAACCACAGCGAAAGATTGGTGTCTACATTACCGGGTGCACACGAAATGAAACCGGTGCCCAGTGTAAAGTACTCACCATCGGCCAGGTTAACGTTGCTGAAAGTGATGGTGTTGCCTACAATTACTCCGCCAGTGAGTATGGTTGCACTTGAAAAATTACCCCCCGAAGAGTTGCTGGCTACCAGAAGGCTAATATCTGTTGCCCCAGGGCTGCCGCTAAATGTAATTTCGTTTAAATCGAAGCTAATGCTGTTGTTTCCGGTTTCTCCGGTTTCGGCAACACGCCAAACACGGTCAATTCTATTTGAGATTAGTGGAGGAGTATCTGTTGCCGGAGTCAAGTCATTGGCATCGCCTCCATCGTTACCCCAAATAAACCAGGTATTGTCTGAAGAGAAGGAGCCGCCATTGTTCACGGTCACAATAGAGTTAAAGTTTTCGCTACGCGATTCTCTCTGGTCAAGTTCAGAGGCATCGTTTCGGCCAATACCGGCAATGTCTCTGTTGTACTCTAAATAGCCACCTAATGAGGCATTCAGAGTAGTGTTGAAAATTACTTCTCCTGCTGCATTCACGTAGTTGTAGGGTGAACTTTGGTTTAACGTAATGCCATACTTTATGGCCAGATAGCTTTCTATTCTGTTGCGTTGAGCCAATGGGAACGACCCGGGTTCGTTGCAGTAAATAAACTCAGAAATCTCGCCACTAAAGCTATTGTTGTTGCTTTCCGATCCGTTGCTGTAGCGTGTTCCACCACCGGAACGGCCAAAAGTGATGTCTCCCGTATGAGTGTAAAGTAACCCTACATTAGAGAGTGTACCAAAACTTTGTCCGTTGAGATAGGCTCGGAGTGCACCGGTAGTAGAGCTGTTGCCATCAAGCTCTGCGGTTAGAATGTATTCTGTATTGGCTGCAATAGAAGTACTAATGGTGTTGTCCGAAGTGTTCCAAGGTGCACCGGCACCATCGTTGTTTCTGTTCCATGCATGCACATGCAAACTTCCGCTTTCAATGTAAATGTTAATCCCTCTTGAAGCACCACCTTGCTCATAAATCACCTGTCGGGTAGTAATGTCGGTGGTATTTGTTCTAAACGCAAAGTTGATTCCCTTGCGAGTGTAGAAGGTAGAGGTATTAAAATCAGTATTGTTCGCAGTGGTAAGGCCTCTGTTGGTAGTGGTAAAATCTACCGTTTCGTTAAAGTTGATGGTAGAAGATGTGCTTCTATAAAGCGGGGCTGTTCCATCAGTTGTAAAGTCATGATTGCCAATCCAGTGGTCTTGCCAGTCAGTAACTGTAGAACCTTCTGTGGAGGTAGTTACATCATCCGTTTCATTGGCTTTTAGCCAGGTGGCGAGTGCGGCTTTGTAACCTCCGGGGCCTATCGCAGGAGTAAGGCACTCATCGGAAGAAACAGCCGCGGTTACTCCGGCCACAAGGTCGAGCCCTGAGTTGGCCGCAGTTGTATTGGTAGGAAAGGTTGAAATGTCTGTTAAATCGTGAACAGCATCGTCTACGTCTGAAGCAAAGATAGAGTAACCATAAACTACCTGATTAGGGGCAATGCCCAACTCAGTGAATGAAACGGCCACTCCCTGAACCGTTTGGGATGTCTGGCCGACAAAAGTACCAATGTTAATGAGCGGCAGAGGGTTCTGACCCACCGTTTGCCTTCGTAGAATAAGGTAGTTGTTAAAGGTTTGGCCTGCTTGCGGCCAATCCGAATCCTGAATTAACACCATGCTGGAATAGCCATCGGGGTCTCCGTTTATGTCGAGTGAAGTGATGGCCGCTACTTTTATTTCATCATTTCCGCCACGTTCTACTACAGGAAAAATAGCATTGTCAGGTTCGCAGGTTACAATGCCGGTGTACCATATAATATCTACACGCTCGGTTTGAGCCTGGATACTACCACCGGCCTGATCATCCACATTTACCAAAATATTGTCATACCCGGCATTTACCGACCTTAGTTTATAGATTTCGTCAGCGTCAATTACTGCCTCAGGATCCAGGTTTAAGGAAAACGTGGGGCTTCCGCCCGGGTTAGGGTCAGTAATTAATGTATACCAAATATTAATGAACCGGCTACCATCTGTTCGTCTAATGGCCAGCGTATCGGGGGTTAGGAAGTTGTTGTAAGTTGTTCCGCTAACGGTGTAGCTACTAATGTTTAGGTTGTTACCCTGACCATTGTTAATGGTGTAAGAAGAAAGCGGCTGAATGTCGTTGCTCGCATCGCTGGGAGCTGTTTGTGAGTATGAGGAGCTAGTTGGAGTAGCAGAGGTAACATTAATGGCACTTATGCCCGTTTGAGCTTTGGAAACTATAGCCAATAGCAATAAGCTGAGTAAGAAAAACGCTCTTCTCATGGTGAGTAGTCCAACATTTAGGTGGGCACCAAAGGGCACCATTAGTCTTACCTCAGTCATTCGCTTTAATCAAAAGCAGTATTCAAATTAATATGGTTATGGTTGTACACGGCACTTTGAAACTGCAAGGTTGAGGTACGCAATTCTGTGCCAAAAAGGATAGGTTGAGGTCAGAGCCACAAAAATGGAGGATTTAATGGGAATTCTAAAACAATTGACCAGCAATTTTTTCCCAATATTGGAACAGCTACTTCATGGTGGGAAGTAATTTCGGGCAAATTTGGCTAATTGGTCACAATTAACCGCTCCGTTAGCCTTTTGCCTTCTGCTGTTTTTATAGTTACCAAGTATACTCCTTGCGAGAAAATACTTGCCTCAGCTGTGTACTCGCTCTTATCAGTGTTGAGTTTTTCACTAATAAGCACCTGTCCTTGCATGCTTATAACGGACAGATGGGCTGTTGTGTTTGATGGAACCTTATATTCTATGATAACTTTTTCGTCTTTTCTAACTGGGTTTGGTCTTATGCTCAGTCGATATTCCGAACTGTGGATTATTAAAACGCTTTTGGTTTCAGTATGGCTATAATTTCCGTTGTAATCGTACTGCTTGAGTCGATAGAAGTTTCTACCTGGCTCCGGAGAGCGGTCAGTAAACTTATACCGTATTACCTTAGCACTGTTTCCGGCACCTTCAATTTCACCAATGGACTCAAAGGTTTCACCATTGGTACTTCTTTCTATAGAGAAGTGAGAGTTATTGGTTTCCGAACTGGTCGTCCATGAAAGGAATACCTGATCGGAAATGGCAGAGGCATTGAAAGAAAGTAGCTCAATTGGAAGGGCATATGCTTCATAAGAGGCCAGGGTAAAGAACTGCCCGTCAGTAAAGTTGTATTGGAAGGTAATGGTTTTGTTCACCGCATCAACGGAGCTAGATGTAATGGCGGTTTCGCCACTAGAGAAATCCCCGTCTGAATCTACCAACATTACCACCTGGTTGAGGTTGTTTGTGGCAAGCCCAGAAGGACCACTTACGTTAGATAAGTCGAAGGTAATGGTTGTAGTTCCCACGGTGCCTGTTTCTTGCACTCTCCACTCGCGGTTAAGCCTGCTGCTATAGCTGGCCCGATTAAACTCTTCGTTGTCCGGGTTTTCAATGGCTGCATTGTCGTTGGCCCAAAGTAAGAAGGAGTTATCCGTTCCGAAAGAGGCCACTTGCATGGTTACCATGGCATCGTCATTTTCACTTTTGGAGATGGTTTGCGCCAGGCAGCTTCCATCATCCCTACCAATGCCTGCAATATCGCTATTGTAGCTAGTGTTTTCGCTCCAGTCCCAGAAAATGGTGCTTCCGTCTGAGGCCAGATAGTCTTGTTCCGAAGCGCCCAGCGAAGCTACATCGCGTGTAATTCCATACTTCAGTGCCAGATAAGATTCTATTCGCTGACGCTCAGTTGCAGTAAGAATTTCGCTGAAGACCAGTACCTCGGCAATGCGTCCACTGAGTTGAGAGCTCACGTTTCCGTCCACGTGGTTGCCTATGGCCCAGGTGGTTGCTGCATTAAGAGCCGTATTAGAGGAGGTGTTAGACAGTGAGTTTACGCTGGCCGAATTGGCATATAGGTTTACAGCTCCCGATGCGGCCTGCTCCCGCGTTACGGTTGTAATAAACGGCTCTAAAGTGTTATACAAAGGAGAGGTTCCCGATCGAGCGGTTAATGTTGAGTTGTTATCCAGGTTGGCGTGCAGTCGGCCAGAGGCTATACCCACACCATAATCGGTGGTAACTGAGTTGGTTCCTGTGCTTAAGAAAACCGGAGCATCTTCAAAGTCAGTAGAAGAGCCAAAGGCCTGACCTGATTTAAAGACAACAATAATAGACATGTCGCCACTTACAGAATGACTGCCCGAGGTTTGCATATAGACTCCATTGGTTGAGCTAGGGTCGTAGAAGCGAATACCCGGGTTAAAGTTAAATTCGTTGGTTTCGAATGTAGGTGATACCAGGCTAGAGCCGCCTAAATTGGCTGTAGCAGCATCTCGTGCGTTGCCGCTTTGGTCACTCCAACTGGTTATGTTGGCTCCATCAGTAGTGGTATTGGTCCCTTCATTGGCCCTGAGCCAGAGCTCAATATTGTCGCTCATTGAACCGGCAGCAGCGGTTACACCTCCAGGGCCACAACTTTCTCTGGCTGTACCCAGGGTAAAATACTCTGCATCACTAAAATCTATGTTGTTAAAAGTAATTACGTCTCCATCGAAAACACCGCCTGAGTATGTGCTGGCCGAAGAGAGATCTGAGGTTCCCGGAGTGAGCGAGTTTGGCCCTATGATGAGCTGATAGTCAGAGTTATTTCGGCTAGTGTAGCTGGTGAGCCCGGTAAGATCGAAGGAGATGGAGACATCACCTACTGTTCCGGTTTCATCAACCCTCCAAATAGTTCCTAACCGTTCGGTCACATTGCCCGGCAACTGACTTACGGTGTTAAATGGAGTGTTGGCTGCTCCACCGTCATTTCCCCAAATAAGGAAGGAGTTGTTGGCACTAAAGCTGTTCGTATTGGAGGCGTTAGAGGTGCTGATTTCTCCCAGACCCATGGTAACTATAGAGCCACTGTTAATACTTTTCGACTGTTTCTGTTCAAGGCATGCATTGTCGTCACGACCAATACCGGCAACATCACTATCGTATAGATCGTTGGCCGAAGTTCCGTCCCAAATAGTGGTGCCCGATGAGTTTACGTAATCTCTTGCGGTAGACTGGTCAAGCGTAATACCGTACTTTAGAGCCAAATAGGACTCAATCCTGTCGTTTTCGGCATCAGTTGGTCTGGCGTTGTAAGAGATTACCTCAGCTATGTTTCCATAGAATAGGGCAGAGGCCGGCCCGGCACCGTTGTTGGGTTCAAGGTCGCCAACAGAATAGGCTTCATCGCTTACGCTGACCAGACCGGAAGAGTTTGAGGCGTCTGTAATAACGGCCCCATTGAGATAAATGTCGTTCGAAGTGGCTCCGGAATTATCTCTTACTTGGAAGAGCAGCGTTTCGCCTCCGTTAAACACGTAACTGGAGTTGTTGTAGTAGCGCACGTGGCGAGTTCCACCACCGGTTACTCCAATGGCGTGACTGAGTATATCTCCAATGCCGAAAGCATTACCCATAATAAAACCACCCAGGTTTACATTGGCAGAAGCAGTGCTTGCATCGAAACCTAGTGGCGTTTGGAATACCGTATTGTCAATGTCGTTTGTTGGGGTTAAAACAAGGTAGTATCCGTTTGAATAGAAACCAGCGGAACCGTCCAGTCTGTCATTGGTTCCATCAAAATCAATAGCCGGATTAAAGTTTATAGCATTCGAAAGGAAGCTCGGTGGGTTACCGGCATCAGTGGCATCATTGCTTCCAGCCCTGTCGGCCCAGGTAGTAACGGAAGCCCCGTTGGTCAGGGTATTTGGTCCCAGGTTGGCTTTCAACCATAAGTTTAGGTTGGAAGTAACACCTCCCGGCCCGCAAGTAATGAATCCGGTTCCAAGAGAGAAGTATTCACCATTTTCGAAGGCTACATTTTCAAAGGTTAGTGTGTTGCCTGATACCGTACCGCCCGTAATGACTCGCGCACTTGTGAAGGCTCCACCAGATGAGTTGCCGGCAATAATAAGGCTGTAATCATCTTGACCCGGACTGCCTGAGACCGATAATTCAGAAAGATCGAACGAGATGGTCACATTACCGGAAGAATTGGTTTCGGCCACCCTCCATATTCGCTCAATACGCTGCTGAACGGTTGGGGGTACATCAGAAGTTTCGGTATCGGTCACTGCGGCTCCGTCATTTCCCCAAATCAACCAGGTATTGTCTTTAGGGAAAGATGTGGATCGACTCATTGTAATGATGGAGTTGAGGTTTTCGCTTCTTGATTGTAGTTGCTCAAGTTCAGAGCCATCGTCACGCCCAATTCCGGCTATGTCGTTGTTGTATTCCAAGTAGCCGCCAATAGAGGCCGCTGCTGAGGTGTTGAATATTATGTTGCCATTGGAATTGTAATAGCTGATGGCTGTAGACTGATCTAGGGTAATACCATATTTAATGGCCAGGTAGCTTTCAATTCTTCTTCTTTGGGTTACCGGAAAGGTGCTGGGTTCATTACAGTAAATGAACTCAGAGATTTGACCTCTGAATGAGTTTACATTGGTATCTGTGGTGGTATCATCGAATTGGGTGCCATCACCGCTTCCGGCTCCACCCAGTACAATGTCTCCACTGGAATGATCATATAGGAGCCCAACATTAGAAATACTTCCTATGCTTTGCCCGTTTAAGTAGGCCGTGAGTGTACCGGTGCCGGAGCTGTTTCCGTTCAGTTCTAAAGTAACAATGTATTCCGTACTGGCGCTTAAGGTACTGCTTGAAATGGTAGTTACGTTGGCTCCATTGTTCCAGGGAGCACCCGACCCGTCAGAGTTTCGGTTCCAGGCGGTTACATGCAAGTTGCCTGAGCGCATGTAAATATTTATGCCTCGAGTTTCATCGCCTTGCTCGTAAATCACCTGGCGGTTGGTAAAGCCGAATGCATTACCGGTTCTAAAGGCAATGTTGATACCTTTTTTAGTGTAGAACGAAGAAGAGTTGAAGTCTTCGTTGTTTCCTGTGGTTAGAGAGGTTGAGGAAGTGGTAAAATCAACAGTTTGGTTGAAATTGATTTGGCTGGTAGTGAGTCGGTAGGTGGGTGTTCCGGCTCCGGTAGAAAAGTCATGACCACCGGTCCAGTGGTCTTCCCACAACGACACGGACGAACCTTCGGTATTATTGGTCACCTCATCGGTTTCATTAGCCTTAAGCCAGGTGGCCAATGGTTGCTTATAGCCTCCGGGACCTACGGCTGGGGTAAGGCAGTTGTCTGAAGATACGGCTGCTGTTACTCCGGCTACCAGGTCTAGCCCGCCCTCGCTTGCCAGGGTGGTAGAAGGAAAGGTAGAGATATCGGTCAGGTCATGAGAGGCTGCACTTACATCATAGCCAAAAAGCGAGTATCCGTACACCACCTGATTGGCTGTAATGCCCAACTCCGTAAACGAAACCGCCACACCTTGCACCGTTTGGGCCGACTGCCCCCTGTTGGTACCAATGTCCAGAAGTGGAAGTGGATCATCGCCAAAATTTTGTCTCCTGAGAATAAGAAAGTTGTCAAAAGAAGAGCCTGTTCCCGGCCAGTCGGCATCTTCAACAGCCACCAGACTAGTGAACTCGTCCGGATCGCCATTCGCATCGAGTGAGGTAATGGCAGCCATTTGGAAACGGTCATTGCCCCCTCGTTCAATTACCGGGAATATGGCATTGTCCGGTTCACAAGTGGTTATACCTGTGTACCAAATAATGTCCACTCGTTCGGTCTGTGCCTGAATGGTTCCTGCTCCTTCATCATCTTCATTGACAAGAATGTTGTCGTAGCCCGAGTTAATATTTCTGTTTTTGTAAATAAGGTCAGCATCTTCAACAGCATCGGGGCCAAGGTCAATGTCTTCTAGCCCACCGCCAGGGACGGGAATTGGATTTATGAGTTCGTACCAAATGTTAATGAACCGGCTACCGTCTGTTCTTCGAATGGCCACTGTATCGGGCACAAGAAAGTTGTCATATGTTGTACCCGAAACCACATATGAAGTAACTCTGATGTTATTGTTTTGCCCGTTGTTTACGCGGTATTCATTATTGGCCACTACGTTGTTCCCTCCTACATCGGCCGCATCGCTGGGGGCGGTGGCAGTGTAGTTCGTAGAAGTGCCGGTAATGTTGGTAGTGTTGATGGTGGAAATGCCGGTCTGCGCAAAAGATATGCAAAGGCCGCTCAGTGCAAATAGAGTGACTAAAGAAACCCTTGTTGCATTGAAAAGTGAAAGCAAGTAGTATTTGAACAGCTTAGTAGCCATTTTTCTCCTTTTGGCCACGGATAGGGAGTAGTTTTCCCACCATGGTCTTCAACCATTTGTTTATTATTCATTAAGTGGTCTGAATTCTTGGGTCGAGTCGAAATGCAGATTATTAGTGGTGATCTGCAAAAAATTATCGGTGAAAGGGCTGTAAAGATGGGTAAATTTCAAGACATAACAATAGCCCAAAGTAATATTTCTACTCCTTGGTCGTTTTGAGCGACTACTCGTGTTGCTTTATCTTACAATAAGCTGCTTGGTCAGTGTTTGGCTTCCGGCTCTCAAACGAACAAAATACAGGCCGGGTGCCAATCCGCTAATATCGAGCTGACGGGTCTCTCCGGTCACCGATTCTGTATGGTCAACAACCACCTGACTCTGACTATTAAGAATGCTGATTTGTATCCTGGTGGCGTTAGAGTCTACGCTATATCGGTAGTTGAGTAGTCGGCTACTATTGGGGTTGGGGAAGATCGTTAGTGTAAGGTTTTTTTCAACGGGCACCAGAATTCCTCGAATTTCGCTGTAGCTAAAAGTTCCTCCAAAATCAGTTTGCTTCAGTCGGTAAAAATATTTCCCTGCCCTCACATTATTGTCCAGGTATTTATATCGATTCACTTCTTCTGAGCTGCCCGCTCCTTCTATTTGCTCAATGTCTTCAAAATCAAGGCCATTAGTGCTTCGTTGAACTGTGAAGTAAGCATTGTTGGTTTCTGAGGTAGTAACCCAGCTCAGCTCTACACCATCTACATGGTTGCGCACATCAAAGCGAAGGAGCTCTATTGGCAGAGCATCTACTTCTTCAGAGCCTAAGGTAAAATAATAACCGGTTGTACCATCAAAATCCACATTGAAGGTTACTGTTTCATTTACTGCGTCAATGGACGCTGGAGAAACCAATGTTACACCAGAGCTAAAATCTCCATCGGTAGTGATCATCAGGCGCACTTGAGTGAGGTTATTATCACCCAGTGGTGTGCCGGTTATGTCCTGTAAATCGAAAGTAACGGATACGGTGCCCACGGTGCCGGTTTCCTGGGCCTGCCATTCACGGTTGAGGCGGCTGTTAATTCCGGTCGGCCTTTCGTTGTTATTGGGCGATTCGATGGGCGCGTTGTCATTTCCCCAAATAAAATAGGAGTCGTTGTCGACAAACGAGGCAATGGCTATGTCTACAATGGCATCATTATTCTCGCTTTTTGAATGGGTTTGATTAAAGCATGAAAGGTCATCGCGCCCAATGCCGGCTATGTCGTTAAAGTATGTAGCTCCTCTGGCGGCATAGTCCCAAACAACTCCACCATCAGCCGCTACATAGTCACCCTCCCGAATGGCACCGGAAATGATTTCGTTGGTGGTGCCATCGTTATCGTTGTTGTTGGTTCGGGTAATGCCATACTTTAGCGCAAGGTAGCTTTCTACTCTAGCCAACTCTACGGCTGTTAATACCGATGAGAACACGATTACCTCTGCAATGTTACCCTGAAACTGAGCCTCATTGTCATAGTCTTTCTGATTTCCTATGGCCCAGGAATCTGGTTCATCCAGGGCCACGGCATCGGAAGTGCCATTGCCTACATTGAGACTGTTTACATAAAGAGCTACTGCACCAGATGCTGCCTGCACGCGTGTGCCGGTAGCAATATAGGGCTCGCCATCATTATATGTGGTGGTACTTCGGGCAGTGAATGTGTTGGTGTTGGCTGCATTAAATACTACCTCTCCCTGGTAAACCCCCAGCCCGTAGTCGTCCGATGCGGTATTGTCTTCTGCCCCGATTAAAGCCGGGGTGTTATCAATCTGATCATTGGTTCCCTGGTTTTGGTTGGTGGTAAACACGGCAACCAAAGACATGTCGCCATCTACAGTGTTGGTCGATGTGCCTGTTTGTAAATAGGAGTTGTTGGTGGTATTTTGGTCAGAGAAGAATATGGCAGGGTTGTAGTTGATTACTTCGGTGTTATATACTGGTTCAATTACAGATCCTCCACCACCATTGTTTTCGGAAGCGTTTCTGTTGAAGGTGGTTTGATCGTTCCACTGCAAGGTGTTGTCGCCATTGGAGGCAGGGGTAGTGCCGGCATCGGAGTATACTTCCTGATCGGCTCTTAACCAAAGGGCCAGATTGGTATTCACTCCACCCGGACCACACTGTTCTATCACTCCCAAAGTAAAATACTCGCCATCGGCCAGATCAATGCCCGAAAAACTTAAGGTTGTACCATTGAAGGTTCCTCCTGAAACCAACGTGGCTCCAGACATGGTTCCTCCGCTTCCACTCCCGGCAATGAGCAGACGGAAGTCCGAGGCATCAGTGCCATAACCCAATCCGTTAAGGTCGAACTGTATTTCGGTTTCACCTACATTGCCCGTGTCTTCAACTTTCCAAATGCGCTCCATGCGCTCGGCTATAGTGGCGGGTACATCAGAAGCTTCGGCAGTAGCCTGGGCAGTGGTTCCACCATCATTGCCCCATACCAGGTAGTCTCCGTTGTCGTCAAATACATTAATGTTATCGGCATTTAAAGTTTCTACAGACCCTAAACCAATGGCTATTATGTCATCTGAATTAATGCTCCGCGATTGTTTTTGGCTAAAGCAACTTATGTCGTCTCTTCCTATACCGGCAATGTCATTGTTAAAGCCGGCATTGGTGGTGGCATCCCAAATCACCGTAGTTCCATCAGACCACACGTAGTTGGTAGCTGTGGTTTGATCTAGTGTAATACCATACTTAATGGCCAGGTAGCTGGCCACCTGCTGTCTTTGCGTGGCAGTGAGTTCATCATTAAACATAATTACCTCCGATATACTACCGTCTAGAAAGGCATTTGGTGTAGTGTTGTTGGAGGTTCCGGAACCACTTGGAGAGGCCCCAAGGAAAATTACATTGTTTGAGCTTTGATAGGTAGAACCGGGTAAGTCTGTGTCGGCTGTACCCAAATCAAGACTGTAGTTGTAGTCGGTAGCGTCTTTAAAAGCCACATGAATATTGGCTTCATCATAAGTGATACTCCTGCTGGCATAGTCGGTTCCGCTGTTGTTGCTGGTGTAATCGTCTTTGTGATAATAGATTTCGGTAGTGTTGTTGTTTCTGGCAAGTCCCCAACCATTAGGCCAGTCGAATGAGGCTGTTTTCATCACAAACGGTGCCCAGCTATCAGAGCCCGATCCAATGGAGCCCACCAGAAATACGGCTTGTTCATCGGGGCTTTGGTTAGTTCCGTCAGCAATTTGCATGTTGTCTGAGTTGGCCGCAGTAAAGTCAATGGATGGGTTAAAGTTTAAATTGTTCTCGTTGTATACCGGGGCGTTGGTAGCTGAGGCATTGAAAGAATTGCCCGACTGGTCTCCCCAACTGGTCACATCTGAGGCATCGGTAGTGGTATTGGTACCCTGGTCGGCCCGAAGCCAAAGCTGGAGGTTGGTAGAAACTCCTCCCGGACCACATTGCTCAGAGGCTACTCCCAAGGTAAAGTAATCTCCATCGCTAAGGTTCACATTGTTGAAGGTTAATACAGTGCCGTTGAATGTTCCTCCCGTAATGGTTGAACCTGCTTCTAAAGAGGTGTTGTCGCCTCCATTGGCTACAATGAGTTGGTAATCTCCAGCGTCTGTGGAGTATCCGGTTAGTCCGGTAAGGTCGAAGGATATATCTGTGGCCCCAACAGTACCCGTTTCTTGTGCTCTCCATACCCTGAGCATTCGCTCCGTTACCGTGCCGGGAGTTCCGTTGGTGGTTCTGCTGGCATATTCGGTGCTTGCTCCATCGCTGCCCCAGGTAAAGAAACTAAGGTCACTGGCAAAAGAGTTAGGGTTAGAGGCATTGTTAGTGGCTATTTCACCCAAGCCTACAGTTAGTATGGCATCACTATTGACAGATCTTGACTGCTTTTGCTCCAGGCAGGTGTCATCATCGCGCCCTATGCCGGCTATATTTGAAACAAAACCCGTGTTATCGCTATAGTCGAATACAATGGTGCTGCCATCGGAAGCTACATAGTCTCCCTCAACCACACTTCCCGATATGGTTTCGTTGATTACGGCATCGGCATCGTTGTCATTGGTCAGGGTTGTTCCGTACTTAATGGCCAGGTAACTGCGTATTTTTTGAGCATCCAGTTCGGAGATATCTTCATTGTATACAATTACCTCCTGCATGTCTCCAAAGAACCTACGTCCGGAGTTGTTATCGAGCCCGTTGGACTGAGATTGACGACCAATGGATACGGGGCCCTGATTAGAGCCATGAGTGCTGGCCTCTGATATGCCGGAGTCGTCTATATCTATATCTACGCCAGTGCTCGTGTTTTCTGTAAAACCATCTACTTTATAGGTTTTGGTGTCGGCAGTTCCGGCATTGGTATTGATGTCTCCCTCAGCAATAAAGTTGCTGGCTGTCGGAGAAATGTTGAAGTTGTCCTTACCATCAGCGACTATATTTCCCCGGTCGGCATAGGCCGCTATTCCGTATGCCGATGCATTGACGCTTCCGAAGTTAACAATCCATTTGTTGTTTCGGTCGCCCCCGGTAAGCGTATTCTCGGGTTGAACGGATGAAAACATATGGGCTCCGCCATTGGCGGCCGGAGCAAAAATGTAATTGCTCCCCAGGTTGAACCCTATATCGTTGGTACCGGCTCCCCAGTTTAGACCCGGGTTAAAGTTTACATCGGTTTCTACCCAGGTTGGTGCTCTGTTAGTTGTGCCTCCATCGTTGGTCGCATCAAAATTATTTCTGCTTTGGTCTCCCCAGGTTTCTACGGTTTGGCCGTTGGTGGCGGCTGTGGTTCCGGTGTTGTAGGTTTCGGCATCGGCCTTTAGCCAAAGAGAGAGTCCGTCTTGCACATTGCCGGGAGTACAGATAAAAAACTGAGTTCCCAAAGTAAAGTATTGAAGATCGGAGAGGTTTACGTTAGTAAAGGTTATTACATCGCCACTGAATGTGCCTCCTGTAACTACCGTAGCACTGGAGAAATCTCCTCCCGAAGATGCTCCGGCTATCAGCAGCGAAAAATCATCGGCATTAGTCCCTAAGCCAAGACCTGTCAAATCAAACGATACATCGGTAACACCTACAGAGTTTTCTTCGGCCACGCGCCAAACACGTGGAAGTCTCTCATTGATGACATCGGGCTTGGTCACTGCTCTGCTTGGTGTTGTAGATCCACCATCGTTACCCCAAATGAGCCAGGTATCGTCCGTACCAATGGCGCTGTTTCTATCCATGCGTACAATGCTGCCGGAATTCTCGCTCTGAGAGCTTAGTTGTATAAACTCAGACTCATCGTCTCTGCCAATGCCTGCAATGTCGTTGTTGTATTCTAAGAATCCACCCGATGAGGCGTTGATAGTGGTGTTGAAAATCACGCTTCCTGCAGAGTTTACATAGTTTACAGGAGTACTTTGGTCTAGGGTTATGCCATACTTCAGTGCCAGATAGCTTTCGATTCGGTTGCGCTGCGAACTGCTGAAACCACTGGGCTCGTTGCAATAAATAATTTCTGGTATGCTACCGTAAAACGATGCTGCTGCCGTGGTGCCATCATCATAAAGAGAGCCTCCGGCCACATCGCCAATTCCGATGTCGTCACCGTGGGCATAAAGCAGACCAACTCCTGAAAGAGTACCTATCGATTGGCCGTTTAGATAAACCCTCATACTGCCGGTAGTGGTGTTGTTACCATCTAGCTCTATAGTGACAATGTACTCTGTGTCTGTAGATATGGAAGACGATACGGTATTGAACGACCACGGGGAACCTGCTCCGTCAGAAGCTTCGTTCCAGGCCCCAACGTAAAGGGTACCGCTTCTTAAGTAAACGTTGAGCCCGCGGGTAGCTCCTCCCTGCTCATATATTTGCTGCTTTACGGTTACGTCATCTCCCGTACGAAAGGCTATGTTAATGCTCTTTCTTTCGTAAGAGGTTGCGGTGTTGAAGTCTGTATTATCGGCTATTTGAAGCCCGGTTTCAGTGGCCGACAGAAAGTCGATAGTGGGGTTAAAATTAATATCCTGAAGAGCACTGGCTGTGCCATCTCGGTAAGTTGGCGAGGTCCCCAGTGTGGTAGCGTCATGGTCGCCCAAGAACTGATCTTGCCAGTCGGTTACGTTACTTCCGTCAGTGGCAGTGGTAACTCCTACGTTGGCTTTGAGCCAGGTGTTGAGTGCTGCTTTGTAGCCTCCCGGCCCGGTGGCCTTTCTTAGATTATCGTCACTGGCCACGGCTGTAGAAATACCGGCAATAAGGTCTAGTCCGGAACCTGAACCTGTGTTGGTTGGGTAGTTGGTTGCGTTGCTGAAGTCTACCAGATCGCTGCCTGTTACTGTGACGTCATCTCCAAAAATGGAGTATCCGTAAACGATCTCGTCAGCCCCAATACCAAACTCTGTAAAGTCTATTGCTGTGCCATGGAGTACCTGTGACCCTAATACGGTTTGTGGTAGTGGGTTGGACGTGGCGTCTTGTCTTCGCATAACAATAGACGTATGGTTTTGTCCAAGACTACCCCAGTCTCCATCATTGTCTCTCACCCTAACCACTGTTGGGTAATAGTCGTTGGGTACCCCGTTGGCATCTAAGCCTCTAATGGCTGCCACGCGGATGTCGTCATTTCCTCCTCGCTCTACTATGGGAAAAACCGCGTTGGCCGGAGTAGAGGTTACAATGCCCGAAAAGTAGATCACATCTACCCGCTCCACATTGGCAAAGTTGGTGGCTGAGTTTACCAATATATTGTCGTATCCGGCATTGGAAAGGCCACTTTGATAGAGAGCCTCTTCATTGTCCTGCTGTTCGGGTTGAATGTTTATTTCATCCGGATTTGGACCGGTGTCTAAACTGCCATATTCATAAAAGATGATGAGCTGCCTGCCAGCATCGGTGCGCTGAATAATTAGCGTATCAGGAAGTACAAAGTTATTGTAGGTGGTGGTACCTAGTGTATAGCTGGTAATGAATTGGTTTTGCGTTTGGCCGTAGCGAACGGTATAGGTGGTGTTGGGAGAAATTCCTCCACTGGCATCGGAAGGGGAAGTGGCAGTATAACTGGAAGTGGTAAGGCCAGTGGTTACATTGTTGAAGGTGGCGCTGGTAATGGCCGTTTGACCTGACAGCTCGTCAACATAGCAAATCAATATAAGCACACTTGCAAAGGCAAGCCTCTGAAATCTTTTGAAAGATTCAAATACCAAGTCCGTAGTGTTTAGGTGACGACTAAATGTTAAACATTAGGTCGAGAATTGTAAATATAGCTAAACACTGCGGTTTGCCATAATTTTAGGGCTTAATATGAGAACTTTTGGCCCTGATTTTCAATGGTTAAGCTGGTGGAAGAAGAGCTTTCAACATGGCCAATAATTTTTGCATCAACATTATAGCTTTTGCTAATCGCTATAATGTCGTTGGCATGTTTTTCATCAATATAGATTTCCATTCGGTGGCCCATGTTAAAAACCTTGTACATTTCTTTCCATTCGGTACCACTTTCTGATTGAATGAGCTTGAACAGTGGAGGTATGGGGAAAAGATTGTTTTTAACAATGTGTACGTTTTTGGCAAAGTGAAGCACTTTGGTTTGAGCTCCACCGCTACAGTGTATCATTCCACCAATCTCCTGGCGGAGGTTTTTAAGTATTTCTACTACTATAGGGGCATAGGTTCTGGTGGGAGAAAGGACCAACTTACCGGCATCTAAGGGAGAGCCCTCCACAGGGTCGGTAAGTTTTTTTGAGCCCGAGTAAACCAACTCTTTGGGTACAGAGGGGTCAAAGCTTTCCGGATATTTTTCGGCTATGGAGTGGTGGAACACATCATGTCTGGCAGAAGTTAACCCGTTTGAGCCCATTCCACCGTTGTATTCCTCTTCATAACTGGCCTGACCGTATGAGGCCAGGCCGACAATAACCTGCCCGGGTTTAATATTTTCGTTGGTAATTACCTCCGCTCGCTTCATACGGGCCGTTACGGTGCTGTCTACAATAATTGTGCGCACCAAATCGCCCACATCGGCTGTTTCTCCACCGGTCGATATTATGTTTACACCATTGTCTCTCAGCATCTGAAGAACCTCTTCAGTGCCATTGATAATGGCGGATATGACTTCTCCCGGAATCAGGTTTTTGTTACGGCCAATGGTAGAAGAGAGCAATATGTTTTGGGTGGCACCTACGCAAAGCAGGTCGTCTATGTTCATGATTATGGCATCTTGGGCAATGCCTTTCCATACGTTTAGGTCTCCGGTTTCTTTCCAGTACAAATAGGCAAGTGAAGACTTGGTGCCGGCCCCATCAGCATGCATAATGTTGCAATAATCGGGGTCTCCGGCAATTAGATCGGGAACCACTTTGCAGAATGCATTGGGGAAAATGCCTTTGTCGAGGTTTTTGATGGCATTGTGAACATCTTCTTTAGACGCTGACACGCCCCTTTGCATATATCTGTCGCTCATTATCGAATGGTTAGTGGCTCAAAAATAAGAAGAGGTTGCCTCAAAAGTAAAATTTTATCGTCTTTCCCACGAAAAGGGGAAGGCTTGCTCTAAACGAACGGTATTTGAATACTATTGGTCAGGCCAAAGCTACCCACACCATGGTGTGGGTGACCTGTCAGGCTAGTTTCTTTCGTATTCTATTACCTTAAACTCTGTTCTTCGGTTTTGCTGATGTTCCTCTTCCGTACACTCATCAATTCGCTCATTGGTACACCCATTTACCAACTGCGACTCTCCATAGCCTTTGGCAATCAGACGGTCGGCCGAAATACCTTTGGAAACAATATAGTCTACCGCTGCTTGTGCTCTGCGTTGCGAGAGGTCGAGGTTGTAGTCGTCATCTGAACGGGCATCGGTGTGGGAGCTCAGTTCAATACGTATGTTCGGGTTATCTTTTAATATCTGAACCAATTTGTCCAACTCTACCGCTGCATCACTTCGGATTTCAGCACGGTTGAGGTCGTAGTAAATATTTTGGAGCACAATAGCCTTTTCGAGAATTATTGGATCCAGAGCAATATCTTCATTGAATACTTTTTCATTGAAGCGTTCAACAAGCTCCTCTTGTGGAATGCCTTCTCCTACGGTAGAAAAGAACTTGCGTGCGGTGAAGTAGTCTTGCTTTTCGCCAATGATGGTATAGTTTTTTTCCGGGTCAATTTTAAAACTGTATGACCCTCCTCGACTGCTAAGTACATCGTCTACCAGTTGCTCATTTTCATCGAGTAGCTTTACACGAACATCACCCAATATGCTTTGTGTGCTGTCTTCATTAATCCGGTAGGTTGTGCCTTTGAGTGTGTAAGTGATGGTTTTTAAATCGCTTGAGTTATCTACGAAGCTATAAATATCGTCTCCACCACTGCCTCCCGGCCTGTTGGAACTAAAGAAACCTTCGAACGGAAAGTCGCTGTACACAAGCCCAAAGTCATCGGAACTGGAGTTGAAGGATGGCCCCATATTTTTTACTGTAATTACGCCTCCTTTATTTTCAGCAACAAACAGGTCGAGCATACCGAAACCGGCATGTCCATTGGAGGCAAAATAGAGTTTGTTGTCTGGTGAAACGTAAGGAAAGACTTCATCTCCGGCTGTGTTAATATCTGGCCCCATGTTGGTAACATCGGCCCAGCGGCCGCGAGCGTTAATGGTTGCTCTGTAGATATCCGAGCCACCGTAGCCTCCTGGTCTGTCGGAGGCAAAATAAATAGTTGTACCCGATTGATTAAAAGCAGGAGAGGTATCCCAGGCCAGAGGGTTGTTAATGGGCATTGGAGCTGGGGTAGACCACTCACCATTGCGTTTTGTAGCCACATATAAGTCTACACTTCTTCTTTCTTTCTTTCCTTCAGGGTTGCCTTTGGCGAACACAACGGTGTTTCCATCGGGTGAAAAGGCTATAGGGCCTTCGTTAATATTAGTAGAGTTAAACAGGTCGGGCAATTTGCTCAGCGTTTCTGCTTTTGGACTCAGGCCATCGAGGTCTACGCTAAATATATCGCTAAAAGGAAGGCCATAGCGTTGGAAGGTAGTAGCCTCCCGGGTACTGACAAAATAGAGTTTGTTGTTGTAGAAAAACGGGCTGTATTCAGATTGATCGGAGTTGATGGATTCGAGTGGTTTGAGGTCTACATCTCGAACATACAGGCTGATACTATCCAATTTGGTCAAATTGGCTAGTTCTCTTTGGGCTCTGTCGCGGTAAATTTCCAAAGAAGCATAAGTAAGATAATTGCTCAGTACCTCGCGAGCTTTGTCGTACTCTTCGCTGGCCTTCAGAGCCTGAGCATAGTTTAACTCCAATTCTTCATCTTCGAAACCTCCGGCAATGGCCTTTTCATAATAGGGGGTAGAAGCTCTGAGGTCGCCAAGTTTTCGGTACGATTCGGCTGTGTAGAAGTTAATATCTGCGGCATCAGGATTTTGACTCAGGGCCGCCTGAAACTCTTTAATGGCCTGTGTGTAATTCTGGTCTTCAACATAGCTTCGCAGAATTTTTGGAGTGGTTTTTTCCGGTTCTTTGGCCAATACATCGGCAGCATTCTCGGGCTGACCTACAGAAGGGTTTGAAGGGCGTGGAGCCACCTTTTTAGGCTCTTCTTGTACTCCCAGAAAGTTTTTACTCGAACTACAGCCCAGCAATACGATTACCGTGGCCAGAGTCATCAAGAAGCTTTTCGTCTTCATATGTGGTAAATTAGGGCAAAATTCCCAAAAGCTATCTTATAATACGCTTTTTGCACTATCAAAGTATCTTTTGAGCCAACTTTCCTCTGGTTTTACCAACCAGTTTTTTTGCAAGTCGCCTTTGGTTTGAACGGTATTATTGAAAAATAACACACCATTTTCAAAATAGCCTTGTGCTATGAGCGACTTTAGTGCTTTTAACTCTACCGTCTCCACTTTGTTTTGCTTCAGAAAGGCCAGCAGAGTTCGGTCGAATAAGTTCAGGTTGTGCTTTTCGGCTAGTTCTTGCATAAATCGCATCATGCTGTCTATGGAACAGCCGCTGGCCATGTTGAACTGTTCATCGATGCCCAGCACAATAAACTGACGGTGTAATAGGGTGGCAGAAGCCATAAGATCAGCGCCATGAGCAGCCCATTTTTTCAAAAAGGCATCAATTTCATCCAGCAGAACCTGCTCAATACCTGGGTCAATAGGTGCCGAAGATTGGAATATCCAGATGCGTGCGTTGTCGTTCAGTTGGTCAAAAGCAGTTGTCATAGGTAAACGATGCTAGTGGTTTTAACTTGTCAAATGTCGTTCGGTTGTCATTTGCAACCAATTGATTGTCACAAAAATTCCACGGTTTGGGTTAAACAGTTCATGAAAAGTAAAAAGCTTTTTTTAATCGTCAGTTGTACTACCCTTCTGACGGCCTGTGTGGGCACCGATGTGGTAGATGAGCTATTGGTGCCGGAAAGGGTGAGCATTAATACGCGACTGCAGAGTATTGCGGTTGGAGAATCTTATCAGTTAATGGCTGAGTTTTTTAATCGTTTTGGAGAAATGGAAGCTTCAATGATTTCGTGGAGTTCCAGTAACCCTGAAGTGATAAGTGTAGATGATACGGGCCTTGCCGAAGCCATTATGCCGGGAAGCGTGCGCATTAGAGCAAGCTACAATGGCGCAGCCGATTCTATTGATGTGGCAGCGGCTTCCGAAACACAAGTTGGGAATAACCAGCGCATGGGTAGGTTTATGGGGGTAAACGATTACAGCGTAAATGGTCAGTTTGTGTTGGAGGAGGTAGATGATAAGCTGCGCCTTACCTTTCTTCAAAACTTTAGTTCATCTAACGGACCCGGACTTTTTGTGTTTTTATCGAATAACGAAAGGTCGGTAACGGGCGGCTTTGAGATGGGTAGGCTAAAGTCTAATTCCGGTATGCAGGTGTATGAGACCAGCATAGATAATGTGCGCTTGTTTTCATACAACCATGTGTTAGTGTATTGTAAGCCCTTTGGGGCTGTATTTGGTGCAGGCCGATTAGAAAATTGAATAGGTGGATATGAAGAAGATTGTGTTAATAATAGGGATAGGGTTGCTGGTGCAATTGAGCTATGCCGGTGGCGGATGGCCTTCGCCAAAAGGAAAGGGGTATTTTAAATGGAGCCAATATGTCATTCGCTCAGGAAGCTATTATGCTCCTAATGGGGAGATAATAGACATTGCCACGGCTAGTGTGTACATTACCAGTTTGTATGGAGAGTACGGATTGACGGATAAGCTTACCGTGATTGGTTATGTGCCTTTCTTTTCAAGAGCTACCCTCAATGAGCAGGTAGATGCCAATGGTAATCAAATAGCTCCCGGAGATGCGGTAAACTCGTTTGGCGATACGGACATTAGTTTCAAATATGGCCTCATAACTAATAAACCTGTTGTAATGAGTGCTTCGGTTACTTTCGGGCTGCCTTTTGGAAACGATGCCGGGGGCCAAACAGGGGTGCTGCAAACAGGAGACGGTGAGTTTAATACAATGATAAGCCTGGAGGCGAGCCGGGGCATTAATCAGGGAAAGGGCTATGTCAACACCTTACTGGCGTTTAATAACAGGAGCAACAATTTCAGCGATGAATGGCGCTGGGGTGTTGAGGTGGGGCATAGTCTTACAAGCCGATTATCCGGAGCTTTAAAAGTGTATAGTGTCAACTCCTTCAACAATGGCAGCGATGTAGAAACGCCTTCCAATGGAATTTTCTCTAACAATATTGAATACCTGGCCATTACTCCGGAACTCAATTACAGGATAAAAGAGAGTTTTGGACTTTCTACTGCTGTAGGTTTTGCGGCCTCGGGAAGAAGGGTATTGGCCAGCCCCAGCTTTTCTATAGGCCTCTATTTAACCATCTAGCAGTAATTAGATGCATACAGAGTTTTGTAGTTTGTACTGTTGGCATAAAACGCTAGTTTAAGAGATTCATTCCTTGTTCAGGCATACGGCTAGCGTTCAAGCGAGTGAGTTTAGTTTAATAATAAATAGTTGAGGGGCTTTCGCCCCTCTCTTTTTTACTAAAGTCCCTCATTTTTTGCGATTAGTTCTGCAAGATCCAAGACCTCTACACTGTCTTCTTTCTCTTTACTTTTAACACCATCTCGCATCATGGTCATACAGAAAGGACAAGCAGCCGCAATAATGTTGGCACCGGTGGCCAAGGCATCTTCTGTTCTTTCAATATTTACTTCTTTATTTCCTGGCTCAGCATCTTTGAACATTTGCGCCCCACCAGCTCCACAACAAAGGCCTTTGGTTCGGCATCTTTTCATTTCAACCAACTCGGCATCCAATGCTTGCAGCACCTCTCGTGGCGCCTCATAAATATTATTGGCTCTGCCCAAGTAGCATGAGTCGTGGTAGGTAATTTTCTTCCCTTTAAATTCTCCACCACCTTTCATTTTCACCTTGCCCTCATTGATTAATTGCTGAAGAAAGGTGGAGTGGTGAATGACCTCATAGTTGCCGCCCAGGTCGGGGTATTCATTTTTCAAAGTGTTGAAGCAATGCGGGCAAGCGGTCACAATTTTTTTCACCCCGTAGCCATCCAGTACCTGAATGTTGGCCATGGCCTGCATTTGAAAGAGGAATTCGTTACCGGCCCTTCTAGCCGGGTCTCCTGTACAGGTTTCTTCCTCGCCCAAAACGGCATAAGAGATGCCTACTTTTTCTAGAATTTTTATGAAGGCAATGGTTACCTTTTTATATCTGTCATCGAAAGAACCGGCACAACCCACCCAGAAAAGAACTTCTGGGGTTTCTCCTTTGGCGGTCATTTCGGCCATGGTTGGAACACTTGTATTCATAGTACTCATCTTCTTACTTTTCTGCGTTTTTTAATTCATCAGCCCACTTGAACCTATCGGTTGGTGCAAACTTCCATGGTGCGAAATTGGTCTCAACATTCTGGAACATGCTGTTCCAGCTGGCTGGCGAACCCGACTCTTCCATGGCTACATACCTTCTCATTTGAAGGATGATAGAAAGCGGATCTATATTCACCGGGCAGGCTTCTACGCAAGCATTGCAACTGGTGCAGGCGTTAATTTCTTCTTTGGTGATGTAGTCACCCAAGAGTGACTTGCCATCTTCCAGGCCTTTTCCACCTTTGGCCAAACTGGCTCCAACCTCTTCTGCACGGTCGCGGGTGTCCATCATTATTTTTCTTGGAGAAAGCTTCTTGCCCGTCTGGTTGGCCGGGCATTCAGAGCTACAACGGCCGCACTCGGTGCAGGAGTAAGCGTTCATTATATTCACCCAACTCAAGTCATTCACATCTTTGGCTCCGAATCTGGCTACTTCAGTTGGCGGGTTTTCTGCACCTTCCACAGGCATGCCCAGCATCATTTTCACCTCATTGGTTACCACAGGCATGTTTTCCATGTGTCCTTTGGCTTTAAGGTTGGAGTACCAAGTGTTTGGAAAGGCCAGGGCAATGTGCAGGTGTTTAGAGTAAGTTACATACACTGCAAAAGCCAAAATGCCTACAATATGAAACCACCATGCCGAGCGCTCAATGAGAATAAGTGTGGATACATTTAAGCCTTCGAACAGGGGAGTTAAAAAGGAGCTAAAGAAGAATTTACCGGTTTGTGCATAGTGTTCATCTTGTCCCTGAATGAGCATATCCGTAGCATTCATGGTAAGAATGGCAAACATAAGTATGATCTCGATGACGAGAATCAGGTTTGCATCGAGTGTTGGCCATTTCTTCATTTCCGGAGAATGGAAGCGTTTTACTTTGAGTATGTTGCGCCTGATTAAGAAGGCAATGCAGGAAACCAGAACGCCAACAGCCAGAAACTCGAAGATGTTGATAAGCACCGTGTAGAAATCGCCCAAAAGCGGAGCAAAAATTCGGTGAGTTCCGGCCAGGCCGTCTATTACAAACTCTAGCACCTCCAGGTTGATGACCAGAAAGCCGACATATATGAGCAGGTGTAAAAAGGCAGGGACAATTCTTTTAAACATCTTCTTTTGCCCAAAAGCTACCAGCCACATGGTCTTCCAGCGTTTCGGCCGCTGATCGGTTCTACTCTCTTTGCGACCCAATAATATGTTTTTACGAATTTGTGTAATTCGTTTGTAGAGGAGGTAGGTAGCCACCGCAATGACTACTACAAAGGCAATTTGTGGCAAGTATTCCATGTTTTAAATGGGCTTTGTTGGCGATTCTGTTTGAATTTTGAATTTATTGAAAATGTTTTGCACGCTTTAACTTTTTGTATACTTTTGTGCCTCCAATTCAGGTGCTGTAGCTCAGTTGGTAGAGCATCGGACTGAAAATCCGTGAGTCGGTGGTTCGAATCCACTCAGCACCACAACCCAGAAGCCTCCTCGTGAGGCTTTTTTTATTGATGGGTATAGAAATCGTTTGCACATCTTTGCGAATATAACAAACCACGAAAAAATAGTATGCATGCATACTATTTTTTATTTAAGCGAGCGCAATTCTTTTTCACTCAAAAACCTCCATTTTCCACGGGGGAGGTCTTTTTTAGTGAGGCTCGCAAAAACGGTTCGATCGAGTTTTTCTACCCGATAGCCAAAGTGTTCGAAGATTCTTCTCACAATTCGGTTTCGGCCCATATGAATCTCAATGCCTATTACCGTTTTGGTAGCGTCTAATATGGCCAGGTCGTCAACCCGCACAGGGCCATCTTCTAACTCAAATCCTTCAACAATAGCAATGAAGTCGTTTTTAGTAAGGGGCTTGTCTAAGGTTACCTGGTATATTTTTCTAATGTTACCGGAGGGGTGGGTGAGTTTCTTGGCCAAGTCTCCATCGTTGGTAAAAAGAAGCAGGCCCGTAGTGGTTCGGTCTAGCCTTCCTACAGGAAATATTTGCTCCGTACAGGCATTCTTTACCAACTCCATTACGGTTTTTCTGCCTTCCGGGTCGGAGGTTGTAGTAATATAACCTTTGGGTTTATTCAGGAGCACGTATACGGGCTTCTCGGGTTTTAGCACCTTGCCTGCATGCCGCACGACATCATTTTTTTGCACCTGAAAACCCATTTCGGTGATTGCTTTGCCATTTACGGTAATTTCTCCCTGTTCAATGAGTTTATCGGCTTCTCTTCTGGAGCATAGCCCGGAGTTGGCAATGTATTTATTGAGCCGCATAGGAAAAGCTTCCATCACGTTCTTTTCCGGAGCAGCTTGTTTACTTGAGGCTTTGTGTTTGAGGCCGGAGTGGCCTTTTGGTCTGAATGGTTTTTTGCCCATAATTCTTGTGCAGTATCACTACTGTAGTTTTGGGCAAAGGTAGTTAATCTTCTTCTATGCTGGGCTCTTCTTCTTTTTCGGGGCTGCCTATTTCGTTGTCGTTCTGGGCAAAATCTTTGGGGGTGGGTAGTTCTTTCAGGTCGTTAATGCCAAAGTAGTCCATAAATTTCTCGGAGGTACCGTAGAGCATTGGTCGACCTATGCTTTCGGCCTTGCCTTTGATTTCGATGAGCTCTTTTTCCAGCAGTTTTTGCACGGTATAGTCGCAGTTAACTCCCCTTATCTGTTCTATTTCCGATTTAGTGACGGGTTGTTTATAGGCAATTATGGATAGGGTTTCCAGAGCAGAGGCAGAGAGTCTTCTTTTAGACTGCTGCTTTAGTAATATGCCAATACTCGCCTGATAGGCCGGCTTGGTAAGAAACTGATAGCCTCCTCCGCTCTTAATTACCTCAAAGGCATATGCATCGGCTGCGTACTTTTCCTGTATGGAAGATATGGTTTTATCGATATCTTCCATGGGAACATCGGCCTCAAACATTTCGCTTAGGCATGACTGTATGTCTTCTGCCTTAATGGGTTTGGGAGCACAGAAAATGAGCGCTTCAATATGGTTGGCCAAAAAGTCCACTAGCTGCGCTGAGCCAATTTGGCTTCAATGGAGTGCATGGTATGCGGAACGGCCTTAAGACGCTCTTTGGAAATTAGCTTGCCGGTATCTACACATATACCGTAGGTTCCGTTCTTAATGCGGATAAGAGCATTTTCCAGGTTGTTAATGAACTTTTGCTGACGTGCCGCCAACTGGTTAAGGTTTTCTTTTTCCAGCGTGTCTGCACCGTCTTCCAATACTTTTGTAGAGTTATTGGTTATGTCTTCACCGGTGTCACCACTTTTGGTAAGACTTTTCTTCAATTCGGCCAGTTCATTTTTGGCCTTTTCTATTTTATCAAGAATGAGCGCCTCAAATTCCTTTAGCTCACTTTCTGAGTACCTTGTTTTCTCCGTCTGGCTCATATTGTTATTGAATTAGTGTCGAAAAAAATTTGCGCTAAAATAAGTTGACCCAACTCATTTACAAAGAATAAATATGTTTTTTAAAAACAGCTAAAATTGAGTTTTCGTGTGGTGAACTGCTCTTTTTTGGGGTGTTAATTCTGTGATGGGCGGGTTCGGCCAAATTACTTTTCAAAAATAAAGGCTCGTGATGAGCCTTTAAGTTTTAGTAATTTAAGTTGATGAGATCTAAACGTTTGGATAACGCGGAGTTCTCGATGGTTACTTTGTACTTTAGCCGTATGTATCGGGCAATTACGTCCATTCTACGACCTTTTCGCATATAGCGATCGATAGTCTCATTGATTAAGCAATTCATTTAGTTGATTCTTTGGTGGTCTCATTTAGTTGGTTAACAGAAAGATAGGTAACATTGTTATAATATCCATAACATTAGGCTAACAATTGTTAGTTTGTCAATTGTGCTATACTAAAGTCTTGAACCTATAGCTACCTTGTCTCTTATGTAACTGATTTTTCCCTCTGCTGAGATCACCTCCATGAGCACCATATAGTATCCCACTCTGGCCTTGCCTCCGTCTTCGGTAGTGCCATCCCAGGTAAAGAATCCTTCCTTGCCCACAATAGTGTTTTGAGTTAGTCTTTTTACTATGCGTCCTTCGGCATCGATAATTCTAATGTTCAGGGTGTTGCCGGGCGTGTCGAAGGCGTAGTTGAGCGTGGTGAAGTTTTTGGCTCCGGCTACATCGGGGGCAAAGGTTGGTGGATCTACCCTCACGGCCCCTATCTGGTTTTGAGGGGTGCGCGCCTGCGAATTTTCATAACCGGGTGTAGCGTAATTTTCTGTCGAGGAGGCCGAGAACCAATTGTTTTTGTCGTTGGAACCACCCGAAAACAGGATTCTTTCCAGCGATACACCATCCACATCATCCAACAAGGGAGAATGATAATCTTCACTGTAGGCGAAATGGTCAATTTGCAGGTTGTTTAAATTGTATATAAACACGGTACCCTCGTTAGTTGGTAAGCTGGGCATTGAGCTAATTTCAATAAAGGTAGACTCATCGGCTGAGGGGTACTGGCTCTTAATGTTTGCTCCGTTTGAGGTTACCACAAAGTAGGATCCCGGGTGGATAAACAGGTCTTTGTCTGTAATTACCCGGGTGTTCGTAAGGCCGGCAATCTTCCAGCCTCTTAGGTTAATGTATTTGTTAGACCGATTATAGAATTCCACAAAACGATGACCACCGGTTACCGGATTAAAGAGTACCTCATTCACGATTATGTCTAGTGGTTCGGCTTTGGCCGGAATAATGAGCGTGGCGGATTTGCCATTGGCTTGTATAAGGTTGCCCGTGCAGTCTGTAATGTTGTCTGCCGTAATGGTGTAAAGGCTATTATCGGCCAAATCTGTGGCCGTAACCAGGGTCACAATTCTTTTGGTTTCATCCAGTTGCGCGGAGATAAACGATAAACCATTGTCGGCACTAAAGCGGTCCAGGGCCACGGTGGATGATTCTAACTTTTCGCTAAAGGTTAATTGCACTACGCTTTTGGTAACAGCCACGGCCTGCAGCAAACTAGGGCCGGTAAGGTCGGGGTTGTCGCCATCTACAGAGTTTAAGGCTCCCGGTGTTCCTCCGTTTGGGTTGTCTGAGGCTATCCAGTTTGCTCCCTCAAGGCATGGAAAGTCAGGGTCTATCATTTCTAAAGAATATCCGCCATTGGCCTTGGTGCTGCTTCTGTACCAGCTGGAATTGTAGTTTACCTGGTGTATTTCTACCCCGCCTGGCGTATATAGTGTCGGGCGGTCGGCAGTATTATTGAGGTTGGGCCAATTGGTTACTGGCAAAACTTTTCCGTAACCATTGAGTTGACTTGCAGTTGAAGATGGAGCCAGTAGAACGTATTCTCCCGGGCTTATATTCATGTTACCCAACAGGGTTGAGTTGGTAGCATCGGCTAATATTACTCCGGTTAGTGATAGTATTTGGTTCGAAACATTGAGTATTTCAAGATACTCTACCTCCGGAAGGCCTTGAGCTGGAGTGGGGTTGGCCATTATTTCGGTAATAATGAGTTGGCCTGGTGAAGGTGTGGCACCCCGGCTGAACTGAAGGATTTGCTGTGGCAGTATATTGCCAGCACAATCGCTCAGGTTATTAACAGAAAGTGTATATGGTGTTCCGGTGGCAAAGGCAGTAGAAAGAGTAAGCCTAATTTTTCGGCCGAACTTTTCGGTTTGAGTAATGCTGCTTAAACTGAGCCCTCCTGAAAAGGTGAAGTTGGCAGGAACCAGTGTGGCCACATTCATAGATTCGCTAAACTGAATATCGAAAGTAGTTGAGGAAACCACTGTGAACTGCGTAATGGTTGGAGCCGTGGTATCAGGTGAATTGTCATATACTGAGTTTTGAGCTCCAGGAGTGCCCCCAACAGAAGAGTTGGTCACTATCCAATTGGCTTTATCGAAACAGGCCGGTGCCAGATTAATCATTTCTATACTAAACCCACCATCGTCTTTACTGTCGTTTTGGTAATAGGTTTTGTCGTATTCAACTTCAAAGATTAATTCGTTATGGATGTTTTCCAGCCGTATGCGATCTTTTTCAGTAAGGGTAGGAAAGGAGTTAACTCCCAAGACGTGTCCATAAACGGCTAAGTCGGTAGCCCCGGAGTTGCTGGTTATAATAATGTATTCGGCAGGTTGCAGATTAAAACTGCTTAGACGGTAGGTGCCGTTGTCATCTTTAAAAATTACCTGACCCAAATCCATCACCTCACTACTGTTGTTATAAATTTCAAAGTATTCCCTTACCGGAAGCCCGTTGCTGGGGGCAGGTGTAGCCATTATTTCCGTTACCAAAAGCTCGTTAGCCTCCGGTGTAGATCCTTTGAGGAAGGTACCTTGTGTGGAAAGAGTGTTTCCTGTACAGTCCTGAATATTGTTGAGTGTGATGGTACGCGATATTCCGGTTTGGAAAGGAGCACTTAGGTTGAGCAGTATCTGACTTCCAAAAGTGTTTTCGAGTGTTATGGAGCTTACGGTTATGCCATCTTCCAACGTGAAGTTGGCAGGTATAAGCGAGGCCAAATTCATTGATTCATTGAATGTAAGGCGCAGTTGGGTGCCTGAAACTACAGAGACACTTTGCAATAAGGGTGGCGTAGTATCGGGTGTGGTGTCGTACACCGAATTTTGGACTCCGGGAGTGCCTTTGTTTGGGTGAACCGATGCCGCATAGTTGGTTTGGTCAAAGCAGGGTTTGTTGGGGTTAATGAGCTCTACGGTGTATCCTCCAGATGATTTGGTGTTGTCATTGTAAAAGGCCTTTGTGTAGCTCAGTGAGTCGACAACATTCTTGTCTCTGTCCAGAAAAACAATGGTCTCCCCTGTATTGGAAAGTGAAGGAAAGCGATTTACTCCCATGGCCGGACCAAAGTTTTGCAGGCTTACTTTACCGGCCTGAGTAGAAACTGTAAGGTAAGCATTGGGCTGAAGTACATAACTGGTCAGGTAGGCCGTATCTCGCTTATCGGTTATGGCAAAGTCTCTCAACTCTATGGCTTCGGTACCTCTATTATAAAGCTCAATAAACTCGTAATTGGGTATGCCCGAAGTAAAATGTGTGTCGAAATAGATTTCATTAATCACCAGGTCTCTGAAGGCCGGAGATATTGGGGAACTAAAGGTAAAGTCGAAGGTAGAGGCAGCAATGGCTTTGCCTTGCAGGTCTTCTACCCGGTCTACAGTGAGTGTATAGTTCAAACCGTCTACGAGGCTATTGGCAAAACGGAGTGTTACGGTGGTAGCATCGGTTGAAAGACGAATGCTTACCGGTTGCCCTACCCCGTTGTTCAAGGAGTAATGGTTGAGGCTGGTGGCTGTTGCCCTGTCGAGTGGTTCGTTGAATATTACATCTATTTCGTTGTTGTAGGTAGAGTTTACAGCGCTAATGGCCGGGGGAGTTACATCGTAGAGCAGGGTAGTTCTGCTGGCCGGAACCACGTCTCCGTATATGTCTCTTATGCGTTGTATGGTAAGTTGGTAGGTAGCCGATTCGGTCAGGGCCTTATCGAAAAACAAGGTAACCCGCTTGCTGTTGGTCGAACTCCTAACGGCAGTCAAGGGGTTGCCAATTCCTTTGTTGAGGGAGTAATTGGTGCTGGTTTCGGCAAGGGTTTCATCCACATCCACTTCAAAGAGCACCTCCAAAGTGTTGGCGTTAATGAGGCTCACCTGTGTAATAAGATCATTGTATGTAAAATCGAAAGTGGTTGGCGGCACTGTGTTTCCGTCAAGGTCTTGAAGGTTATTAATAACTAAGCGGTAGTTGAGGTTTTCTTCAAGCCTTGTGGTTAAATAGAGAGTAACAATAGAGGCATCTGTGCTACTTTGAACCAGGCTAAAGGGGCCAAGACCTCTATCGAATCCATAGTTGCTGATTCTTTCGGCACTTGCCTTTGTAAGAGGTTTTGTGAACTGAATTTGAATACTTGTGTCGCTCAATACAATGAAGCGACCAAATTCGGGTAGCAAAGTAGAAAAACTTGCCGTAAGGTTGGTCGGCAGATCGTTGTTAAACAGGTCGGAGATATTGGAAATGGTTAGCGTGTTGCTGGTATTGTTGCCCAGGTTGCTGAAGGTTAGTTCAACAATACTTGTGTTTTTTTCGGTTCTAACCGCCTGAATGGGGTTTCCTATACCATTATTGACCGAGTAATTGTTCACATTTTCTGCCACCGCTTTGACTACCTCTTCTGAGAATTCAACCGCCAAAACCACGGGAGAGAGCAGTTCAACCCCCACAAGCCTTGGCGGCAGCCGGTCGAAAGTAAAATCAAAGTTTCGGTTGGTTGAAATGGCGTTTCCTGCTAAATCTTCTATAGCAGTTAGGGTAAGTACGTTTTTGACTTCCTGCTCAAAATCCACTGCAAAATTTAAAACCACCGAAGTGCCCCCCGGTTGAAGTATAGCCTGAGCAGGGGTGCCAATGCCATTGTTTGCGGAGTAGTTGTTAATGGTTTCAGCGCTGGTTTCATCCAATATTTCATCAAAATAGACCTGTAAGGTATTCTGGTCTACAACCACTACCGAATCGATATCGGGGTCGTCTGTGTCATATACAAAAGGAGTATTGAAAAGCTGAAGGTAGGCCAGACTAGAGTTTTGTATGTTCTCGAAAGATATTTCCGTAGTTGTATTCTCGGGAAATGAGCTGTCAAAAACCAAATGCACTAACCTGGGGTTGCTGTTGTCTAGAGCCGCGCTAATAGGGTTTCCTATACTTCTGTTCACCAGGTAGTTGCCTACTGTTTCCGCAGCCGGCTCATTCAGATCGGCCTCGAAATACACATCTAGAAGCTGGCTGCTCACCACTATCACTGTGTCAATTTGGTTCACAAAGCCGAACACTTCGTTGCTGTTTGTAATTGTATTGCCTAAGGTATCGGCCATGTTTTGATAGGAGAGGGTGTATGAGTCTCCTTCTGTAAGGGTGGTGCCAAAGGTTAGGCTAACCCTGTTGCGCTGTGTGTTATTTAAAGTAGCCTGCGAAGGGTTGCCTATTCCCTGGTTAATGCTAAAGTTAGTTTCTGTTTCGGCAATGCTTTCATTGAGTTGCTCATCGAAAATCAGATCTATTTGCTGAGGAGTTTTATAGACCAATCGGCTCAATACGGGTGCTTCATTGTCGAACAGAAAGTCGAAAGTGCCATTGACCACTGCGTTTCCTGCGCAATCGGTGAGCCCATTTACTGTAAGGGTAAAAATATTGCCGGAGTTCATCGCGGGACTAAGGCTCAGGGTAATGCTGCGTCCGTACGGAAGGTTTTGTGTGGCCGAAGAAACGGCCGCTCCATGGTTGAGCCCGAACGTTGCTCCACTCACGGAAGCCGGATCGATAAACTCATCGAACAACACCACAATTTCTTGATTGGAGTTAGCCAACACATTGACTATACCCGGAGCGCTGTTATCAGGAGTGTTATCGAATACGGAGTTTATCGTACCTGGCGTGCCTCCTTGCGCACTTATGGAAGAGTTCCAATTGTCTACATCGCTACAGGGTCTTTCCGGATCTATTTGCTCCAAACTCCAGCCACCATCGGCTTTGTTGTTGTCTCTATACCAGGTCAGGTCATAGGTCAGGCTATCGACTAGGTTGCCCAGGTTGTCCCGTAACACAAGAGCTTCGCCAGTGTTGGTGAGGGCATTCCATGAAGAAACAGCCACCACGTTGCCAAATGGTTGAAAACTGGCCACATTGCTGGAAGAGGTAAGTATTACATAGTCACCTCCATTTAGCACATGGTTACCAATGGTGCCTCCCGAAAGCTCAAAGCCGGTCAGGTCTATGGCCTCGCTGCTTGTATTGAACAATTCGACAAACTCTTCTGACGAACCAGAGGGTAGAACCACCGGACTTGGGGCATTGGCTCCCGATGGATCGGCATATATTTCATTAATTACTATTTGCCTGGTAGAAGTGGGGGTTTGAAAAGAAGCATTGGCCGTAAGGTTGGTCGCCACCGAGTTGCCGGCTGTATTGGCCACATTGTTTATGGTAATCTCATAGGTATTATTCACCAAGCCCGGAGATACGGTTAAGGTAACTATCGAGGCGTCTGTAATGCTTTGTACTACGTTGGTTGGATTCCCTCTTCCAAAATTAACGCTATAGTTGGTGGTGTTCTCGGCCGAAAGAGGGTTCAAGTTTTGATTGAAATCTATGGTAATGCTAGTAGAAGAGTTGACCGTAACCGATTCCACAGCCAAATTGAGATAGCTGAATGTACCGGTAAGGTTACTGGCTGTAGCTAGTGTAGACTCATCTGTAACATTGTCAACGGTTAGGGTGTAACTGGCATCGGCCAGGTCGGTACTAAAAGTGAGGGTTACCAGATCATTAGAAACACTATTCCTTACCGCGGAGCTTGGGTTGCCCATGGCATTGTCCAGACCGTAATTACTAAGGGTTTCTGCTGTGGTTTGTTCTACATTTAGATTAAAGTCTACCAGCAGTGTGTTTTTATCTACCACGCTAATACTCTCAATAGCCAGCGGAACCACATAACTAAAGCTACTCTGCAGGTTATTGGCAGCCGTGTTAGTTGCTTCATCTTCTACACCGTTCACGGTAAGGGTATAATTGTTATTTACCATGCCGGAGGTAGTAAGCCTTACCACTTGGGAAGAACTTCTGGAAGCTGCGGTTACCGAAACGCCATTGTCTATGGCGTAGTTTCCGACAGTTTCGGCAGTGACCTGCTCCACCGGCTGGTTAAAAGTTACCTCCACCGTATTGGCGTCAATGGCCGTAGTATTGCTAATGGCCAAAGGGAGCACTTGTTCCTCAATAGTAAAGTCGTCCATTACGAGTTCGGCAGCCGATCCGCTTCCGTCTCCTCTGCTGGCCGTTATGCGTACAATTACATTGTTTTCACCGTTTGCTGCCGTAGGTAGTTCATATTCATAGGCAGTGTAGCTGGTTAGATTATTGTTAGGAAAGGTGGTCTCATCACCTATACTGGTGTTGTCCAAGTAGTTGTTTCCATCATCAATAGAGGTGGAAAAAGAAAGCAATACCGGTCGTGTTGAACTGGCTCCATTTTGTTTGGAATAGGCATAAAAAGTGACTTTCGGATTGCTAATTCCGGTAAGGTCGAGAGTAATTAATACTTCTCCACTAAAAGTAGATGTTGGAATAATGTGTAGGGAGGAACTGCCGCTTCGTGCATCACTTCCCTGAAAGATACGGCTGGAGGTAGACACCTCATTACCTGTCCAGTCAGTAATGAATTCTACGTTGTTGCCGGTGGTAAATGCATTCTCGAATCCCTGTGAATAGGGAAAACTGCCTATCTGCCCAATAGCATACTGTGTGCAGAGTAGAAAAGTAAGGAGAAAACAATTTCTCATTTTTTGTGCTCAGGTACACTAAAGTAGTAAATTTGACGCGTTTTTCGACTTTAAGTCTAAATAGTTAATGAATTGATTTTATGAAGATTGCAGTTGTAGGTGCGACCGGACTTGTGGGAGGGGAAATCCTGGAGGTTCTAGAAGAAAGAAATGTTCAATTTGATGAGCTGCTATTGGTGGCTTCTGCCCGTTCGGCCGGAACAAAGAAAACCTTTAAGGGTAAGGAATACACTGTAATCACTATGGAAGATGCGGTGGCTCAGGCTCCGGATTTTGCCATATTTTCTGCAGGAGGCAGTACCTCCTTGGAGTGGGCTCCTAAGTTTGCTGCTGTCGGAACAACCGTGGTAGATAACTCCTCGGCCTGGAGAATGAGCCCCGATCATAAGCTGATTGTACCGGAAATTAATGCCTCAACGCTTACAGCAGAAGATAAAATTATTGCCAACCCCAATTGTTCTACCATTCAAATGGTGGTGGCACTGGAACCCCTGAGAAAGCGCTATGGCCTTAAGCGTATTGTTGTTTCTACTTACCAGTCGGTTACAGGCTCCGGTAAAGCGGCTGTAGATCAGATGATGAACGAACGGCAGGGTATTGATGGGCCCATGTGCTATGCTCATAAGATCGACATGAATGCATTGCCTCATATTGATGTATTTCTGGACAATGGATACACCAAAGAGGAGATGAAGATGGTGAACGAAACCCGCAAGATTTTTAATGACTACTCCATTGGTATAACATCTACTACGGTGAGAATACCCACTGTTGGAGGACACTCTGAGTCGGTGAACGTTGAGTTTAAGGAAGACTTTGACATGGAAGAGGTTAAAGCTTTATTGAATAGTGCCGAAGGGGTGGTTTTGCAAGATGATCCTAAGCACAACGTATACCCCATGCCGCTTACGGCTCATAAAAAAGATGAGGTGTTCGTTGGCCGACTTAGAAGAGATGAGAGTCAACCTAATACGCTCAACCTTTGGATTGTGGCCGATAATCTTAGAAAGGGAGCGGCAACCAATGCCGTACAGATTGTAGAATACCTTCAGAAACAACTCAAGATAGCTTGATAGAGCAGCTGGCTTTAGCGGAGGTACAGGCTTTTATTCAAGAGCATTTGTCGGAAGACCCGGTATCGTTATCGCTCAAAAAAAGCCCATTCCCCAACATCGCCATGCGCGATTTGGTGGAGCAAATAGCCTCACGACAAAAAGCTAAATATAAAATACCCTCTTGGTATGCTCAAGAGGGTATTTTGTTTCCTCCGGCCATTTCTATGGAGCAGTGTTCCTCAGAGAGAACGGCCCGTTACAAGGCCTCGCTGGTTAGGGGAACGCGTATGGCCGATCTGACCGGTGGGTTTGGTGTAGATACTTACTTTATATCTCAGCACTTTGAATATGCCGTGCATGTAGAAAGCAATGCCTATTTACATGAGCTGGTCAGGCATAACTTCAGGGTTTTAGGAAGTCATATTGTGACCCTTCAGCAGCAGGCCGAAAAAGCCATTGATGAACTAGAAAGTCAGGACCTCATTTATCTCGATCCCGCCCGAAGAGATGGAAACGATCAAAAAGTAGTTTTTTTAGAGCACTACAGTCCTAATGTAGTCGAAATGCTTCCGCAATTGATGAACCGTTGTGAGCAATTGCTTTTAAAGGTTTCTCCCATGTTGGACATTAAAAAGGCTGTCAACGATTTAGGTTGTGTAAAAGAAGTGCATGTAGTAGCTGTTCACAACGAGGTAAAGGAACTACTGTTTCTAATGCATAAAAATGGGGGAAATCGGGTAAACATTAAGGCCATAAACCTTGGGGCAGGTTTGCATGAGAATGAAGTCCTTGAGTTTACCTATGAAGATGAAGAACAGTCTGATGTTGTTTTGGGCAGCATTGGGCCGTTTTTGTATGAGCCAAATGCCAGCATTCTAAAGGCCGGAGCTTTTAAGTCATGTGCACAGCAGTTTGGCCTTTTTAAACTTCATGCCAATACCCATCTCTATACTCACCACAGTGAGGTGAAAAATTTTCCCGGTCGTGTGTTCAGGGTAAAGGAAGAGATATCGCTGAACAAGAAGCAACTGAAGAAGTGCTTGCCTGAGTATAAAGCCAATATCTCTGTTCGCAATTATCCTCTTTCTGTCAAAGACATCAGGAAAAAAACGGGGCTTAAAGACGGAGGTAAACATTACATTTTTGCTCTAACAGATGTAGAAGGCAAAAGAGTGTTATTGTGTGAAAAAGTAAAGTAGCCATAAGGCAAGCAATAGGGTTCCGTAGTAGGCTAGAACTTTGTAGCGGTTTTTAGTGGCAAGCCACCAAAGAACCCACCACGGTTTAATCATACCCATAATGAATACAATAGCTGTGAGCCAACCCAAAAAGTAGAAAACGAACATTGAGCCCTAATCAGGTAAACAATCGGGGCTCAAGTTATTCTTTCCAAAGCAGATTATTCCAGTTTCAACACTTTAAATACTTTGGAGCTTCTGCCCTGTACCACCCTTAGAATGTAAAGACCCGAAGGCAAGCCTGAAATGTCTATGGCCGTTTGCCGTGAATCATCTAGCTCAACACCTTTGGCACTCAGCTTTTCAAGACCATTCATGGTTTTAAGGCTAATATCAATCGAACCACTACTTTCCATGCTCTTTATGTAAAGCAGGTCTCCGGTTACCGGGTTAGGAAATATTTCGGTGCCCAAATTAAATGCAGTATTGTCAATGGCTGTAATCTGGTCGTTTTGAACTTGTAAATTGTCAATGGCCCAACCCCAGCCTTCTCTGGTGCCGCGCCTTTCCAACCTAAACCTTAGTAGTATTTCGTCACCCGCATTTATCTGGGCATTGTCTGTAAGTTTTACTAACCTGGTTCTAAACATTGATGGCTCAGGAGGAGTGCCGGCCGCAAATGCATTGCCCCAAACCGAAGACTCTGTATTGGCTGTAGATCGCCTGAGTTCCAGCCATGTTTGTCCTCCATCTTTAGAAACTTCCAAAGCCGCGTAATCGGCCACAGGGTCTACCAAGGCAATTTCGTCATAGGCTATATATGGCATAGTTGCGCTCACTGTAATTGGTTTTTTGAGCGTATATGTAAAAGTAGTACTGCCGGACAATCCGAAATTGGAAGGGTAGGGATGCCGGCTATGAATGGCTCCGTTGCTGAACCCACTGGGCGTTTCTATACCAAAGAAATTGCCTACAAAATCTTCAGAGGCCTCGTTAAAATTATTGGAATAAGTTGTAACGGGGTTACCAAAGTTAATAAGGGGTATTGAGAAGAACTCGTTCGGCCCGGGCAGGAATGAAGCATTTTTTATAGGAGAGCGGCTATCAAAAGCTGCAATTCTATATTCAATTACATCACCTTCGTTTAAGGCGGTAATATCTACCAATGCCCGGTAGAGATTGCTCCCCAGATGAGTCATCTGAATGATTGGTTGTGGCTGTCCGTTCACTTCGCTATACAAGGCAACACTATCTACCTCCACATTGTCAGTTACCAGGGCATCGAAACTAAGACTGTTACTTTCTGATGCGTAGTTGAAGTGCTGATGCCTCAGAGTTGGTGGTACCACATCCATTTGAATGTTCAGATTGTCTATGGCCCAACCCCAGCCGTGAGCGGCTTCATCGGCAAACAGCCTGAAACGAATGAGAAGCTCGTCTCCACCCTCAAAATCGCCACTGGCTAATAAGTCAATTTCTCGTTTGGCGTATATGGAAGACTCGCCAACAGCGGTTGAATTGTTGTCTACTAAACTACTTTGGTAACGGGAAAACCAGTTGGAGCGCACCCGGCTATCATAGCCATCAAGCAGGGGTAGCCAGGTTTCTCCTCCATTTTTAGAAGCTTCCACTATTACATAGTCGTAAAATCCGTTGTCGCCAAACTCCGAATTGGCTTCCCCGGGTTCCACCAGTACTACTTCATCAAAGCTCATTTTAGCATTCTGTTCGTTGACAATAATGGGTATTTTTAGCTCAAAGGTGTAATTGCTTTCGTTGTTGCTTCCGGTACCATCGGCATAGGGGTGATCTGAATGAATGGCTCCGTTTTCAAATGTGGCTTCTTCACGAATAGAGAAGTTGGCGCTGGTAAAAAAGTCTTCGGCCGCTTCCGAGATGTTGTTAAAGTTGTTGAAATAGAAGTGCCGGGGCTCTGCAGTGGCTACTACATTTACTTTGGTAAAACCTGTTGCCGGAAAAACAGTTTCATTGCGCGCAGCGGCCTGGTCAGTAGCTTTTATTCGGTATTCAATATAATCTCCATCGGCAAGGTTAAGTGAAGAGAGGTCTAAGAAAAGACGATATAAATTCTGATTTTGGTTAGCCAGCCTGAATATTGCGCTTTGCAAAGTCCCACCATTTACTGCGTACTCCAGGGTTACGTCTACCGGTAAAAAGTCGGTTACCGTAGTTTCCAGAGTAACCCCCTGATCGGTGGTTCGGATAAAATTGGGAGGAGTGTGCGACACTATGGGGGCTTCACTATCATTTCCCGACTGAAACCTGAGGTATCGTTCAGGAACCAGCACACTGGGTCTCGAAAACTGTCGGCCTTTATCGTCAACCGCGGTGATATAGTAAGTGTACACCTGGCCTTCTGTTTTAGCCGACTGTATTTGCGCACTAAATTCATTGGCGTTGTTAGTACTCGTCATTTGAACCTCACTACTGTTGGCTACAAAGCCATCCGTTGAGTAAAACAGGCGAACCTCATTGGGGTTGAATCCGATATCGCTGAAAACTTTGGCTGTAATGGTGTAGGTATCTGAGGTAATGTCTTCTGTATTTGGCCTATCAATGCTGTCTATATAAGTGAGTTCCCAGCCCATGTCTCCAAACATATCCAGTGTTACGGGGCCCGGGTCGTGCATCACCTCGTTGAATCCAATTTGAGGAGTCATTAGTGAATTGGCATTTCCCGAGGCATAGGTGTTTTCATTAAGGTGTGCTATGCTCGATCCGGCATCATAGGGGTTTGGTGCATATAGCCTTGGTCTTGTACCTGTACTGGCTTCAGAAGTGGGCGAGTTAAAATACACGGCATTGCTGGAGAGTGCATTGCCTAAGGCCACCGTGTTGTTGCCCATTTCTATGAGCGACTCCCGGGCACTGTTTTCCACACTCAAGTCGAAAATAAAAGGGAACTCCTGAATTCCGTACGAGCCCAGGTCGGAGTCTTCGGAGTAATTGAAGCTATCTACAAAACCAAGACCATGACCAATCTCATGCAGTACTACAGTGACCAGATCGAACTGATTGGGGGCGGGGTTTCCATCGGTGCCGAGATACCAGGGTGCGCGACTGTTAAAATTGGCAACAATGTCGGGCTCGTTGGGGCTGTTGAGCTCTTGGCGGGCCATTTTTTCGGCCAGTGCCACCGGGTACCAAGTGTTTAGTTGCTTGGCACCATCGAAATTGCGAAAGGCGGTATTCCAGATGGCCGATCCCAGTACACCTTCATCGAGGCTCTGCCAGGTGGCATTAATTCGAATAGGGACCGGGGAGGAGATTAGCCCTGCCCAAATGTCTACGGCAGCCTGAAAAGCCGCTTTGGCTTCTTCACTGAATCCGTTGTATTCTACCCGAATATCGGCCCTCTGACGGGTGCTGTTGCCATGGTTCAGGGCATTGCGCAAGCGAGCATAGTGAGCCGGGTTATGAAAAATGCGTGTTCCGGGGCTCTCATCTGAAGCGTAACAAATAACGGGTATCTGTACATCTAGCCTTTCGGCTTGCTGGGCAAGGCTGAGTTGAGGTATCCCTAAACTTAGTAGCAGAACAAATATTTTTCTCATGGCAAATGTTCAATTAACTTTCTTGAGTGCTATTAAGAAAAACGCCTATTGCATCATTCGGTACACTCTGTATGAAACTGATTCAAAATTTGACGTTTAAACTGATAAACTACATACATTGTATTAAGTTAATACTATAACTGGTTCTCTATGAAAAAGCACTTTGTTTTTTTAATGCTCATTTTATTTGGGTGCAAATCGGCCGAAAATAGCGGAAGCGAACTGCCTGTTGTTTTCATGAAGAAAACAGCTTGCATGGGTGCTTGCCCTGATTATGATATTTCAATTTTCAGTTCAGGAAAGGTGATACTAAATGCCCGGAAGTTTCTTCCTCTTGAAGGAAGCTTTGAGGCTCGGCTGCCTGAGGCACGGTTGGATGAGCTGCTAAGTTTGTTTGTAGAAAACCGCTTTATGGAATTGGAGAGCCAATACACATCCAGTCGAAAGGATTTGCCAACCACTACTGTAAGCTTTTACAATGGGGGCAAGAAGAAAACGGTGGTCGATTATGATGGCGCACCGGAACGGCTTAAAGCTATTGAGGCCTCCATACACAATCTCATTGATTCTCTGAGCTGGTCTGCGGTGAAGTAGTAAAAAAAAACTGCCTCAAAAGCACCGGTCTTTGACGATTGTTCAAAGTTCCAATTTGCTTTTGAGACAGTTGTAGAAACTCCTAATTTATAATTAGAGCGTTCTTTTTACTTCCTGAATTTCAAAACCTTCAATTATATCTCCTACTTTGATATCGTTGAAGTTTTTAATGCTCAACCCGCATTCGTAACCGGCTTTTACTTCACCTACATCGTCTTTGAAACGCTTCAGTTGGCCGATGTCTCCGGTATATACTACAATACCATCGCGGATTAGTCGGATTTGATTATTTCGTTTCACATAACCATCGGTTACATAACATCCTGCCACAGTACCCACTTTAGATATTTTGAAGGTTTCGCGGACTTCGATATTACCCGTGATTACTTCTTTTTCAGTTGGTTCCAGCAGGCCTTCCATAGCATCTTTGATCTCGTTGATGGCATCGTAGATGATGGAGTAAAGTCTGATTTCGATTTCTTCGGTTTCAGCGAGTTTTCTTGCTCCTCCCGATGGCCTCACCTGGAAGCCCAGAATAATGGCATCAGAAGCGGTGGCCAGTAGTACATCGGACTCTGAGATTTGACCAACGGCCTTGTGAATGATGTTTACCTGAACCTCATCAGTAGAGAGCTTAAGCAAGGAATCACTCAGTGCTTCTACAGAACCGTCCACATCACCCTTCACAATTACATTGAGTTCTTTGAAGTTTCCAACGGCCAAACGTCTTCCAATCTCATCGAGTGTAATGTGCTTTTTGGTTCTTACACTTTGCTCTCTGAGTATCTGCTCACGTTTGTTGGCAATTTCGCGAGCTTCTCGCTCGCTGTCCATTACGTTGAACTTGTCTCCGGCCTGAGGGGCACCATCTAAACCAAGCATTTGAACCGGGGTAGAAGGGCCAACTTCTTTGAGTCGGTTGCCACGGTGATCGAACATGGCCTTTACTTTGCCATAGTGCGACCCTGCCAACACAACATCGCCAATTTTCATTGTGCCTGATTGTACCATAAGGGTGGCGAGGTATCCTCTACCTTTATCGAGAGAGGCTTCTATCACAGTTCCTACGGCATTCTTGTTTGGGTTGGCTTTTAGCTCCTGAAGTTCTGCTTCGAGCAATACTTTTTCGAGAAGCTCATCAATTCCCTGACCCGTTTTGGCCGAAACTTCCTGGCATTGGTACTTTCCTCCCCAGTCTTCAACCAGAATATTCAGGTTGGCTAGTTCTTCTCTGATTTTGTCAGGGTTTGCGTTGGGCTTATCTACTTTGTTAATGGCTATAACAATAGGTACCTCCGCTACCTGAGCGTGATTTATGGCCTCTTTGGTTTGAGGCATAACGTTGTCGTCTGCAGCCACTACAATAATGGCAACGTCAGTGATTTTAGCTCCACGAGCACGCATGGCCGTAAAGGCTTCGTGACCTGGTGTATCCAAAAATGCTATTCGTTTACCATCTTTGGTTTCTACATCATATGCACCAATGTGCTGGGTAATTCCACCCGCCTCACCGGCAGTTACGTTGGCGTCTCTAATGTAATCGAGCAATGAAGTTTTACCGTGGTCAACGTGACCCATTATGGTAACAATTGGTGCTCTTTCTTGCAGATCTTCCGGGCTGTCTTCTTCTTCCAGTACTTCTACTTCATCATCGGCCGAAGTAAACTGAACATCGTAGCCAAACTCATCGGCAATAATGGTTATGGCCTCGGCATCCAGTCTCTGGTTTATGGAAACGAACATTCCCAAAGACATACAGGTGGAAATCACATCGTTTACCGATACGTTCATTAAACTGGCCAGATCGCTGGCTGAGATAAACTCAGTAACCTTAAGAATTTTGCTTTCTTCTTGCTGTTTGAGCATTTGCTCTTCGGCAGCTTCGGCAGCAGCACTTCTCTTTTCCTTTCGGTACTTGGAGCGGCTTTTTCCTCCACCTTTTCCACCTCCGCTCAAACGGGCAAGTGTTTCCTTAATTTGTTCCTGAATTTCTTTATCGGTAAGCTCTTCTTTCGGAGCCTGGCGTTTGCCTCCTCTTTGATTGCCTCCTCTTCGGTTGTCATTGGCGCCTTTAGAAGCACGCTCAACTTTAGTTTGTTGAATTCGCTTTCTTGGTCGTTTGCCGCGGTGTTCGCCCTGATTTTGTTTGTCGTCATCTTTCGACTTCTTGGGCTTGTCTACCGGCAGTTCTATTTTACCCAGTACCTTCAGTCCTCTTAGTGAATCGGCTTTGGCTTCAATGAGCTCGTTTTCCTTCTTAGGGGCTTCAGGAGCTTTTTCTACCTTGGGAGCCTCCTCTTTCTTTGGCTCAGGTTTAGGTGCTTCTTTCTTCTCAGGAGCCTTTTGTTCGGGCTTTTTCTTACCGGCATCAAGGTCGATTTTGCCTAGCACCCGTAGTCCGGGTTTTCGCTCTTCTTCCTCTTGCTCTTCCTCCTTTGCCTTGGGTTGTTCAGTAACCTTCGGTTTTTCGGCTACCGGTTCGGCCTTCGGCTCTTCCTTTTCCTTCGGCTTTTCCTCTTCAGCAGGCTTTTCAGCTTCTGGCTTGGCCTCTGGTTTTTTAGGTTCCTCAGCTTTGGGCTCTGCCTTCTTAGGCTCTTCTTTTTTGGCAGGCTCCTTTTCTTTAAATGGTTCTGTCGTAATACCACTGGAGTCGATTACCATGTCTTCTACATGTTTCGTCCCAATGGTTAGATGAGAGGCCTCTTCTTTCTCATGGGCCGATGCAGCAAACTCCTTGGCCAGCATATCATATTGCTCTCCAGATATCTTGGCGTTAGGGCTGCTATCTACCGCGAAGCCCTTAGCAGAAAGAAAATCTACGATGGTGTTTCTACCCACGTTTAGTTTTCTTGCCACCTGGCTTAGCCTCATCATTTTATCTTCTGACATACTCAAATATCCCTCTTTTTAAGGTTTTATAAAATTCTACTATTGCTCGAACTCCTTATTAAGGATTTCGAATAGATACTTTACGGTTTCTTCTTCCAGCTCAGTTCTTCTTACAATATCGTCTTGAGCAAGGGCTAAAACACTTTTGGCAGTATCAAGGCCAATTCTTTTGAGCTCATCGATAATCCAGCTGTCAATCTCATCGGCAAATTCGTCCAGATCAACATCTTCTTCTTCGTAGTCGCTCAATTCTCTGAATACATCTATTTCTAAGCCAACCAGCTTAGAAGCGAGTTTAATGTTTTGGCCTCCTTTTCCGATGGCCAAAGACACCTGATCTGGTTTGAGATACACAGATACGCGTCCCTCATCGCCCAGTATTTTCATGCTCGATATCTTTGCCGGACTCAAAGCTCTGGCAATGTAGAGCTCCATGTTGTCGGTAAAGTTGATCACATCAATATTCTCGTTTTGCAACTCTCTTACAATGGAGTGAATTCTGGAGCCTTTCATACCCACGCAAGCTCCTACAGGGTCTATTCTGTCATCGTAAGATTCAACAGCTACCTTTGCTCTTTCACCGGGCTCACGAACCACCTTCTTGATGGTAATGAGGCCATCGTATACTTCCGGAACTTCGCTTTCGAACAGTCTTTCGAGGAACTCACCAGATGTTCTGGAAAGGATAATTTTCGGGTTGCCATTGATCATTTCAACACGATCTACAATGGCTCTTACGTTGTCTCCTTTACGGAATCTGTCTTTAGAAATTTGCTCGTTCTTAGGCAGTGAAAGCTCATTACCTTCACCATCTACCAGCAATACTTCTCTGCCCAGAATTTGATAAACTTCGGCCGAAATAATTTCGCCAACCAAGTCTTTGTATTTCTGGTACAGAATGTCCTTCTCCAGGTCTTTGATTCGTTGAATTAGTGTCTGACGAGCGGTCATTACAGCTCTTCGGCCAAAGTCTTCCAGCTTGATTTCTTCAGCTACTTCTTCGCCAATTTCAAAGTCAGGCTCAATTTTTCTGGCCTCGGTGAGACTAATCTTATCATAGTCCCAAATATCTTCAGAGTCGTCATCAACGATTTCTCTAAACCTCCATATTTCAAGGTCTCCTTTGTCTGCGTTAATGATGATGTCGAAATTATCGTCTACTTCGAATTTCTTGCGGATCATTGTTCTGAAAACATCTTCCAGAATTCTGATCATGGTAGGTCTATCGACATTTTTCTGCTTTGCAAAATCTGCAAAAGACTCAATTAAAATTCCACTGTCCATTTTCTTTACTTAAATGACACTAACACATTGGCTTTTTCAATATCCGCGAAGGAAATCTCTTTCTCTTCTACCACTTTCTTTTTTTTCTCTTTACTTTCTGCAGCCAACACTATGGCGGCTTCGTTTACTACCTGAAGGTTGCCTTCTATCTGGCTTCCTGACTTCAGTCTGACCCTCAGTTTGCGACCTACATTTTTCTTGAACTGTCTTAGCGATGCAAGCGGGTGGTCAAGACCCGGTGAAGAAACTTCCAGTACATAGGCCACATCTATAAGATCTTCCAGTTCAATATCTTCAGCCAAATTTCTGCTCAATTCGGCACAATCATCTATGGTTACTCCCTGGTCTCCGTCTAACAGCACCAAAATCTTTGTTTTGCCCGAAACACCTTTGGAAATCACATCTACAATGAAGTAGCTGTCGTCTTTCAAATGGCCTTCTGCAAGCGTTTTTATTTGGTCTGTTAGTTCTTTCATAGTCAATAATGAAAGAGGGGACTTGCTGTCCCCTCTGGAAAGTAACCATTAAGTGTTGCAAAAATAGAGGTTTTTTATTTCATATCAAATAGCTCTTTCATTCGTTCAGAACCAGAAATGCCTTTATTTTTACCTCAAGAATAAGATGTTATGAAAAAAGCCTGTTTACTGCTGTTGGCATTTTTGGCCGCTATTACTTTTTCTTGCGACTCTACGGGAAGCAAAACTTCTGTAGCAAAAGCAAGCCTGAACTTAAAAGAGGCTCCCAGACCCAACAAGGATTCACTGTATGCTTTTGTGGAGCAGCAGGTGGAGTTTGGCCCCAGAGTGCCAAATACTGAGGCTCATGAGCAAGCAGCCAATTGGTTTGTAAATAAGTTTGAAGGATATGGAGGTAAAGTGACTGTGCAGGCATTCAAAGACAGGGTTTATGACGGAACGGAGGTTCAGCTTAAGAATATTATCGCCTCGTTTAACCCTAGTGCAAAAAAGAGAATCTTGTTGGCAGCTCACTGGGATACCAGGCCGTTTGGCGATAAGGACCCAAACAATGATATGATAAAGATAGATGGTGCCAATGATGGCGGAAGTGGTGTGGCTGTGTTACTGGAAATAGCTCGAATAATGAGTGGCGACAACCCTCCTGCTGTTGGAGTTGATATGATTTTATTTGATGGGGAAGATTGGGGGCAACACGAAAACATGAGCGATGTGGCCAATCCCAGAGACTATGGTAAAGAGTCTTGGTATTGTTTGGGGTCTCAGTATTGGAGCAAAAACAAGCATAATCCAAACTATACGGCATATTACGGTATTCTTCTGGATATGGTAGGGGCTCAGGGATCTACGTTTTACTACGATGGTGTTTCGCAGCAGAATGCCGGCCGAGTGCTATCCCGAACATGGGATATTGCCCATGAACTGGGTTACTCCAACCTGTTTGTTAAAGAGATGGGCATGGGACTGATTATTGACGATCATAAGTTTGTGAATGAACATGCGCGCATACCGATGATTGACATTATTGATTATCGGAAAAATGTCAATGACTTTGGGCCATATCACCACACACAGGAAGACAATCTTTCGGTAATTTCAAAAGACGTATTGGGTGCTGTGGCACATGTGGTACTCACTGTACTCTACAACGAGTAGTTTACTGCTTTAGTAAACCGAGTAGGTACTCGCCATATCCCGACTTTTCAAGAGGCCGGGCAATTTCTGCTAGTTTTTCTGAAGAGATATAACCCATTCGGTAGGCAATTTCTTCGATACATGAGATTTTGATACCCTGCCTTTTTTCCAGGATTTGAACAAACTGCCCGGCCTGCATTAGCGAATCAATCGTTCCGGTATCCAGCCAGGCCGTTCCACGGTCCATAGTGCTCACCTTGAGCTGCCCCATATTCAGGTAGGTTTTGTTTACATCGGTAATTTCCAGCTCACCTCTGGCACTGGGTTTTAGGTTTTTGGCAATGTCAACCACCTGATTGTCGTAGAAGTACAAGCCCGGCACTGCCCAGTTGGACTTTGGGTTTTGTGGTTTCTCTTCTATGGAAATGGCGTTCATGTCTTTATCAAACTCCACCACTCCGTAACGTTCCGGATCGTTTACTCGGTAAGCATAAACAATGCCTCCCTCCGGATCGGCATTTTCCTTCAGCAATTTTGGCAAACCCGATCCATAGAAAATATTATCTCCCAGAATAAGGGCTACTTTGTCGTTGCCAATGAATTCCTCTCCAATGGTAAAAGCCTGTGCCAAACCTTCCGGTTTGGGCTGTTCCGCATAGCTAAACGAGCAACCAATGCGGCTACCATCGCCTAACAATTTAATGAAGTTAGGCAAGTCGTGAGGGGTTGAAATAATCAGTATTTCTCTGATACCCGCCAGCATGAGTATAGACAAAGGGTAATAGATCATGGGTTTATCATAAACCGGCATTAGCTGCTTACTTACAGTATATGTAAGCGGATATAGTCTGGTGCCGGAGCCTCCGGCCAAAATGATTCCCTTCATATCTGATATTGTTTTTGGTAATAGTTTTGGTACGCACCCGAAGTTACATGATCCAACCATTCTTCATTGGCCAGGTACCAATCTACGGTTTTCTCCAAACCCTCTTCAAACTGCAGCGAGGGCTGCCACCCCAGTTCATCTTTAATTTTGGAAGCATCTATGGCATAACGCTTGTCGTGGCCGGCCCGGTCTTTCACAAAAGTGATAAGCTTTCTGGACTGCCCCAAGGTACGGCCCAACTTGCGGTCCATTACGTCACAGAGAAGTTCTACAATGTCCAGGTTCTTCCACTCATTAAACCCACCAATGTTATAAGTTTCGCCCAGCCTACCCCTGTGAAAGATCACATCGATGGCTCTGGCATGGTCTACCACATACAGCCAGTCTCGTATGTTATCCCCTTTGCCATAAATGGGTAGAGGCTTGTTATTTTTGATATTGTGTATGCAAAGCGGTAGCAATTTTTCCGGAAACTGATTAGGGCCATAGTTATTGGAACAATTGGAAATAACCACGGGCAATTTGTAGGTATTTGCATAAGCCCTTACAAAATGATCAGACCCTGCTTTTGAGGCAGAGTAGGGCGATTGAGGATCGTAAGGAGTACTTTCTAAGAAGAACCCTGTTTCACCCAGCGATCCATAGACCTCATCAGTAGAAATGTGATAAAACCTTTTGCCCTCCAAGTTGTCTGCCCAGTGTTTTTTGGCAGCGTTCAACAAGTTGACCGTACCTATAATGTTGGTTTTAACGAAAGCCAGGGGGTCGGCAATAGACCGGTCTACATGCGATTCTGCCGCCAGATGTATGACCCCATCGAAACGATGGGTAGCAAACAAGTCGTCCAGAAATTCAGCGTCTGTAATATCACCTTTTAAGAAGGTATAATTAGACGCCCCTTGTACATCCTTGAGGTTTTCCAGATTACCCGCATAGGTGAGTGCATCCAGATTGAAGATATAATAGTCTTGATAGTTGTTCACGAAGAGCCGAACTACATGGCTGCCAATAAACCCAGCCCCTCCCGTGATCAATATTTTTTTCATGATAGGATTTTTCACGAAGCTAATTGAGTATGTTTTAATTACAGGTGCAATTTAGTTGAATGTCTGATTTTCAAAGTTAAAGCTCTCCAAATTATCGTTAAACTATTCTACCTAACGATCGTTTGTTTGGTAACTCAAATTTGGTAATTTTCGACAAACTATAAGGGAAATGGATTTTGAATTGAACGAGAATCAGCGACTGATTGCTGATATGATCAAAGACTTTGGAGAGAGAGAAATAGCCCCTTTTCGCAATGAGTGGGACGATAAGCAAGAGTTTCCGGTTCATATTTTCAAGAAGTTTGGAGAGTTGGGCTTAATGGGAGTGTTGGTACCCCAGGCCTATGGTGGTTCTGGTTTTACCTATGATGAATACATTACAGTGGTTTCTGAGGTGGCTAAGCTCGACCCGGGAATTGGTCTTTCTGTGGCTGCGCATAACTCTTTGTGTACCGGACACATTTTACAGTTTGGCAATGAAGAGCAAAAGCAACGTTGGCTACCAAAGCTGGCTACAGCTGAATGGATTGGTGCCTGGGGGTTGACCGAGCCAAACACAGGTTCAGATGCCGGCAACATGAAAACTACGGCCAGAAAAGATGGCAACGAGTGGGTAATTAACGGTACAAAAAACTGGATTACACATGGCAAGTCGGGAGATGTGGCTGTAGTCATCGTGAGAACCGGAGAAGTTGGCGATTCGCATGGAATGACTGCCTTTGTGGTAGAAAGAGGAACCCCTGGCTTTAAAGCGGGTAAGAAGGAGGATAAGCTGGGTATGCGAACCTCTGAAACGGCTGAGATGATTTTTGAAGACTGCCGGATACCTGAAACAAGCATGTTGGGTAAAGAAGGAGAGGGCTTTGTTCAGGCTATGAAGGTTTTGGACGGAGGTCGTATTTCCATTGCTGCCCTGAGTTTGGGGATAGCTGAGGGAGCCTTTGAAGCTGCTTTGGCCTATTCACAAGAAAGGCATCAGTTTAATCAGCCAATCTTTAATTTTCAGGGCATATCGTTCAAATTGGCCGACATGGCTACTAAACTAGAATGTGCCAAGCTACTAACCTACCAGGCGGCTCACTTAAAGAATAATGGCAAGCCGGTAACCAAAGAGTCGGCCATGGCCAAGTACTATGCTTCTGAGTGTGCGGTATCTTTTGCCAATGAGGCTGTTCAGATTTTTGGTGGATATGGCTATACAAAGGACTATCCGGTAGAGAAGTATTATAGAGACAGCAAATTGTGTACAATTGGTGAAGGCACCTCTGAAATTCAAAAACTGGTGATTTCTAGGCAGATACTTCGGTAAATCATTCTGCCTTCCTTGGAATCTGCAAATCCTTTCTTTAACTTTGCGCTCCATTTGAGAGGAGGTGTTTAGATTATGATCATTATCAACGTAAAAGAAAACGAATCAATCGATAAGGCGCTCAAGCGTTTCAAAAAGAAATTTGAGCGAACCGGAGTTCTAAGAGAATTGAGATCTAGAACGAATTTCGAGAAGCCTTCTGTCACCCGCAGAAACGAGAAAATCAAAGCGGCTTACAAGCAAAAAATGTACGCCAAAGAAAACTACTAATCCATTTCTTTAGTAGTTATAAATTGCTATGTTAGTACTGTGTGTAATGACGCAGTACTGGCATGGTAGATTCCTTCCTTAGATACATATCCTACGAAAAGCGCTACAGCCAACACACTGTTAAGTCTTACCAAAACGACTTAAAGCAATTCGAGTTTTTCTGCCAAAGTAAGTTTAAAGTTCAAAACATAACCGAAGCCAATCAATTAATGATTAGGGCCTGGGTTTTGTCTTTGATGGATGGCGGTACTTCTCCCCGAAGTGTAAACAGAAAGATTGCTTCACTTAAATCGTTTTATAAGTATCTGCTCAAGAGAGATACTATTTCACAAGATCCGACTGTCAAGATAAAATCGTTAAAAGTAAAAAAAGAACTACCCGGCTTTGCGAATGAGGAGGAGTTTTCCGATTTTCTGAATAGGTTAGTTTTTGACGATTCACTGGAGGGCCAAATGGAGCAACTGTTGCTAGAGCTTCTCTACGGAACTGGCATTCGGCTCTCAGAACTTTTAGGTCTAAGGGTTTCAGACTTTAACCCCGGCCAGTCTACCATAAAGGTTTTGGGTAAAAGAAATAAGGAGCGTATAATTCCTATATCCCGTTCATTGAACAGTTTGTTAAAAAATTATATAACTGAGAAAAATCATGCCTTTTCTCACGATAGCGATTCGTTTTTGATCGTTAACAAGAATGGAGGGCAGGCATATCCGATGATGGTCTATCGAATAGTGAAGAAGTATCTTAGTCAGGTACAGTCATTGGATAAGAAGAGCCCTCATGCGTTGCGCCATACCTTTGCCACACATTTGTTGAACAAAGGTGCCGATTTGAATGCGGTGAAAGATTTGTTGGGGCACAGTAGTTTGGCAGCAACTCAAGTTTATACACATAATTCTTTGGACAAGCTGAAGTCGGTTTTCGATCAGGCCCACCCAAAGGCATAAGTTTAACCCTTAAAATTATATCATCATGAAAGTACAAGTTCAATCACTCCACTTCGATGCAGACATCAAGTTGATCAATTTTATCCAAAAGAAACTAGACAAGCTGGATACCTTTTATGAGAGGACTATTGATGCCGAGGTAATTCTTCGATTGAATAATGAGGGTGTACAAAACAAAACTGTAGAGATTAAGCTCAATGTGCCGGGCGAACAGTTATTTGCCCAAAAAACCAATGGTTCTTTTGAGGCGGCCACAGATCATTGTACGGAGGCACTTAGAAGACAGATAAAGCGGCATAAAGAAAAAATGCTAGCCCACTAGGTCGCCCAACTATAACAGAAAATGAAAGAAGCTGTCTCAAAAGTTAAATGAGCGTTACCCTGAACTTGCCTGACTTATGTAAAGGCAGGTTGCAGGGTCTTCACAGGGCTCATTATAGAACTCATAGATTCTGATTGAATTCACAAAGAGGAGTTTTAGAGCTTTTGAAACAGCCTCTTTATTTTACAGGCCGAATGCCTTTTTCACCTTATCTACATAATCTAATTTTTCCCAAGTAAATAGTTCTACTTCAAACTCCTGAGGCTGATTATTAGAATTGATGAATACTTTCTTCACTACTTCGTTTTTTCTTCCCATATGGCCATAGGCGGCCGTTTCTGAATACATGGGTGTTCTTAAATTGAGCCTGGTTTCGATGGCGTAAGGACGCATATCGAAAATTTCGGAAACCTTTCTGGCTATATCGCCATCGTTCATTTGGACTTTAGAAGTACCATAAGTGTTCACATAAATGCCCATTGGCTCAACTACGCCAATGGCATAGGACACCTGAACAAGTACTTCATCGGCTACTCCGGCTGCCACAAGGTTTTTGGCAATATGTCGCGTTGCATAAGCCGCAGACCGGTCTACTTTAGAGGGGTCCTTACCAGAAAATGCACCGCCACCATGAGCCCCCTTACCGCCATAAGTGTCTACAATAATTTTACGCCCGGTTAGACCTGTATCTCCATGTGGCCCTCCAATAACAAACTTTCCTGTAGGGTTGATGTGGTATTTGATATCATCGTTGAACAGCTTCTGAATTCTTTCCGGCAATTGAGCTTTAACTCGTGGGATCAGAATGTTGATGATGTCCGATTTAATTTTGGCCAGCATAGCTTCCTCCTCGTCAAAATCATCGTGCTGTGTAGACACCACAATAGCATCGATGCGAGTAGGGGTGTTGTCATCGTTGTACTCTATAGTAACCTGCGATTTAGCATCGGGTCTCAGGTAAGTAATTTCTTTGTTTTGTCTTCTAAGGTCTGCCAGCACTTGCAGTATCTTGTGAGACAAATCCAGAGCAAGAGGCATGTAGTTTTCCGTTTCGTTGGTTGCGTAGCCAAACATCATGCCTTGGTCGCCAGCGCCTTGCAGTTCTTTTGAAGCTCTATCTACCCCACGGTTAATGTCTTCGGATTGTTCATGAATAGCCGATAGTACACCGCAAGATTTGCTGTCGAATTGATACTCTGCCTTAGTGTAACCTATTTTTTCGATCACATCTCTGGCAATTCTCTGCACATCCAGATAGGTGTTGGACTTTACCTCTCCGGCCAAAACTACCTGACCGGTGGTAACCAATGTTTCGCAAGCTACCTTTGAGTCCGGATCGAAAGCCAGAAAATTGTCTATCAGCGCATCGGAGATTTGGTCTGCTACTTTGTCTGGGTGACCTTCCGATACTGATTCTGAGGTAAATAGGTATGGCATATTAGAATGTTTTAAGGCTGCAAAAATAAGAGTATGTATAGAACTGTGAAAGCTTTTTACAATTCTCTAGTTGGCATATAGGAGAAAGATAGTAGGAATTTTTTTGAGCTCTATTTCGCGCACATTCCATTTGGCAACGGGTTTTGTTTTAATAAGCTCCTTTTCGCCCGTAATATCTCGAGCTATACAAAGAAACGAATCGGGCCGGGCTACTTTAAGAATATCCATTAGAAGAGGCTCGTTGCGATATGGAGTATCCATAAATATTTGTGTCTGATCCTTTTCTCTAGACTCCTTCTCCAACTCCCTTATTTTTTGCTGGCGAGCTTTCCTATCTATGGGCAGGTAGCCATGAAAGGCAAAAGACTGGCCGTTGAAACCAGAGGCCATGAGCGCCATCAAAATTGACGATGGCCCTACCAATGGTTTGCAAGCCACTCCTAATTGCTGTGCCATGTGAACCAGTCTGGCACCAGGGTCTGCCACTCCTGGACAACCGCTTTCCGAAATAACGCCTAAATTTTTGCCCTCAAGGGCAAGTTGGGCAATTTCGAAACACTGTTCAAAGGTGGTTTTCTTATCTAAAATCCTGAAGTCGAGATTCTCTATGGTTAGGCCAAGTTGTAGGCTGCTCACGTATCTTCTGGCGGTTCTTAGGTCTTCTACCAGAAAAATGTCAGTAGCTTTTATGGCATCTTGTACCTGCGCGGGGATCACCTCTGTTTGAGTGTTTTGCGAGATGATATTGGGAATTAAGTATACTACTCCTGTGGCCATGTTAGTCTAAAAAGGCATTTACAATTTCAAAAAATTCTGTAGGCTTTTCAGCATGTAACCAATGACCTGCACCTTCTATGGTTTCTACTTTTGAGTTGGTAAAAATGGAATGAATTAAATTAAGGTCATCATTTAAAACGTAATCGGATTTAGAGCCTCTTATAAACAATGTGGGTTTTTCGAAGCGAGCATTCTGATTAAGGCCCTTTCCTACCTCTTCAATGTTTTTAGCAATAATATCCAGATTCATTTTCCAGCTAAAGCCTTCCTTGCTCCTCGCCAGGTTTTTGAGCAAAAATTGGCGAGTGCCGAAGTCCGGAATTTGCTCCTTAAGCAGCTCATCGGCCTCATTTCGGGAACTCAGATTCTTGAGTGGAACTGAGTAAAACGCTTTTATAATGGTTGTATGGTGAACAGGGTATGATTTTGGTCCAATATCGGCTACAATTAGACGCTCAACCATTTCGGGAAATGCCACAGCAAACTCCATAGCTGTTTTACCGCCCATGGAGTGGCCCAGTAATGTACATTTGGTAATGTTTAACTCATTTAAAAGCTGCTTTAAATCCTGAGCCATTACACCATAGTTAAACTCATTGTGGTGAAAAGAATTGCCATGATTTCTTTGGTCAACCAGAATGACCTTTTGGTACTCCGCCCATTTTTTTCCGAGAGTCATCCAGTTGTCTAATGAGCCGAAAAGACCATGAAGAATAACCAAAGGCTCTCCTTCGCCCAGAATCTTGTGGTTGAGAGTGCTCATATATTTAGTTCTCTTAAGTAAAGTTGAATAGTATTTTCCAAGCCATAGTACAGGGCATCACAGATGAGCGCATGGCCAATGGATACTTCATCTATATGGGGTATAGTCTTGACCAGATAGTTAAGATTTTCCAAATCCAGATCATGGCCAGCATTAATACCAATGCCCAACTCATGGGCTCTTTTGGCCGCAGCTGCGTATTTTGCAATAGCCTGTTCAGGGTTCTTTCGGTATGCTGTAGCGTACATTTCTGTGTAAAGCTCAATGCGGTCTGTTCCAAGTTTGGCAGCTCCTTCTATGATATCTATCTCCGGTTCTACAAAGATTGACACTCGCACACCAAGACCTTTTATGTGGTCGATGATAGGCTTGAGCTCCTCGGCTCGGCCAATAGTGTCCCAACCAGCATTAGAAGTAAGCACATTAGGAGGATCCGGTACCAGTGTGGCTTGCTCGGGACGTACTTCTTCTATGAGTTTTAGGTAGCGTTCATCAGGAAACCCTTCAATATTGTATTCGGTGGTTACTACCTGTTTTAAGTCGTAAACATCTTGGGTGGTAATATGGCGTTCGTCTGGCCTTGGGTGAACTGTAATTCCTTGAGCACCAAAACGTTCTGCATCTTTGGCCACTTGAACCACATTGGGGTTGTTTCCTCCTCTGGCGTTGCGAATGGTAGCTACCTTATTGATGTTCACACTTAGTCTAGTCATTCAAATTGTCTTTATTGCATAACTTTGCGCGCAAGTTAATGATTTCAAAACTCTCAAGAATATTTTGCCATGAGCCTAAAACAGCAAATTGATGCCGACATAAAGCAAGCTATGTTGGCCAAGAATAAGGACGAGCTAAAAGCTCTTCGTGCCATTAAATCAATGATTTTGTTGGCTGAAACCGATAAGGGTAGCTCCGGTGAACTCTCTGGCGATGCCGAGATGAAGCTATTGGCAAAAGCAGTAAAGCAAAGAAAAGACTCAGCAGCTATTTATAAAGAGCAGGGCAGAGAAGATTTGTATGCTGTAGAAATGGCTGAGGCCGAGGTAATTGAAAGATACCTTCCGAAACAACTAACAGAAGCTGAACTAAAGCAGGAACTTGAACAAATAATTGCTCAGGTTGGTGCTTCCGGTCCACAGGATATGGGCAAAGTAATGGGTGTAGCCTCCAAGGCTTTGGCCGGTCGCGCAGAAGGCAAGGCAATTTCTACCATGGTTAAAACTTTGCTTAGTCAATAGTTGAAAACCCTCGACATCATCTTGCTCATTCCATTGATTTTTGGAGCTGTTCTTGGTTTCAAGAAGGGGCTTCTGCTCGAAATAATAGGTGTATTGGCTTTTGTGCTGGCTATTATAGGCGGCTTTAAACTCATGGAAGTAGGCATGGTGTATCTGTCGGAGTATTTGCAAGACTTTGATCAGCTGCTGCCCTTCATCTCTTTTCTTGTCATTTTTTTGGCCATTATTATTCTGGTGAACATGCTGGGTAAGTTGCTTAAAAAAATGATAGACATGACCATTTTGGGTGGATTCGATAAGTTTGCAGGAGCCATACTAGGCCTTGTAAAATGGGCGATTGGCGTGAGCATTCTCCTGTGGTTAGTCAGTAATTTTGGTCTTCAATTGCCTGGCCAAAACGAAGAGTTAGTGCTTTACCCGTTTCTTACCGAGTTGGGCCCTAAACTCATAGCCTCACTGGATGTGGTGTTGCCATTTGCTCAGGAAATGCTCGATTCAATAAAAGCACTACTTTCTCCGGTGTGATTTTACTAATTGATAATTACGATTCGTTTACCTACAATCTGGTAGACTATTTCCGGCAGCTTGGCCTTGAGGTGGTTGTTAAGAGAAACGATGAACCGTTCGAGGAAATAGTATCAGAAACGTATCAGGCGGTGGTGCTTTCTCCCGGACCCGAAAAGCCTCAAAAGGCCGGTCAGTTAATGGCTTTGACTAAATATTACCTGGGTAAGTGCCCTGTATTAGGAATTTGTCTTGGGCACCAGGCTTTGGGTATACACTATGGTGCTCAACTTGTGAAGGCCATAAGGCCCATGCATGGCAAAATTTCCAGCATTCAACACAGTGGCACCGGTTTGTTCGGACAGTTGCCTTCAAAGCTAGCGGTGGTCCGTTATCATTCGCTGGTGCTTGCTGAGGTGCCCAAAGGCTTTGTAGCCACTGCTCGCACTAGTGAAGGAGAGCTAATGGCCATGGAAAACGTGAATCTAATGGCCTGTGGCGTTCAATTTCACCCGGAGGCCATTCTGACAGAATACGGTTTGCAGATGCTTAGAAATTGGGTTAGATTTTATAATATTGTTTGAACCGCGGTGTTCTAACAGCAGAACTTTAGTGCTGAACGGCTTGTTGAACTAACCAAAACTCATGGTAGCAGCAGATCTTATTAATCATATGATTCCTCCTCTAAAGCGGACAGACGATGGCAACAAGGCCATTGTTTGGATGGAAGAGCTACGTACCAACCAGCTGCCTGTTATTGAGAAAGGCCGTTTTCTAGGCTTCATTTCAGAAGATATTATTCTTGAAGACAATGATCCTCAAAAGGCAATCAGCGAGTACGACCTGGAAGATGCCGGTTGCGTGGTGCTGGAGCATCAGCATTTTTACGATGTAATTCGGATGGCTTCCGATTTCGATTCTCAAATGGTAGCGGTATTATCTTCTGCTGGGAGTTTTATGGGGGTTGTGGGTATAGAAGACACCATTCGTGCTATTGCTAACTCAACAGCCGTGCAAGATCAGGGAGCCATTTTGGTGTTGCTCGTTAACTATCGCGACTATTCTCTAGCGGAAATTTCTAGGCTGGTGGAGGGTGAAAATGCCAGAGTGTTGAGTGTTGCAGTGAGCCGAGATATTGCCGACAGCAGTATGTTTCGGGTAACGTTAAAGATAAATCAGACAGAAGTTTCTCACATTGTTGCCTCTCTTGAACGTTTCGGATATAAAATCATAGGCAGATTTCAGGAAGAAGAATCTAAATCGAACGAAAAAGAACGGTTCGACCTTCTCATGAAGTATCTCAACATTTAACACCCACTATGAAGATAGCCATTCACGGAAAAAGCACAGGGCCTGAAGCCCAGGGCTGTATTTCAGACATTATCGATTTTTTAAATAAAGATGGTATTGAGGTTGGCGTTTCTGCCGAGTACCTGAGCGATTTGGCAGAAAAAGATTTTAGGCTACCCGCAGTCAAATCATTCAGAAGAGGAGAAGACCTCTCCGGTTTCGACTTTGTGTTGAGTTTGGGGGGAGACGGCACCATTTTGGACACGGTAACTTACACCGACCGATGGGAAGTCCCCATAGTAGGTATAAACCTCGGGAGGTTGGGCTTTTTATCTACCACCCCGCGCGATGAAGTACAAGAGGCCCTACAAAAACTCGTAGCCGGCACCTTCGATATCGAATCACGGTCGCTCATTCATGTAGAATCTAATCAAGGGCTTTTTGAACCCTTTAACTTTGGGCTAAACGAGCTGACAATTGTTAAAAGAGAAACCTCATCCATGATTGTGGTGCACACATATGTGGACGGAGATTACCTGAACAGCTACTGGGCCGATGGTCTCATAATCGCCACACCCACCGGATCTACAGGATATTCTTTGAGTTGTGGAGGGCCATTGGTACACCCCAGCATGAAAAACTTTATTCTTACTCCCGTTAGTCCACACAATTTGAATGTACGACCGATTATTCTATCCGACAGAAGCCGGATAACTTTTGAAATTGAAGGAAGATCTCGTCAGTTCATGGTTTCTTTAGATTCCCGATCACAGAGTGTAGACGATTCGGTGGAAATAACCGTTAAGAGAGAGGAGTTTGAGGCCAAATTGGTACGCTTTCCGGAGACAAGATATTTTGACACTCTCAGACAAAAGCTAAATTGGGGCCTCGATGCCAGAAATTAACTTAACAATATTTAACTCGACTCATCTAAAACCTATTTCATCAGTTGTCTAGCTTGCAGCCATATCGTACGGATAATCTGTCCATTGTAAGGTATCTGTTCATCATTGCCTTTTTTATTATCCCCTTCGCAGCCAAGGCTCAGTTGTCTGAAATTGGTTTGGAAGTGGGCACAAATAACTACCTGGGCGATGTGGTGAGAAAATACGATTTCTCCAATGGATCTTTGGGTGGGCAGTTCTTCATCAGAAAGCACCTTAATGAGGGGGTGAGTTACCGCATTTCGGCTGGAATTGGTCAGTTGAAAGGGGCAGATGATGAAGCATTTGACGTGTTTTCAGCCAACAGGAGAGCTTCGTTTGAAGGTAGCTTCTTTCTAACCGACCTGCTCATTGAGTATCATTTTCTTAACTACAGGAATGAAAAACTTCAGCAGTTCTGGACTCCCTATTTGTTTTTTGGGGCAGGCCTTTACCGAATGGAAGGACAAGATAATTTTCTCACTAACTACGACACAGGTATTAATTTGCGCATACCAGTGGGTGTAGGAGTAAAATTACGATTAGACAGGCGGTGGGTATTGGGTATTGCCACTTCGGCCATAAGTACTGGCTCAGATATGCTAGACAATGTATCTGAAGCCACACCGAACATTAAAGACTACCGGGGAGGAAACCCCAACGACAATGATTGGATGTTTAATACATCCATATCGCTCAGTTATACCTTCTATAAGATTGTGTGTTGGAAGCCATTCTTCTAATCTGATTGACAAAGAGTACATTAGCTTTTAGAAAGCTGTTTCAATTTTGTACCTTCGCGCTTGATTTTTTTAGAGGTGTGTAGATGAAAGAAAAAATCAGGCAAGACAATCTTCCGGAGCATATTGCAGTAATTATGGACGGCAATGGCCGCTGGGCCAAAAAACAAGGCGCTGCCCGGGTGTTTGGGCATAAGAGTGCAGTAAAGTCTGTAAGAGATGTTACAGAAGGTTGCGCAGAGCTCGGTGTAAAATACCTTACGCTCTATGCCTTTTCTACAGAAAACTGGAATCGCCCAAAGTTTGAAGTTACGGCCCTCATGGAGTTGTTGGTTTCCACCCTTAGCTCAGAGATTAAAACGCTGATGGATAATGACATCAGGCTTGAGTCTATTGGAGACAGGGCAAGCTTGCCCCCCAAATGCCAAAGAGAGCTACAAGAAGCCATAGACAAAACCAGTGGAAATAGCCGGATGACACTTATTTTGGCCCTGAGCTATAGTGGTCGGTGGGATATAGCCCAAGCCATGAAAAAAATAGCCCTCGAAGTAGAAGAAGGAAAGCTGAAAGCTGAAAACATAAATCAGGATATAATTAATAACTATTTGGCAACTGCGGGAATTCCAGACCCTGAGTTGTTGATCAGAACAAGTGGAGAACTTCGTATTAGCAACTTTTTGCTCTGGCAAATGGCCTATACCGAGTTTTTCATTACAGAAACGTTGTGGCCCGATTTCAGGAAAAAAGACTTATATGAGGCCATAGTTTCTTATCAAGAAAGAGAAAGAAGGTTTGGAAAGATTAGCGAGCAAATAAAGAAGTGAGTTTGGGAATGAGAAAAATATTGGTGGCTACCAGCTTCCTGATTCTGGCCATGTCCAGTGCATTGTCTCAGGTAAGGTATGGAGTCAATGCTGGCGAAGGTGTACAAATCGACTATTCCAACCCTAAGGTTTTTGAAGTAGCAGAAATAAAGTTTACCGGACTCAATGTGCTTGACGAAAGAGCGTTGGTTTCGTTTGCCGGTATTAAAGTGGGAGATCGGATTACCATTCCGGGGCGTCAGGTTTCAGATGCCATCAAAAAACTTTGGACTCAAGGCATTATTGCCGATGTGCAGTTTTGGCTCACCAAAACAGAAGGAGACAGGGCCTACATAGAAGTAAGAATTGTAGAGCGCCCACGTATTCTGCGTTTCAGTATTGAGGGTGTTGGTGCCGGACAAAAGTCTGAACTGAAGGACCAGCTCGATGTAAATGGAAAAGTAGCCAGTGCCCCTCTCATCAAAAATTCAGAACTGGTTATAAAGAAATACTTTGTTGAAAAAGGCTACCTCAACGCCACCGTTAAAACAGAGCAAAGACTAGATTCCATAGTGAATGATGGTATTGAGTTAAACTTTGTAGTAGACCGAAAAAGCAAAGTCAAAATAAATAAAATAGAGTTTGAAGGAAACACTGATTTTGAGGACTCTCGCCTTAAAAAAGCTTTAAAAAACACGAAAGAAAAGCCCCGTTTTTGGCTCATCAACCGATTCTTCGAACAAGTGTTCAACACCTCGCCAAAAACCATTGGCAACTTTGTTGACAGCACCGAAACAGTGACTAACAAAGACTTTAAGCAGTTTATTAATGAAAACGTAAAGCTCAATTTTCTAAAGGGCTCCAAATTCATTGAGGCCGACTTTAAGGAAGATAAAATGTCGCTCATCAACTTCTACAATTCAAAAGGCTATAGAGACGCAGAAGTAATTGAAGATGAGGTAACTACCCTGAACGATGAGTACATAGACCTCCGTATTAAGGTAGACGAAGGAAATAAGTACTACATCCGGAACATAGACTGGGTGGGCAACTTTAAGTATACCGATGAATTTCTTACTGAAAAATTGGGAATCAAGAAGGGAGACGTTTACAACAAAGAGCGGATTGAAAAACGGACCCAGTTTGATAGCGATAGTGGTGATGATATACTCTCTCTTTATCAAGACGATGGCTACTTGTTCTTTAGGTTAGAAGTAGTTGAGGTAAGAGCAGAAAACGATTCGATCGACCTTGAGATGCGTATGTACGAAGGAGAACAAGCCACAATTAAGCGCATTATACTAAAAGGTAACGACCGTACCTCTGACCACGTGGTGTTGAGAGAAATCAGAACTCTACCAGGGCAGAAGTATAGCCGTAGAGAACTTATCAGAACCATTAGAGAACTGGGTCAATTAGGCTATTTCGATCCGGAGCAAATTAATCCCCAACCCATTCCCAACATTCAGGATGGTACGGTAGATATTGTCTTTAATTTGGTAGAGAAGTCGTCCGATCAAATTCAGCTTTCGGGAGGTTTCGGAGGGCCGTTTGGCTTTGTAGGTACTGTAGGGCTATCGCTCAACAACTTCTCAGTAAAAAACATAAACGATTGGAGCAAGTGGAGGCCGTATCCGAGTGGAGACGGGCAGAAACTATCCCTTCAGTTGCAGTCCAATGGCCGAAGATTTAGAAACTACAGTCTGGTATTTTCTGAACCATGGTTGGGAGGAAGAAAACCCAACAACTTCACCATTAGCTTTAACCGAACCGTTAATAGAAACATCAACTTTAGAACCAATGAGACTGACGGGTTCTTAAAAGCTTCAGGTTTCTCGGTAGGGTTGGGAAGAAGACTTAGATGGCCCGATGATTATTTTCAAATACAAAATAGCATAAGGTATCAGTTCTACGAGGTTTCTAACTTTGGGAATACACTCGGGTTTTCAAGCGGTCAATCCAACAGTTTAACCTTTAATACGGTTATTTCAAGAGGTAATATAGACCAGCCCACCTTCCCATCGTATGGATCTCAATTTACTCTGGCCATTAATGCCACCCCCCCATGGTCCATCCTTAACCCCGATTCCGACCGGTACGTAGATGGGGCGGACGAAAGTAGACGCTATAAATTTGTAGAATACCACAAGTGGATGTTCGATTGGTCTATGTTCATACCTGTGGGGCCAAAGTTTGTAATCAATGCCCGAGCTCATCTTGGCTTTATTGGCACATACTCCAAAAGAACAGACTCCGGACCATTCGAAAGGTTCTTCCTAGGGGGTAATGGATTAAATGGGGCAAACAACTTTATAATTGGACAGGACATTATAGCGTTAAGAGGGTATGAGGATAACTCAATAGACCCTGTTGACCCTGTAACCGGTTTTAGGGGAGGTATTGTCTACAACAAGTTTACGGCCGAACTGAGATACCCGGTATCTAAGGCACCAACTTCTACCATTTACCTTTTGGCATTTGGAGAAGCCGGAAATACCTGGATCGATTTTAGCGAATACTCGCCAAGAGACTTGTTCCGATCTGCCGGATTTGGTGCAAGAGTATTCTTGCCGGCCTTCGGACTTTTGGGTATCGACTGGGCCTATGGCTTCGATCAGGACAATTCACTATCGCCAGCCGTTTTGGGTGGGTCGCAGGTGCATTTTACTATCGGACAACAAATTAGGTAACCCATGCACAAAATTTTCTCCACCCTAGCATTATTGACATTAATCTCTAATTTTGCGCTGGCTCAAGGCAACGGATTTGGGCAGAAAATTGGCCATTTCGATTCAGAATACGTTCTTAGTCAGCTTCCTGAATACGCAGAAAAACAAAAGGAGCTGGAGGCTCTGGCAAAGACTTACGACAAAGAGGTACGAAGTTTGTACGATGAGCTCGAAAAGATGAGAGCCGAGCTAAGAGCCAATGAAGTATTGCTCACTCCGGCTATGATTGAAGAGCGAAAAAAGGCCATAGAAGCCAAAAGCCAGGAAGCGCTTCAAAAAAACACAGAGCTTTTTGGATTTGATGGCCTCTACTACAAAAAGGTAGACGAACTGCTAACACCTTTGCGTACCCGGCTGAACCTGGCCGTAGAGGTGATTGGAAAAAAACACGGACTGGACTATATCTTTGATAAGGCAGCCGATGTGGGTATAATTTACAGCAACCCGGTTCATGACTATACTGAATTTATACTGGAAGAACTGGGAGCACAGAAAAAGAGAAATTAAAGAAATTAAATAAGGATTATGATGCGTAAACTAATAGTGATGATTGCTTTTCTGTCAGTAGCGGCAGTTGCAAAGGCTCAGGAATTTAAGATTGGATATACCTTCCTTGAATATATAGTTGGAAATATGCCGGAAATGGAGAAGATTACTTCTGAACTTGAAACCTATTATTCGCAATTGCAAGCGCAGATTGAAGCGAAACAGAAGGATATTGAAACTAAGTACGCGCAGCTTGAACAAATGGCGCAACAGCCTAATGCTAATCAGGTAGTATTACAAGAAAGACAGAATGAAATTATTTCACTTCAAGAGCAATTTAGAAAGTTTCAAGTTCAAGCGGATCAGGCTTATAGAATGAAGGAAGCAGAAAAAATTGGCCCTATATATTCCAAGGTTCAAGATGCTATTGAGGTTGTTAGAAAGGAAAATGGGTTTGCGATCATTCTTAACTCTAGAGTTGGGAATTCTGCAGGTATTGTTTTGGCCGCTGACGAGTCTCTAAACATCACAGAGTTGGTGTTTAAGAAATTAGGTGTGCCAATGCCAAAAGAAGAACCAAGTGGCAATGCGGCTCCTACCGGAAATAACTAGAATAAAATTTTAAATGATAATGGAGGCTGTTTTTTAGAAGACAGCCTCTTTTTTTTACCTTCAATTCTATGAAACCTGCCCCTTTAAAACCCGGCGACAAAATAGCCATTGTAGCTACAGCTAAGAGACTAGAGAGGCCTATTGAACCGGGGCTTGGAATATTAGCCTCCTGGGGGCTTGATGTATGCAAAGGGCAGTTTCTTAATAACCCAGATGAGTATTTTGCAGCGAGCGATGCCAATCGTCTGGCCGATTTACAATGGGCCATGGACAATCCGGATGTTAAAGCTATTTGCTTTGCCAGAGGGGGGTATGGAACCACAAGAATCTTAGATCAGGCAGACTATAGCTCTTTTTCTCAGAACCCGAAATGGACAATTGGTTTTAGTGACTTAACCGGTTTTCAGTTGCAAATGGCTTCGTTGGGTATAGCGGCTGTTCACGGCCCCATGGCCTACACCCTTGGGCAAGACGATGCTTCTGATGTAGCCCTTAAAAATCTGCTTTTTGGGGAACAGCAGTTTGCCATTGAGCTGAACCCTAAGAGGCATTCAGCGGAAGGCAAGTGCATGGCAGCCATTACCGGAGGGAACCTAAGTCTTATTTATGAGTCTATAGGGGCCGCCAATGAAATGGATTGTGATGGAAAGATTCTATTTTTGGAAGAAGTAGGAGAAAGCTTATATGCCGTAGACCGTATGCTCAATAAACTAAAGCGAACGGGTAAGTTAGATCGACTGGCCGGACTTATTGTAGGAGACTTTAGCCACATTAACGATCCGGCAGGTTATTTCAATAGAGACTGCTATGCGCTCATCGCTTCATATTTCTACAACCTGAACATACCCAAGGCCTTTGGTTTTCCCGGAGGGCACGAAAACAGAAACATATCCCTACTTATGAATGCTCCCGTCCAAATGACGGTTGAGTCAGGCATTCTATATCTGGACTATAAATAGGACGCTTATATTAGAAAACCGGCCAGTAATCCTGCCAGAATGATTAATGGAGGAGGCACCTTTGTATAGGTGAGCAGAAGGAAGGTTCCAATAACTACCGAAACGTTCATTACCGAGTTATCTATAGGTTCGAACAGCAAGAAGGCTGCTGCAGCAACCATGCCCGCACTAGCAGCATGAATACCTTCTAACGATGCTCGCACAACTCTATATTTTTTGAGGCTGTCCCAAAAGCGGATGACAAAGAAAATGAGAAAAGTACCCGGTAGAAATATGCCACAGGCGGCTATAAAGCCACCTAGTATTTGTCCTCCGATACCGAGATCGCGAACGGAGAGAGCCCCCACAAACGAACTCACCGAAAAAGTAGGGCCGGGAACCGCCTGTACCATGGCCAGCCCGGAAAGAAACTCTTCTGAACTCAGGTAGCCTTTAAATTCTACGAATTCCTTGTTAAGAAATGGAATAAGTACCTGCCCACCTCCAAAAATGAGACTTCCGTTTCGATAGAAATTTTCGAACAGTAGGACTATACGATCTTGAGTGAACGCACCCAACAAAGCGGCAGCAATGAGTACCAAACCCCAAAGGGTAAAGTTGCCCCATTTTATTCTCACCTTTTCCTTAACTTCTATTTCTTGTTTTTTATACTTAAAGGCGGTGAGCGTACCGGCAAAAACCAACACAATTGGCAGAGCGGCAGGTTTGGAAATAAAGTAGGTGACTATAGCAGAGAGTGCCATTAGAGCCCCGGCAGTTTTGGTCGTCACCATTTTTGAGGCAATAACGTAGGCTCCATAACTTATGAAACCAACGGCCATAGGTTGTATAAACCGGGTAAATTCCAGGCTAAAGTTCTTGGTTTGATACCTGTCTACTAAAATGGCTGCCGTAGTCATTATAGCTACTGCAGGTAACATCCAAACCAGCAAGGTAAGGTAGGCAAGGTTGGCACCACCAATTCTAAACCCAATAGCCGTTATGGTTTGTGTGGAGGTAGGCCCTGGTAATATCTGACAGAGAGCATATAGCTCCATGAGTTCTTCTTCAGAAACATAGCCACGCTTCTTAACCATTATTTTAAGAAGCATGGCTAAATGTGCCTGTGGGCCACCAAAAGCGCTAATGGCCAAAATGAATACATCTTTTAGAAAGATGAAGTATCGAATGCGTTTTACCGCTGGCACTTCCCCTTATTTTTTTCGAAGGCCAATCTCGGCCAAACGTTGCTCTAGGAACTCGCCCGCAGTAATATCGTCATACAACTTAGGGTGTGCATCATCTATACAGCTCTCCAGGCAAGTAAGATCCATTTCAGACCTTGGGTGCATAAAGAAAGGTATGGAGTACCGAGATGTACCCATTTTGTCTTTCGGAGGGTTAACCACTCTGTGAATGGTAGACTTAAGCTTGTTGTTGGTATGTCTTGAAAGCATATCGCCAACATTTACTACCAGTTGGTCTGGTAGGGCAGTAATGGGGATCCATTTACCATCATTCCTGAGCACTTGCAGACCATCAGCACTTGCTCCCATCAATAATGTAATCAGGTTAATGTCGCCATGCTCAGCGGCACGAACTGCATCGGCCGGAACCGCCTCCGGATTTTCAATTGGGAAGTAGTGGATAGGTCTTAAAATACTATTTCCGTTGTGCACTTTTTGGTCAAAATAGTGTTCGTCCAAACCCAGATAAAGAGCAATAGCCTGAAGCATTTTTACCCCGGCATTTTCCAAAGTTTTGTACACTTCCTTACCAATGGCTTCCATTTCCGGCACTTCTTCAGGCCATATATTGTCCGGATACTCATTTTTTATGGGGTCACCATCGGTTACCTCCTGACCAATGTGGTAGAACTCCTTCAGGTCTCCAGTGCTTCGGCCTTTCGCATGTTCTTTTCCTTTGCCAATATAGCCTCTCTGGCCCGCTAGTTCCGGCACTTCATATTTCTGCTTCACTTCATCGGGCAGAGCAAAAAACTTTTGAATGGCCGTATAGAGTTTTTCGGTCATTTCATTGGTTAAGCCATGGTTTTTAATGGCTACGAAACCAATGTTGTTATAGGCTGCTCCCAGATCTTGAACGAAAGCCTCTTTTTGTTCCGGGCTTCCATTAGTAAAATGTGCAAGGTCTAGCGATGGCACTTCATCATATAGAATTGAGCTCATGAGAATAATATTTGACTTGTAAATTAAACATAAAGTGTCGATTTCAGCTACTCATTATCGTTTTCAACACGTCTATCGACTTTATTTCCTTCAGACTATCTGTATGAACCTGGTAAAACTTAATAATATGGTCGAGCAAATCGCGCCTCAAGGCATTACTCAAACCAATATGGATTCCCATTTTTTCATGCATGAGCTGGTCGAGCAGAGCGAGCTCATCTGTTACTAAATTAAAATGATATCCGGCCTCAGCCAGTTGGTCAATAAGGTCGGCTCCGTTGGCGGGGCCAAAGCCCATAAATGCACTGGCTTTAAGAAGTAATTGCAAATGAAAATTGTTGAGGTATTCAGATTGGTTGTCGAATAGTATTAGTGACTGTTCCAAAAAAAGAAAGAGTTCTTCATTAGGCGATTCGTTTCGTAGCACTTTACCAAATACTTCTGTCAGAAACATGCCTATTGCCCTTTTGGTAGGGTGGAAAGGCAATTGCTGATAGCTGAGAGAGAAGCGGGCCTCAGAAATGCGCTGAATGTCTTTGCCGGGTTTATGGTACACCACCAGGTCGAGCAAAGAAAGCGGTTGGTAGAGGGCCGTTTTGCCCCGGGCCTTTTGGCTCCTTACGCCATTCACTATGTAGGACTGCATCCCGTAGTTTTGCGTAAAAATACGCGCGATAATGGAGGTTTCGCTGTACTTAATTGTGCCCAGCACAAGCCCTTTGGTGTGGTATAGCATTAGATAACCACTATTTTAGTTACATAGGTTTCTGTTCCAAGTTCATTGGTACTAAACACCAGATAGACCCCGGTTTTTACCCTGGTGCCGTTTACATCTCGTACATCCCAAATGGCTGTACTGCCATTGGCCCGTAAGTTTTTTACCAGCTTTCCTGATACATCTGTAATTTTCAGAAAAGCATTATTCACCAAACCTTCTATTACTACTGAACCTTCAAACCCGGGCTTAACAGGATTAGGGTATGCCACTACATCTTCATGCCTATCGGTACCTAATGTGGCGTCACCTCTAAAAGAAACCATACCCAAAGGAGTGGCAATAAACAACTCGCCCGTTTGTGGCGCCAATGCCAGAGAAACAATGTGGTTGGAAGGCAGTGGACTATTGTTGATAGTGAAATGATAGATCAGCTCATCGCCCGATTCGGAGAATAGCCAGAGACCATTACTTCTGGTGGCAAACCACTTTCTGTTGGCCGGGTCAACTACCATATCGGTAATGTACTCATTGCGAAGCAACAGACGGTTTTGATATATCGGTATTGAAGCCGTAAGCGATTGATTGTTTAACACAGCACCCGGATTGGTGAAGAAGGCCATGCCCTGACTGGTGGTGACCCAAACAAACAAGTCATTATCTGAATAAATCGATGTAATCTCATTGCTGGGCAAGCCGCCTTGCCCTCCGTTGAGATTTAAATGTCTGGAGCGCCCCGATTCATCATCGTATACTACGATTCCTCCACCAAAATCAGGGTCTATGGTAAGCCATTTGAGTCCGGTTGGTCCCACAAAAACATCAATGGCATAACGCGCCAAATCGTGGGGAGGAGTATAGCTTTGCCAGGTATTGGTAGAAGGGTTGAATGAGAAGAGCGAGGGGCTTCGATCATGCAGTGTCAGCCATAAAAGTCCGTTGTTATCTGAAGTTACCGCGGTTGCTCTGTATTCATTTTGGGCATTGGGCTGAGGTGCCTGGGCACTCGTTCCCGGTTGCGAAACATCATTTACTCCGGTCCATTCTAGCAGCCCGTGTTCAAACGAAACCACGTATGAGGTTTCGCCAATTCTTTCTACATCTACTATGTTTTGGATTGGTTCATTGTTCCATATGAATGAATAATTGGCCCAAAGGTTGGTTTCAACATCGAACTCACCTATGAAACCTTGGCCGGAAACCCGGTTGTTGAAAGAGCTGCTATTGAAAGCGATTTTTCCCTGGTTAAACTGACCGTTGTGCAGAGTATCGCCCATTGGCCCGGCCGGCATAAACTGTTCAAAATCTGACTGGGAAGGAATAGCCCTCAAAAGCCCTTTTTGGGAAGTAGCCAGCCAGATAAAGGGAGGGTTCTGCGCAGAATAATTTACTCGGCCTGACGATGCTGAAACGGCCACCGATTGGGTAAGCTGTGATCCATTGAGCTGATATACTCGATCATGAGTGGTAATCCATAATTCTTCATTCGTGCCTTCCAGGCGCACAATGGTGGAGGGGAAATTTTCTGTAAACTGCCAACCAGCCGATGTTTTCTGAAACAAATCGGTTTCACTACCAGCAAAAAGCCCATCATTGGTCTCGGCAATGGTTTCGAAACCTATTCCTGTGAGCGCCCTCTTCCAGTTGTTAAAGTCTTGCCGGTTGGTACCGTTGTTAAGGCTGGCCGAAAGCAGACCATCGGCCGTAGCGGCATATATACTATCGTTATCGAAATGCAGATCGTAGATGGCCAGAGGGCTTCCGTTTTGCCCCAGGTTCTGATAGGCTTCGCTAATTTCATTCCGGCTTAGGTTGTACACTATAATACCCAAATCTCCGGCCAGGTAAATATTGCCATTGTGGGCTTTTATGGAATGGTATTTTTTAGAAAGGGTGGTCTGGAAGTTTTTTACCGTATTGATATTACGGACAGAGGACGGGCCTACCAGGTCGATGTTGCCGTTCTTATAGCCAATCACCAATGTTTTTTCATCGGAGAGCAGGCCAATGGCACCTATGCCTACATCGGATAAGCCGGTTAGTTTGTTAAGCTTGGTCAGGCTCAACTCTTCCCTGTCAATACTAAAAATAGCCTGTTCAGTAGCCACAAAAATGGCCTCTGATCCCACCACTACTTGTTTTACATGCGTATAGCTAAAGTGTGTTTGCCAACCGAGTACAGGTATAGCACTCTGAGCCAGAGAAATTACCTGACTTATCAGCCAAAAGGCACCCATAAGTAAAGCCAGTCTTTTCACTTTTTCTTGTGCTGCTTTTCTTTTTGTCCCTGGTAGAAGTATTTACGGTTTCGGGCCTGATAAATATCTTTTTCTCCCAGTTCAACAGTTTTATCGCTATCGGTAAGCTTAAAGGAGAAAGAAGCCAAAGACCCGCTCACAGCACAAATGGCGTGCAGTTTGGTTACAAACTCGGCAATAGCCAAGAGATAGGGCATAGGTCCAAAAGGCTGCCCGTTGGCGTCCATGTCAAGGCCTGCAACAATTACTCTTTTGCCTCCATTGGCTAGTTTACGGCAGACATCTACAATGTCTTTGTCAAAAAATTGAGCTTCGTCAATACCAATTACATCGCTGTCGCCAGCCAGCAGCAAAATGTCTGAAGCAAACTGTACGGGGGTAGAGCGAATGGCTGTTTTGTTGTGCGAAACCACATCTTGCTCATCGTAACGAGTATCCAGTGCCGGTTTGAAAATTTCCACTTTCTGTCGGGCAATGGTGGCTCTTCTAAGCCTGCGGATTAGTTCTTCCGTTTTGCCTGAAAACATACAGCCGCATATTACCTCTATGCTTCCCGTGGTATGCTCTCCGGAAATATTGGTCTGTGGCTCAAGAAACATATCAGTCCGTATAGGTTAAATGTGGAAACTTATTCTGTTCAGCTACACTCACCTCAATATCGCCATTTAGGGTGTTTTGACAGGCCAAGCGCTCGTTTTCTTTTAATCTACCCAAATCTATCAACTTTTGCTCGGCCTCATTAGGAGCAGAAAAGTGCTCCTGGCCTGAATGAATGACCATACGGCAAGATGTGCACCTCCCTTTGGCACCACAAGCAAACATCCAATCAATCTGATGGTCATGAATAATTTTGAGGATTGAATCGTTACTAGTGGGAACATCAATCAGTTTATTATTCAGATTTCGGATCAGGATTTTGGGCATTATGATTTAATTTAACTTTGAAAAACTGCCGTACATGCTTTATCAACTAAAACAGTCAGAAGTACTAACAGTGAGCCAGAAAATTGGCGAATCTATCTGCGATAAAACTTTTCAAAATTATACAAAAATAGATGGAGAGCAGTTGATTTCTCTCACCAATTCAAGACAAGTCAACTCTTTCATCATCCGATCGCTTTTTAATCAGTGGCGCAAAGAGGTAGAGCGCTTGGAAAGCCCGTATTTCGATTTTAAGCACGAGAAAGTACAGGCGGCTTTAAAGGATTTTATGAATGTGCTTTCCAACCACATCAGTATTGATAGAAAGCATTTAGAACCCATACTTAATCAGGCAATTGCCGATACCGTGCTCATAGTGTTTGAACCCAGGGTGTTTTTAGAAACGGTGCTGGAGCGATTGGCTAAACCTCAGGATTTTAAACGACAGTTTAAATACATAAAGAACAACCGGGAACTCTTTAAAAAGCTGGTGGATCAGATGGGTGATTTTGATACAAAAGCCAGTGTTTTGCAGATCTACGATGGGCTCGATCGATCGAATAAGGAAGAGGTAAATGCACCTGCTTTTCTGGAAAAGCTCAATGCTGGTCATTTGCTACACAATCTGTTTGATGAAAAAGAAGAACCCAAGCCAGAAAAACCTACTGAGCCGGAAGTTCCCGCTAATGTAGCCTCCAAAGTTGTGGCGGAAGAGCTTGCCGTTGAAAAGAAGGAAGAAAAAGCAGCGACAACGCTCAACGACAGATTTGAAAAAGGTAATAAAAGCCAGACTCTTGCGGAAAGGCTGCAGAGAAAGGTGAATAAATCAATTGAGGCCAGCCTTACTTTGAATGAGAAATTTATGTTTCAGAACAACCTCTTTCATGGGGATAATAGTCGAATGAAACAGGCCTTTGCAGCTATTGATGAAGCGGAAAGCCTTCAGGAAGCGCTAAATAAAGCCAATACTTTTAATGATGGCTGGGATATGGACAGCGAGGAAGTGGAAGCTTTTATGGGCGTGCTGGAGCGAAGGTTTGCGTAAGACAGTTATCAGTTGACTAGAAATCAGTTAATGGTGTAAACCATCCTCAGGGTCTTCTGAAGAGGACATGGATTGTTTGAACGGAATTCATCTTACTTCTTAGTATAAACTTCGGTTCGATTAATCAAATAAAACTCAAAGAAATCGAATAGGGGCTTTCGAGGTGTAACATCCCTCCAAAAGTTTACTTACAAAGGTTAAAATGATCCTATGGACCTTCTAGTAATTGTGGATATCAACTTTTGGAGGGTTTCTCACATTCTATCTCCCTCAGTGTCTCCTTAAAAGGGCCACTGAAGAAAGTGGTTCATCTGAATCCACCGAGGAAGATGCGGTGCATACAGATCAATGTTCTGCTTTTGAAGGACTAGCTTAGCTTTCTACTAAAAAAATAGTTATAATGATGTGTCATAGACACACATGAATAAGAAAGCTTTTCTTCTGCCCCTACTTCTCCTGATATTTTTTACAGGATGTAACAAGAAGCCGGACAAGAACCTTCCGGAAATTGATTTGGTAGAGTCATCAAATCAAGCCATAGTTATTGTCAATAATTCAACGGAGTCTCCTATTTCGATTGAGCTGTTAGATTCTGTAGCGCATCAATCGGATAATTGGATCGTAACTTATAAAAGTATCGATACTATTTCTTTAAAACTGAATCAACCTACAAGAGCCATTGTTCACTCATTAGTTGACTATCGACAAACTAAGTTCATTTCGAATGGAGACACACTAAGGATAGATTTGGATTCTTCTGAGTTGAAAGTCAAATCTACGGACAGATTGAATGCACAAAAGATTATTGAAGAAAGAAGCCAGGGTTTATTGGAGACTGATTCACTGTTTAACTTATTTATATCTGTAGACTCTAGTTTAGCCTTTAAGGGTGTCGATCATGGCTTAAGTGTGGTCAAAAGATTTGGTGTATTTGTTAATAAACCTCTTCTAAAGAGTGATCCTGAGAAGTTTGATAAATTAGTTCAAAACCTGATTTATGAATTGGAGGCCACACCTACAACTTTGGAAGAAATACATGATCCCGAATTAGAAGCTATCCAAAGTTTGAAGTATGAAATTAACAGACATGAGGCACAATTAAGACTGAGGTATCTTGCCAGTCAGTTTGATTATTCAGATTTAATGATGAGTGTCATCTCATTAATAGAGTAGTCTGTTGAATTTACAGTAAAGTAGTGTGCTAGTTTTAAAGGAACACCTAGTTTCAGAAGCCAAGCCATTGGTGAATACCATTTGGGATCAATGATCTCCTTTCCTTTGATTAATAGTACTTGTGAAACGCTATCAAATCTGAAGATGAGGTTTTCTACATTGACAGAGTGAAATACACGTGCCAATAGGCCCTGCTCATATTTTTGGAAGGCACACTTATGGTTTTCTTTAAGAGAACTCTTTTTGGTGTGGCTCTCGAATTTCTTCAAAAGAAAGATGTGCTACCCAATGCTTTTCTGGACTTGATGTCGGCTTTATAGGTTTCCCTAAAATCTTTTCAATTTCAAATTCAGATAACTTTTGTCCTTTGGATGTTGTCATTCCCCTAATGTCTTGAAAGCACCTGTGCTCTGTGCATATCTATTTTGAGCAGCACAAAGAGCATAATGGTAAACGACCATAGGGATGACCCACCATAACTTATAAATGGCAGAGGAATTCCAACAACGGGAAACAGACCAATGGTCATGGCAATGTTGATGGTAAAGTGAAAGAATATAATACCAGCAACGGCATAGCCATAGAACCGGGCAAATTTAGACTTTTGTCGTTCGGCTATAAAAACCAAGCGCATAACCAAGGCTATGAACAAGAAAATAAGTACAGCGCAGCCCAACCAGCCATGTTCTTCGGCCAGGGTACTAAAAATAAAGTCGGTGCTTTGTTCGGGTACATAGCCAAATTTTGTTTGGGTGCCTTCTAAAAAACCCTTACCGGAAAAGCCGCCTGAACCAATAGCAATTTTAGATTGCTCCAGGTTCCAGCCTTCAGCCTTTGGGTTCACCAGTTCGGGCCGAAAAATGGCTTCTATTCTGCTCCTCTGATAGGGCTTAATTAGGTTATTGAGAAAATAGTCTATTCCAAAAACAAATGAGCTGATAACCAGCATTAGGGCAATGGTCGACAGTATTCTCTTACGGCTTTTTTCCTGAAAAAGGATGAGTAAGAGAGTGAGCGAACCTATACCAATGAAAATATATGGCTGAGGAACCAAAAGGGTTAAAATAAAGAGTACGGCTGCAGAGATGCCCAGAATAAGATATATGGCAGGAAAACCTTCTCTGTATAGTGGAATGAGCAGTGCAGCGAACACCATAGCCGAACCGGTGTCAGGCTGAAGCTGTATGAGGCCTATGGGAATGAGAATCATAAGGAGAGCCTTCACCTGGGTACTAAAGTCGGTGAGTTTTACATTGGTTGTGGCAATGTATCGGCCCATAAAAAGAGCCGTGGCCAGTTTAGTAAACTCTGCCGGCTGCAACCGAAACGAACCTATCTCGAACCATGCCTTTGCTCCATTTACCTCGCGACCAAAAACCAAAACCCCGGCCAGGAGCAAGATCATGAACACGTAAAGAATGGGAGCAAACGATTCATAAATACGGAAATCGAGAAGCAAGATGACAACAATCAGTATTACTGATGTACCTATCCAAAGGAGCTGCTTGCCCGATTCCAGACTCAGATCGAAAATGTTCTGGTCTTGTACCGGGTCATATACAGAGGCATATATGTTTGTCCAGCCCAGTGCAACCAGGGTGAAGTAAAGAAAGACCACCAGCCAGTCTAAATCGCCAAAAAGTCCGCCTTCTCTTCTCAATTCTCTTGTTGTAAGCCTATGAGGTATTTTTTGTTAAGGATATAATCTTCTCTCTTGGCCCAGGTTTCTTTAATGTAACCTCGCAGGTATTTTTCAATAACCAGGCTGGCGGTTACTGCCGAGGCGCCTCCACCCCATCCGGCATTTTCTGTGTATACTGCAATGGCAATTTTGGGGTTATCAGCAGGGGCAAAAGCCATAAATACAGAGTGATCAAGCGATTCATTCTTCACCCCATTTTCGGCTGTTCCAGTCTTTCCGGCAATTGGTATATCGGGGATTACAGCCCGCCCGGCTGTTTTCTTTACAGCCCGAACCATGCCCTCAACAATGGCGGGGTAGTACTCATCGCCACGCCCGGTATAGTGTTTCTCATATTCCAGTTCTGTGATTTCTCCATTTTCTTCATAAGCTTTCACCAAATGGGGCGTAACATAATATCCACGGTTGGCAATTATGGCAGCCAGATTGGCCACCTGAAGAGGAGTTACCTCCAGCTCTCCCTGCCCAATTGAAAGAGAGTATATGGTGCTATAGGCCCAGCTTCCCTTTTCGCGAGGGTACTTTTTGTGATAAAATTCAGCATCAGGTACTGTACCACCAATTTCACCAGGAATATCTAGCCCCAAAGGGCTGCCAAAGCCAAATCGTCTTACTGCTTCTGCCCACTTGTCCAGCCCTATGTGTGTATCTGTAAACTTACTGCTCGATACGTTCTGGTTCACAGTTCGCCTCATTACTTCCCAAAAGTAGTTGTTAGAAGAGAACTCTATACCGCGAGCCACATCGTATGGGCCTAGCGGTGCATGGTCTCCCAGTCGCAGTCTGTCAACAATTATGGGTTCATTAGGTTTAATCACTCCCTCATCGAGAGCAATCAGTGCTTGCACAGTTTTAAATATGGAGCCCGGAGGGTATTTGGCCTGAATAGCCCTGTTGAGCAGAGGGCCTGTTGTGTCATTTTTAATTTGCTCGAAGTACTTGCCAAAATTCTTGCCAGACAGCTGATTAGGGTCGTACGATGGCACCGAAACCATAGCAAGAATTTCTCCTGTAGAGGGTTCAATAGCTACTAAACTACCACGCTTACCTGCCATTAGCTTTTCGGCATAGCTCTGAAGTTTCAGATCGATGGTGGTGATGAGGTTTTTGCCCGGTACGGAAGGGATGTCCAGCTCACCGTTTTTGTAGCTTCCTTTTTCTATACCGTTTACATTCACCAGCTTACGGCTTTCTCCTCTTTCTCCTCGTAAGGCCTTTTCATAGTACTGTTCCAGGCCGGTAAGCCCTTTGTAGTCGCCAGACTTGTAATAGTTGGTGGTGTCTCTGTCCAGGTCTCGCTGACTCACTTCTCCAATGTAACCTACTTGTGTGGCCAAAATAGGCTTGGTATATCTTCTTACAGTTCTGGGGTTTACATATAGCCCCGAGTACTTGTACATATGGTCCTGTATCTGGGCATATTTTTCGTGCGGTATTTTTTTGAGTAGGGCAGAGGGTTTAACTCCGGAGTATTCTTTGGCCTTCTGCAGGTTAGTACGAAATTGTTCTTCGGTAATGTCAAAGAGTTGGCAAAACTCTGCGGTGTCTCCAATGTAAAGGTCGCGCGGAACCACCATTAAATCATAAATAGGCTCATTATAAACAATGAGTCTTTTTTCACGATCATACATGAGCCCCCGGAAGGGGTATTCGGTTATGGTATGAATAATATTGCGATCGGCTTTGAGTTGGTATGTTTTATCTACCACCTGAAGAGCAAAGAGCTTGATGAGGAAAATCAAGCCTACAAAAATAAACAGACCCTGAATAACCAGTCTTCTATTTTCGAGCATGGGTTAATTGGTTTTTGGATAAAAAAGATACTGCGCAAATACCACAAATACCAATGTTATAACCGTAGAAACCAGGGCTTTTGTTACGGTATGCCAAAACAATTGTGCGGTACCGGCTTCTACAAAAAACACTACCAGGCAATAAACCAGCACTAAGGGTGTGGCATAGCCCAAAAACCACTGTAATCCGTAAGTGCCAATGGTGGTCATGTCGTTTGGTTCATACCCTCCACGAGGGAGTACGGCCTTTAGCCATGTAGGACGCACAAACATGATAAATACTGCTGCCGAAGCATGAATACCCAACGACTGGTAGAACAAGTCAAGAATGAGGGCACTAATGAGCCCCAATATCATACCGGCCGTAAAGCCCACCTCCATGGGTAAGCTAAGCAGGAAAAGGAGATAGACAAAAGCAAATCCAACCTGAAAGAGCACAAAGTTTCGGAACACCAGTATTTGCACCAGCATAAGCAGTATAAACGATACCGTAAGTAGAACAATGTGCTTACTCATTGATGATTTCGGGATTTAAGTTTATGAGCGAATCCTGTTCGGGCTTTTTATGGTTTTTAATAATGTAAACAAACGAAAGGCTACCAAAGTCTACACTTAGGTCTATTTCAATATTCAGGTACGTATTATTCTTATCAGGCTCACTGCTTCTAACCGTACCTACCATAATTTCTTTTGGGAAAATGGCATTGTAACCGGAGGTTACAATGGTGTCGCCCGGTTCTACGGGTACATCGGGGGTTAGGTAGAGCAGTCGGGCAGTTTTAGGGTTTACCCCTTCCCAAAGCACGGTGCCCATTCTTCCTGAAGGTTGGTGTTTTACTGAGGTTGGGTTTTTAATGTTGAGTAACGAAATACCCTCTGAAAACTCCTTGCTCACTCCTCGTATTTTACCCACTACTCCCAGTGAGTTGATTACTCCCATACCCTCTTCAATGCCATCTTTGGCTCCTTTATTAATCATAAAGAAGTTTTTAGTACTGCGAATATCGTTTCGAATAATTTCGGCAGTAATCAACTCAAAAGAAAGAGCGGTAGTATCGGCTGAATCGACCGGTATGAGATTACCCGCCAACGAATCTGTGGGCAGCGGCTCTAAAGAGAGCAGCAAGGACCTCAGTCGGGCGTTTTCTTCAGCCAACTGCTGGTTTGTTTTTTTTAGACTAAAGTATTCGGAAATGTTGCCGGTAGACTCATTGATGGTGCCTACTGTGGCCGACATCAGGCTGTTGAAGCTACTTCGCTGGTAATCGTTATGCCGAACAATTAGCCATATACATATTAACTCAAGGAGCAAAAATGTAAAGAATGCCCTAAACCGATATAGGAATGAAAGTAGCTGACCCATTCATTCAGATTATGTCATTAACACTGCTCTGTATGAATTGATGTTTTTCAGGGCTTCGCCTGTTCCACGAACTACAGCTCTAAGCGGATCGTCTGCAATGTGTATTGGTAGCTTGGTTTTCAAAGCTAAACGCTTGTCAAGCCCTTTCAGCATGGCACCACCACCTGTCAGATAGATACCTCTGTCGTAAATGTCGGCAGAGAGTTCTGGTGGTGAAATCTCCAAAGCTTTGAGCACTGCTTCTTCAATTTTTGAAACGGACTTATCCAGAGCGAAAGCAATTTCTGAGTAGGAAATCTTAATTACCTTCGGAATTCCCGTCATCAAGTCACGACCTCTGATCTCGTAATCTTCTGGGGCATCTTCCAGTTCGGTTAGGGCAGAGCCTATAGCTATTTTTACTTTTTCGGCACTGCGCTCACCAATAAGAAGGTTGTGTTGCCTTCTCATGTAGTCCAAAATGTCTTTGGTAAAAGTATCGCCCGCTACACGGATAGACTGGTCGCACACTATACCGCTCAATGCGATAACGGCAATCTCTGTAGTACCTCCCCCGATATCAACAATCATAGAGCCTACCGGCTCATCTATTTTAATACCTGTACCAATGGCCGCAGCAATAGGTTCATAAATCATGTATACCTCTTTGGCGTTGGCGTGTTCGGCAGAGTCTCTAACCGCACGTTTTTCTACTTCGGTAATGCCTGAAGGAATACAAATGACCATTCGGTGAGAAGAAGGCATAAAGCTTCTTTTCTTCAGGTCGATCATTTTGATCATCCCTTTGATCATCATTTCGGCTGCCTCGAAATCCGCAATCACACCGTCTTTCAGAGGCCTGATGGTCTTGATGTTTTCATGCGTCTTTTCGTGCATGTTCATGGCCTCTTTGCCAATGGCTAAAACTTTATTGGTGTTCTTATCTATGGCAATGATAGACGGTTCGTCTACCACTATCTTGTCCCTGTGAATAATAAGCGTATTGGCTGTTCCAAGGTCTATGGCAATATCGCTGGTTAGAAAATCGAAAAAACCCATTTGAGTTGGTCTCCTTCTTGTTTAAATAATTGGACTAATGTAATGATTCGTTAAAAGCTAGCCTAATCAAAATTAGTGTTTAAAGTGTCTTGTGCCTGTAAACACCATGGCCATGTTGTGCTCATCGCAGAAATTTATCGACAATTCGTCTTTGATGGAGCCTCCGGGCTGAATTACGGCTTCTATCCCTTCGCCATGGGCAATTTCCACGCAGTCGGGAAAAGGGAAGAAGGCATCTGAGGCCATTACGGCTCCCTGAAGCTCAAAACCAAAAGATTTGGCCTTCTCTATGGCCTGCTTGAGCGCATCAACCCTGGATGTTTGGCCAACACCACTTGCCAACATTTGATTCTCTGTGGCCAGAATTATGGTGTTCGATTTGGTGTGCTTGCAAACCTTGGAGGCAAATACCAAAGCTCTTTTTTGCGCCTCGGTTACCTGCTTTTTAGTTACGGTTTTAAAATCGACCGCTTGATCAGTTACCAGGTCTCTATCTTGCACAATAACACCGTTGAGCAAACTCTTATATTGCTTTTTAGCTGTTAGGTTTTGCTTTTTAACAAGTAATATTCTGTTCTTCTTGCCCTTCAATAAATCCAAAGCTTCCGGCTCGAAACCCGGGGCAATTAGTACTTCGAAGAAAAGTTTGTTCAATTCTTCGGCAGCAGCAAGGTCTATGGTTTGATTAGAAACCAAAACGCCTCCAAAAGCACTCACAGTATCGGCCGCAAAGGCCTTGAGATAAGCATCTTTTACATCTGAGCCAATGGCCACCCCACAGGCATTTGTGTGCTTTAATATGGCGAAGGCATTTTCTGAACTATCAAATTCTTCGATGAGGCAAACGGCAGCGTCAATATCTACCAGATTGTTATAAGAAAGCTCTTTACCGTTGAGCTGATCGAAAAGCTCGTTGAGCGGACCATAGAAGTGCCCTTCCTGATGAGGGTTTTCCCCATAGCGCAGTTGTCTTCCTTCTCTTTGGCTTACCTTAAACTTAGCAAGGCCTTCCTGCTGGTTAAAGTAGTTGAAAATAGCCGAGTCGTAATGAGAAGAAATATCGAAGGCTTCAGCAGCAAATTTTCTTCGATCATCCAAATCGGTTGCACACTCCTTTTCTTTGAGGAGAGCCTCTACAGCCGGGTATTGTTCTCTGCTGGAAACGATTAATACATCTTTGAAATTTTTAGCAGCTGCTCTAATCAGGGAAATCCCACCGATATCAATCTTTTCGATTATGTCCTGTTCGGCTGCTCCTGAAGCTACGGTTTCCTCAAAGGGGTAAAGGTCTACAATCACCAAGTCTATAGAAGGAATCTCGAATTCCTTAGCCTGAGCAAGGTCTCCGTCATTGTCTCTTCGGTGTAAAATACCTCCAAAAACCTTGGGGTGAAGGGTCTTTACTCTTCCTCCGAAAATGGATGGATAGCTGGTTAAATCCTCAACAGGGATGACTTTTGCTCCCTGGTCTTCAATAAATTTTTGAGTTCCTCCGGTGGAGTAAATCGTTACACCGTTGGCTTTTAAAAGCTCTATAATAGGAGCCAGATTATCTTTGTAAAAAACTGAGATTAATGCGGATTGGATTTTTACCTGCGACATTTTCGAAGGGGGATTTAGTAAGTCGCAAAACTAGGGATTTTATATCGATTTGAGAACTTCTTGCTCTACCACTTTCGGATAATTTTTGTGCTCTAAACGTAATACTTTGGCGGCTATCTCTTCTGCCGAATCGGTAGGGTTTATGGTGCAGCTTTCCTGAAAAATAATGGCTCCCTCGTCATAGTACTCATTCACATAATGTATAGTGAGTCCGGTTTCTGTTTCGCCTGCGGCTTTCACGGCCTTGTGCACATTCATACCATACATTCCCTGGCCCCCGAACTTAGGAAGTAGAGCCGGGTGTATGTTGAATATGCGGTTGGGGAATCTGGCAACCAGTGCCTTGGGGATGAGTAGCATAAAGCCTGCAAGCACTATGAAGTCTATTTTTTCACTTTCCAGTACCTCCAGAATAGTTTCACCGGTTTGCCAAAAGGAGCGATTATAAACATGGTGCTTTATATTGAACCGCTGAGCCCGTTCTATAACCCCTGCAGACTTGTTGTTGGTGAAAATCGAAGCGATCTCGATCTGCGGATGATTTTGAAAGTGCTCAAAGAATTTTTCGGCATTGGAGCCGCTGCCTGAGGCAAATATTGAAAGTCTTTTTTTGGTCATATCCAGATCATGCTGAGCACTCCAAGCAACATAATGATTTTGCAGTAAGTGCTGAGGTTATGAAATTGTTTCACGGTATCGGCTCGCTGAACACCGAGCCCCAAAAGTAGCAAAGTAATTGCGAGAATGATCGGAAGAATCACTGACAAGTTCCAAAGTAGAATGATGACTGTGATTTCGAAGGCGACCATTATGGCATAAATAATCCATTTGGTTTTGGCCACTCCAAGTACAATGGGGATGGTTTTACAACCAAATCGGGCATCGCCTTTCATATCTTCAGTGTCTTTTATTATTTCCCGGACCAAGGTTATATAGGCTGAGAAAATGGCATAACAGGCAATGATGTAGGCTCTCTCGTGGAAGTATTCAGCAACTAGAATCAGAGTGGTTCCGGTAAGAATGGCCACCACAAAATTACCTACAAAAGGAAGTCTTTTGAGTTGGTTGGAGTATAGCCAGAGAAGAAAAGCTGCTCCGAACATAATGAGGCCAATGGGAATGGATATGTAAAAACCAATGGCAATGGCCGAAATGTTTAGGGCACTATGACCTAAAATTACCCAACGCCTTCTCAGCGCACGCCCTACTACTACTCTGTCGGGCTTATTTACAAAGTCTATTTTTATGTCGTAATAATCGTTTATGAGGTATCCGGCACTTGTAATCATTACGGTGGCCGATACCATCAGGAAAAAATTAGCATCCGTTAGTATTTCCCACCAGTGCCCCTTGTTGCTCAAAAGAAAAAGTGCCGTAAGGTATTGGGTAAGCGCAACAATGAGAAGGTTAATTCCTCTAATGAGTTTAAGGTAGTTGTAGATAAACGATGGTCGGAAAAGCTTAGCGACTTGCATTGCGCTTGTTTACGCAGCAAAGATATTTCAGTTGGCGTAGTAATCGATAATATGTTGGGAGATAAGCCGATAAATTTCGGCCAATTCAGGATCGGCTTTCAGAGAGTCGTACTGAAGATCCAGAGTTTTGAGGTCTTGGCGGATAGCAGGGCCCGTCTGAGCCCGTTCCGGACCAATTTCAAAAGATTTGTTGAGGGTTTCCACAATCAGGGGCTTAAGGATTTCAAAACTCATTTCCTGATTTTCCAAAATGCTTTGCGCTACGGTGAACATGTGGTTGGTAAAATTGCAGGCAAACACGGCAGCCAAATGAATTGCCTGTCTCTGCTGGCTGGAGATTTCTTGAGTTTTGGAACTAATTGAATTACCAAGGGCTCTCAGCGCTTCTAGTGTAAACCGGTTTTCAGCTTCTAGACAAATCGGAATATTGTTAAAATCTACCTTCTTCCCTTTGCTGAAAGTCTGAAGAGGGTAGAACACTCCGATGTTTTCAGTAGGGGCATAGCCAAGTACCTTTAAAGGTTTAGAACCTGAAGTGTGACAAAGTATGGCGTTTTCGGGCAGACTAACGTTCGAGGCAACTTCTTCTATTGAGTCATCGGAAATTGCAAGAATGAAAATGTCTGCATTGATGCTAGATAGACTCAAAGAGTTGCCGGTAGATGCGCTGAAATAGTCTAAACCGAATTTCTTGGCTTTCTCTGCATTGCGGTTATAAATGTGCGTAATAATGTGACCTGCGTTTTCAAGTGCTCTGGCTAAATGCCACGCCACATTGCCCGTTCCTAGAATTACAATTCTGTATGCCACAAGACGAAGGTAATCATTGTAGTAAAACCATTGAAATGGTTTTGGGAAATGTGAATCCCCCATTTAGCCCACGGTTTAAACCGTGGGCTAAATGGGTATTGAGCTGTTTAGTGGTTTTTAACCACTTCCAATATTGAGGTTATGTAGTTTCAGCAAGCCCTCATATTCCTCCATAAATGTTTTGGTTTTGTGGTGTTCTTTTTGGTTTATGATGTATTGCTCAACTCTTGGTAATTGAGATTCGCTTACGGAAAATGCCCCGTAACCAGTTTGCCAAGCAAATTTCTCAGAACAAATATTTTGCTGATTAATCCAATGCGCACTGGATCCTTTAATTTGTTTTACCAAATCAGCTAGGCTTATATTTTGATTGAGAAGAAATAGAATGTGAATGTGGTCTTCGATTCCATTCATTGCTTTTGTAAAACAACCCTTATCAATCATTTGCGATTGAATGAAAGTATAGATTTTGCTCTCCTTTTCGGGAGCAATTAATGGTTGCCTATTCTTTGTGCCAAATACCAGATGAACCCAAACTCTGGGAAATGAGTGTGACATAGTGCGTGTTTTCCAATGAATTTAACAAAACCATTGAAATGGTTTCACGAATATTGGCCAATCAATTAGCCCATGGTTTAAACCATGGGCTAGTTATGATTTCGTTGCAACATTTATTGCCTCAACCAGCCTATCCAGATCATATTTGGTAGTGTAAACGTGAGGTGTGATTCTTGGTCCGTTCACTTTCTCATACTTCACCGGACTGGTATGCACCTTATGCGTATTGAATAGAGAATTATGCACTGGCCCGGCATCTTTTCCATCAATACCAAAGTTGAAAAGGGCACCACTGAACTGCGGTTTGGCGGAGGTGTAGAACCTTACCCTGTCTACATCTTTCACCTGATCTACCCAGTACTGTTTGAGATATTTAAGACGGGCCTCCTTTCTGGCCGAACCAATGGCCTGGTGAAAGTCTAGAGCTGAACCAATAGCTTGCTCTATGGCGAAAGAGCGCGTACCAATGTTTTCAAACTTACGGATGTTATCTTCTTGCCCTTCTGGTGCTCCGAGCAGTGGCCATACGTCTTTGATCTTGTTTTTGTTGATGTATAAGAGGCCGGTACCAAAGGGGGCGCATAGCCATTTGTGCAGGCTTGTACCAAAGAAGTCGCAACCCAAGTCGCCAATCTTGAAATCGAGATGAGCAAAAGAGTGAGCACCATCAACTATAGAATAGAGGTTGTTTTCTCTGGCTAAATCGCAGAGTTTCCTGGCGGGCATAATATGACCTGTCCAGTTAATGATGTGCGTAATGTGTAGAACTTTGGTTTTTGGAGTAATGGCTTCTCTATACTTTTTAATAACCTCTTCATCACTTTCAATAGGAATATCAAAGTCTAGCCATTTTAACACTATACCGTCTCGCTTTTCGCGCTGTTTCCAGGCGTTCATCATGTTTGGGTAATCATATTTAGTGAGAATTACTTCATCGCCCGGTTTTAAATTAAGTCCAAAAATGACGGTATTAATTGCTTCGGTTGTGTTTCTGTTGATGGCCAGTTCATCGGCATCAGTTCCGGCCAGGTGTGCAAGTTTAGCTCGAAGGGGTTCTCTTCCCTGGTCGAGTATGCGCCACATATAATACGAGGGGGCTTCATTGCAATAGGCGTAAAATCTATTGGCAGCCTCTTGAACAACTTTAGGCTGCGGGCTCACTCCTCCATTATTTAAATTAATAATGCTGCTTGAGGTTGTATAGGCTTGCTGAATACGTTTCCAGAGCTCTTCGTCTTGTGCAGCCCTTTCAGGCAAAAGGTTATTGAGACTTATTAATGCGTCTGATACGTCTTCGGCCAATGACTTCTGAAAAAATGTAGTCAGAGACAGGCTTCCGGCCGTAAGGAATGTCTTTCGAAAAAATGATCTTCTGTTGCTCATAAACCCTATTTAGCTCTTTTAAAATAGAGAAAAATGGAAGCAACCGGAAATGACATTATTTAAACAGCAAGTGCTTTAAGTGTCACTGAGTTTAAGAATGAGAAAAAACACCCGTATTACCGGGTAAGACTAGAGCTTGTTGACACCGAGAAAAGGTTGGGTAAATTAGGCCATACCCTTATCGCGCATCTTGGCAAACTCAATGTACCTTCTTCTGGTAGCCACAATAAAACCAATAATCATCACAATGGTACCTATCCAAAGAATGTTAATCTGAGGCTTTTCAATGGCCTGAAGGATGATCCAGTCCTTTTGAGTAGTTTCTATGCCCAGTTCTATCGAGCCATCTTCCGGGTTAATGTTTTCCAAGGTTACCCTTGAGGCTATTTCTTGATTTACTTCGGGTGGCCGGCCCACGTTCTTATCTTTAATAATGAACTTAGGCTCCAGATAGAGTTTTTCTCCTTCTTCAACAAACACCTCAATATTGGCTTTAACTGCTGCATCATTAGGCCCCATAGTTAAGTAGTTTACTCGGGGCAGTCGTTCAAGCCCTTGAAAAACGGCTACATAGTCATTTATGAAAAACCTTTCTCCGGGGCGAATGGTATGTATGTCTTTTTCACTCCACACTGTGTTTTCATCGTCAAAGTCTGACTGAAGTGCTACATAGGTATACAAGTCTCTGTTCCACTGCTTTTTAATGTCGGGAGAAACAATGGTTTGTCCCATTTCATCGTTTACCTGCGTTCTGGGAAAGAGCGTGAATTTCTTGCCAGAATTCAGAGAGGTGTATTCAATCTCATGGTAGGTGTTTTCCGGAGTACGGAAGTATAAAGTATCGCCTTTTTGGGCATAAGTAGTACCATCTACTACAATGTCAGCCCGGGTAATCTTGTAATGAGAATTTTCAGTATTGTCGAGCCAAGATTTTTTTACATAACCCGGAATGCCTTCGGCCTTGAGTCCTTCACTTTTGTAGAGCAAAGAGTATCCCCCCATGGGCTTGGGGTCATTCAAGAACAGCACTACGTTGTTGGTGTTTTGCTCTTCAGTAAAATTACGGCTGATAATGGTGGTGTTTTTAGAAATTATACGAGAGTAGCCCTCGGAAAACATAATGCCTACCAACATCATGGCAATACCAATATGAGCTATTGATCCTCCTGTGAGCTTATAACTTCCGGAGCGCACGAGATCGAGCATAATTTTAAGGTTAGAAACAACGGAGTATACTCCGGCCACAAGCACAACAATATATACTGGGTTGTAAATGTCTTCTAAAACAAAAATGAGTGCCGAAATAACAAGGGAAATAAGCACGGGGAAAGTCATAGCTGATTTTAGCTTTTCCTTATCCATTTTCTTCCAGAAGAAGAATTGACCGGTACCTGAAAGCAAGGCTATTCCTATCCCGAACCAAACCTGCCATTGGGAGTAAAACTCTACCTGATTGGCAGGAGGGGCCAGTGAAGATACTCCGCCAAAGAACTCTACAATTGCGTTGAATACAGGAAAAGAGGTAGGTACCAAAACCTGGAAAGCCATCAGGCAAAGCACCAGGGCCCCAATAAAGATCCAGAATTCTCGCGAGTAAGCAGAGGCTTCTTTGTCTGAGGTTGGGAGCTGGCTCCAAACTCTTGCAGCAATGGCAATAGACGCCACCAAAAAGAATAGCAGGTATATGAGCAATTGGCCGGAAAGACCCAGGTCGGTAAAAGAGTGTACCGATGTATTGCCAAGTATACCGCTTCTCACCAAAAAGGTGGCGTAGAGAATAAGTATGAAAGTAGCAATCACTAAGACAATGGAAGTTTTTAGAGCCGTGTGGTTCTTTTTAAAGATAATCATAGTGTGCATGCTGGCTATCAACACTAGCCAGGGTACATACACTGCGTTTTCTACAGGATCCCAGTTCCAATATCCTCCAAAATTGAGCGTTTCATAAGCCCAGTAGGCGCCCATAACGATAGCCGTACCCAGTATTACTCCACCGAAAATAGTCCAGGGCAGAGCGGGTCTTATCCAGTCTTTAAAGTCTTTTCTCCATAGCCCGGCAATACAGAAAGAGAAAGGGATGAGTGTACAGGCAAATCCGAGGAAAGTCATTGGTGGATGTATTACCATCCAGTAGTTTTGAAGCAATGGGTTAAGGCCCGTACCGTCTTCAGGAACATAGTTTGGGTTAACCAGAAATACGGGTTCATTCATTACATCGCGAAGGAGCAAAAAAGGTGATGAGCCGATTTTAAGGTCGCCAATAACCACGCCTAAAATCATTGAAGCCAAGAATGCCTGAACGAGGGCGAACACCGTCATTACAGGAGCTTCCCATTTTTTGTTGGTCTTTATGAGAATGAAGCCAAGAAGCGCATTCCATACAGACCAAATTAGAAAACTTCCTTCCTGTCCTTCCCAAAAACAGGCAATCATATAATGAACAGGGAGATCTTTGGAGGCGTGAGACCAGGCGTAATGATACTCAAAGTAGTTATTGTAGATTATGAGAAAAAGGGTAACAGCGGTTCCTAAAACGGCCAAGCCGTGAGTCCAGAAAGAGGCTCTTCCAAATTTAATCCAGTCAGTATTGCCTATCTCATTGTTTAGGGAGGCTTTTCCGTAGGCAAAAGCCGCAATAATTGAGGCAACAAAAGAGACGATTACCAACAGGTGACCAATGTTGCCGATAGTGGTATGAACAGTTGCTGAAATCAAGAGCTAAAGTTTAGGGTTATCTGTTGGGAGTTATGGTTTAACACCTCTCTGTGAACCAATGTCCTTTTAAGAGGGATAGTGACGGCATAGACCACGAAAATTATAGCCTATGGGTTACAGTGTTCGGCAGTTCTTAGAGCGAAGTCTCTTCGTACTTAGAAGGACACTTGAGCAATACCTTATCGGCTATGAACATATCGTTCTTATAGCCTCCAATAACCACTACTTTGTCCGACTTGAGCAGATCTGAAGGCATGGGCTGATTGAGGTAAACGGTTTGTTCTTTTTGGTTATCATCAACCAAAATAAACTCTACCGATAGCATGTCTTCACTTGGCTGAACGCCAACCACCTGGCCGTTAGGGGCTTTTTTGAGCTCTCCCACTACATGGATTGATTCGGCTTTTCCGTTGGCGGCCATGGCATAGGCCTCATCGAACGTAACGTAAGAGCTGGCATCACCTGCTGTCGAAATAATTATAGCCACAGCAATGGCAATAACCACCAGGCCAATTATACTAGATTTTTTCATCTCCTCCTCGGTTGCTTAAACTGGCGCAAAAGTACAACACAAACGCCTAAGAATTAACCTTTTTCACTGAAAACCTCCTTTTCGAGACGGGAGATTTTACGGTCTACCGAGATGGTGTAAATAATAAGGCCCAGAAAGACCGTCATTACTACAGCCACCACTACATAGATCTTTCCATTAGACCGCATTACATCTGCCATTTCTACAGAGGTATTGTTGTAGTCTTCGGGGTTAATACTGTAGGCTCCATTCTGAGCAAATGAACTTAAAGAGATAAGTAGGAAGAGGGTTACAAGGTGTTTTTTCATGATTTTAGTCTTCTAAAGCCATTTTAATTCTTTTAATACGCACTCTGAGAGATACAAGCCAAACACCCAGAAGGGTCCAGCCCAGAATAGCCGGATAAAAAACCATGCGGAGCCGGCTGTCCAAATCATAAGCGTTGAAGCCCGGATTGCCACCATTGCCCGGGTGTAGGGAGCTGTCTGTCATACGGGGTAGAATAAACAGTAGTGGTATAAGGGCGGCAAAAGCAAAGACATTATATATAGCACTTACCCGAGCCTTTTGCTGCTGATCTTCAAGGGAGTTACGAAGTACCAAATAAGCCAGGTAGATGAGTAATGCTATGGCACTACTGTTTTGCTTGGCATCACCACTCCAAGGTTCGCCCCATGTAAAATTGGCCCAAATAGCACCAGTTACTATACCCAGAATGCCAAACAATACTCCGGCATTGGCAAACTCTGCCGAAAGAGTGTCGTGGTCAATCCGATTGGAGCGCAGATACTTAATGGCATAAATGGCCGAGGTAACCAACAGAATGATCATGGCAAACCACATAGTGACATGAAAATGCAGGTTTCGTATAGTTTCATTTAGAATGGCCAGTCGCGGGGCATCGAATAAAAGAGCGCCTAGTATAGAGTAGATAAGGAGAACTATACAGAGTACTTTCCACCACTTCTTTTTCATGGTCAACTACCGTTTGCTTATGATCGCCAAAGATAGGGGAATAACAGGTAGGAAACCGCAACAACAATGGCATTTATGGCAATGAGAGTAAGCAACTGATCGGTGTAGACAGAGCGTTCAATTCCATCAAGTGCATTTTTGGAGCATCGGATAATGAGCAGCAACATGGGAATGATCACCGGAAAGCTGAGTACCGCTATAAGTGTGCTGCTGTTGCTGGCCTTAGAAGCTATTCCGGAAAGCATGGTAAGGGCAGTTGCTAAACCAAAAGAGGCCAACACTATGGTCAACAAAAACATAGCAAGGTCATTTACCGGGTTGCCCATAACCATCGAATAGAAGAATAAACCAATTAAGGAGAGGCCCATCATTAATAGCGAGTAGTATATGATCTTAGATAGGATAATGGACTCAGGTTTTACTAAAGAATAATAATACAGCATTCGGCCATCGGCTTCCTGAATGAAGCTTTTTGCTACAGAGTTTACCGCTGTAAAGAGAATAATTATCCAGAAAAGAGCATTCCAGCTTAGTGCATGAATAGTGCCTGTTTTTAGACTAAAACTCATGTAACAGACAAAAATGGTTGATGCTAGGTAGAGTATCATTCCGTTCAGAGCATACTTCTGCCGCCATTCAGAACGAAATTCTTTAGATACAAGTGTTAAAATTTCTCTCATACTGTCAATTGATTGCAAATATATACTATGTTTGCAGACTCTAATAGTCTACAAAAATGGTAGGAGATATAGAACAAATAGAAAGAATAAGCCTTAAGGAGAGTACCTCGCACTTCAATCACTTGAAAGAGCTTGAGGCAGAGGCCATTTATGTTATACGTGAGGTTTTCTCTCAGTTCGAAAAGTCAGGCATACTTTTTTCAGGAGGAAAAGACTCAATTGTAGTTACTCATTTGGCTAAAAAAGCTTTTTGGCCGGCTAAAATACCCTTTCCACTTGTGCACATCGACACCGGACATAACTTTCCTGAGACCATAAAATTTAGAGATGAGTTGGTTGAGCAATTGGGTGTAGACCTTATTATAGGTTCTGTGCAGCAATCCATTAATCAAGGCAGGGTTAAAGAAGAAACCGGCAAAGATGCTTCAAGGAACTGGCTTCAGATAACGACTCTATTAGATACCATTGAGGAACATCAGTTCGATGCGCTAATGGGTGGAGCCAGGCGCGATGAAGAAAAGGCACGAGCCAAAGAGCGCTTCTTTTCGCATAGAGATGACTTTGGACAATGGGATCCTAAAAATCAAAGGCCTGAACTCTGGAATATTTTCAATGGGAAAAAACACAAGGGGGAACACTTCAGGGTTTTTCCCATATCTAACTGGACAGAGATGGATGTGTGGCAATATATACTAGCGGAAAATATTGCAATACCATCGCTATACCTGGCCCATTATCGCGATGTAATTTGGCGTAACAATACTTGGCTCCCTGTTTCAGAGCATCTACATGTTGGAGAAGAAGAAACCATACACAACAAGAAAGTGAGGTTTAGGACCTTAGGAGACATAACAATAACAGGGGGCATTGAATCTGAAGCAGATACGCTGGAGAAAGTGATTATGGAAGTAGCTGCTGCACGACAAACAGAGAGAGGGAACAGAGCGGACGATAAGCGCTCGGAAACATCGATGGAAGACAGAAAAAAGGAGGGATATTTCTAATGGAGAATTCGTATTTGGACATGGAGTTACTGCGCTTTACAACCGCAGGTAGTGTAGATGATGGTAAGAGCACATTAATTGGCCGATTGCTTTATGATAGTAAATCCATCTTTGAAGATCAGTTAGAGCATGTGGCAAACTCCAGTAAAAGGCGTGGTCTGGATCATACAGATTTGGCGCTGTTAACAGACGGCCTGAAAGATGAAAGGGAGCAAGGTATTACAATAGACGTGGCGTACAGATATTTTGCAACTCCCAAAAGGAAGTTTATCATTGCCGACACACCCGGACATATTCAGTATACCAGAAACATGGTTACAGGTGCTTCGACTGCCAATGTAGCTCTCATTTTAATCGATGCACGAAAGGGACTTGTGGAGCAGACTTTTAGGCACAGCTACATTGCTAGCCTTTTACAAATTCCCCATTTGGTAGTCTGTATCAACAAGATGGATTTAGTGAATTATGACGAGGAGATTTTCCGATCCATACAATCAGAGTATGCGCGTTTTGCCAGCAAACTGAATGTAAAAGGGATTTCGTTCATACCCATAAGTGCACTGCATGGGGATAACGTTGTGAATTCTTCTGAAAATATGCCTTGGTATGAAGAGAGAACCCTCCTTTCTACTTTGGAACAAATAGATGTTTCTAAAACCACTTCTGCTGCGGTTCGTTTCCCTGTTCAAACTGTCATTAGGCCTAAAAATGATACTTACCATGACTATAGAGGCTATGCCGGACGGGTGGCAGGTGGTCAACTTGCAGTAGGGGATAGTGTTGTAGTCCTTCCTTCGGGTGAAACTTCGACAGTTAAACAGATTCATTTAATGGATGAAGAGCTTTCTGTAGCCAGTACAGGAATGAGCGTAGTTGTTTCCTTGGCCGATGATATTGATGTGAGCCGTGGAGATATGATTACAGGAATAACCGGGTCTCCCAAACTTCAGCAGGATATTGAAGCCACACTTTGCTGGTTTTCCAGAAAAGGCCCTCAGCCGTGGTCTAAGTACACCCTGATGCACTCTAACAACGAGGTTAAGGCTATCGTTAAAAACCTGAACTTTAAGTATGATGTGAATTCACTTACGAGAGAAGGTGTCGATACCGTATCAGTCAATGATATAATTAACGTTACTCTCAGGACAAACAAACCTTTGATAACAGATAAGTACGCTGAAAACCGAACTACGGGAGCTCTAATATTGGTCGATGAAAATACCAACGAAACAGTGGCTGCTGGAATGATTTGTTAAGCCTTACAATTATTCAGCAAAGTAAGACAGCTGTTAGCAGATTTAATACTGCTATCATGATTTATGATTCCTTCCTTAAAGAGACCGGATTTTTCTTCTAGATTTGCATGCAACGTAGATTGAACAGTAACAACCTGTTGTGTACGTTTCTAATTTGTAATAAGATTTAAACTCCGCATGAACGACAAAATCGCAATAATTGGCCTCGGGTATGTTGGTCTTCCCCTGGCAGTTGCATTTGCAGAAAAATACAAAGTCATAGGTTTTGATATTAATCAGGAAAGAATTGACGAACTCAATAATGGTAAGGATCATACCCTAGAAGTAGAAGATGAACTTTTGAAGTCGGTTCTTTCGTCTGTAGAGTCCCCCAAAGGACTTTTCAACACGAACAAGTTAGATGATTTATCGGGCTGTAACATCTATATTGTTACGGTTCCAACTCCCATTGATGATGATCACAACCCTGATTTGACACCACTCTTAAAGGCATCTCAAACCGTAGGTAAAGTTCTTAAGAAAGGAGACATAGTTATCTACGAATCAACGGTATACCCTGGTGCAACAGAAGAAGACTGTGTGCCAGTTTTAGAGGAGGTATCGGGCCTGACCTTTAATAAAGATTTCTTCTGTGGTTATTCCCCCGAGAGAATCAACCCGGGTGATAAAGAACACACCGTTACCAAGATTTTGAAAGTAACTTCGGGGTCTACTCCTGAAATTGCTGAAAGAGTAGACCAGCTATACAAGTCTGTGATAACAGCGGGAACCTACAAAGCTGCATCTATTAAAGTAGCCGAGGCCGCTAAAGTGATTGAGAACTCTCAGAGAGATATCAATATTGCTTTTGTAAATGAGCTGGCCATGATTTTTAACAAGCTGGGCATAGACACTGTAGATGTCTTGGAAGCGGCCGGCACAAAATGGAATTTTCTTCCTTTTCGGCCGGGTTTAGTAGGAGGACATTGTATTGGTGTAGATCCGTATTATTTGGCTCAAAAAGCAAAAAAGGCAGGCTATTATCCTCAAATATTATTGGCAGGTAGAAGGCTAAACAATTCTATTGGCCCCTACGTGGCCAGCGAAATGGTCAAACTACTTATGAAGGCTGGTCGAGTAGTGAATAAGTCTAAAGTACTGGTTTTAGGAATTACTTTTAAAGAGAACTGTCCTGATATTCGTAATTCCAGAGTAATAGATATTATTAAGGAATTAAAAGATTATGACATCGCAGTAGATGTTTATGATCCATGGGCAAACAAAGAAGAGGTTCAAGAGGAATATGGCTTAGAGTTAATTGACGAGAAGACTCTTACTACTGAGCATTACGAAGGAGTAGTTCTGGCCGTAGCTCATAAGCAGTTCTCATTAGAGTTAATTGAAAGGCTAGAGGGTAGTCCTCTTACCTATGACGTTAAGTCCTGTTTACCCAAAGAAAAAGTTACCGCTCGATTATAATGGCTAAAGTATTAATAACAGGAACGGCAGGATTTATTGGTTTTCACCTCGCTCAAAAGCTATTAGAAAGAGGTGATCAGGTTGTAGGGCTCGATTCCGTAAATGATTATTACGACATAAGGGTCAAACACGGGCGTCTGAATATTACAGGTATTGACGCTGATGAAATAGAGTATGGAAAGCTTATACAAAGTGCTAAGCATGACAACTACCGCTTTATCCAACTTCAGTTAGAAGATGACCAAAAGCTTAATGGACTTTTTGCAACTGAAAAATTTGATACAGTAATTAACCTTGCTGCTCAGGCAGGCGTGCGGTATAGCCTTGAAAACCCAAGAGCTTATATTGATAGCAATATTGTGGGCTTTGTGAATATTTTGGAAGCTTGTCGTCACAATGAAGTTAAGCACCTGTCATATGCGAGTAGTTCTTCGGTCTATGGGTTGAATGAGACCATGCCGTTCTCAATTCATCACAATGTAGATCACCCAATAAGCCTTTACGCGGCCAGTAAGAAAAGCAATGAACTCATGGCTCATACATATAGCCATCTTTTTGGCTTACCGACTACGGGTTTAAGATTCTTTACGGTATATGGTCCGTGGGGAAGGCCCGATATGGCACTTTTCTTATTTACTAAGGCCATTCTTGAGGGAAAGCCCATTAACATCTTCAATAATGGGGAAATGTCGAGAGATTTTACTTACATAGATGATATTGTAGAAGGTGTAATTAGGGTTAATGACAATCCTCCAAAAGGGAACCCGAACTGGAGTGGGGCAGACCCTGACCCTGGGACTGCAAAGGCTCCTTACACCGTATATAACATTGGTAATAACTCACCAGTAAAGCTAATGGATTTTGTAAGGATTATTGAGGAGACTCTAGACATGGAAGCGAAGAAAAATTTTATGCCCATGCAGGCAGGTGATGTTTCGGCAACCTATGCCGATGTGCAAGACTTAGTCAATAACCTTGGTTATAAACCTCAAACACCATTAGAGTATGGTGTAAGTCAGTTTGTTAAATGGTATCGAGAATTTTATAAAGTCTAATGCAGCCTATAAGAATGGTAGATCTCGTTGGGCAATACGAGAAAATAAAGGAAGAGATTAAAAAAGAAGTTGAGGAGGTATTGGATTCCTCAGCATTCATAAATGGGCCTGCGGTTCATGACTTTCAAAGTAATCTTGAGAAGTATCTACACGTAAAAAACGTTATTCCTTGTGCCAATGGTACAGACGCCCTTCAGGTGATCATGATGGCATACGACTTTCCAAAAGGGGCAGAAGTTCTGGTGCCTTCTTATACTTATGTAGCTACTGTGGAAGTAATTGCACTTCTCGGGCTTAAGCCAGTATTTGTAGAGGTGTATCCGGATACCTTTAATATCGACATTGAAGATCTCGAGGCGAAGATATCAGATAAGTCGGTTGCTGTCGTTCCTGTACATCTGTATGGACAGTGTGCAGATATGGAGAGAATTTTAAAGGTTGCTGAGGACCATGACTTAAAAGTATTTGAAGATACTGCTCAGGCAATTGGTGCTCAATTTACGTTCTCGGATGGGCGAATAGCTAAGGCCGGTACAATGGGAGATGCTGGTGCAACGTCATTCTTTCCTTCCAAAAATCTTGGAGCCTATGGTGATGGTGGTGCTATAATGACCAATGACGATGATTTAGCCGCAAAGCTCCGAATGATAGTAAATCATGGACAGAGCAAAAGATATTATCACGATTCGATAGGGGTAAACTCGCGTTTAGATAGTATTCAGGCAGCTATTCTTAAGGTAAAGCTTAAATATTTGGATGGCTATAACGAGGCTCGTTATAGAGTTGCTCAGAAGTATTCTCAGGCTTTTTCCAAGGTCGGTTGGATAACCACTCCCGTGGAGTCCAATTTTAGCACACATGTTTACCATCAATATACTTTAAAATTAGCCGATGGAGTTGATAGGAATGGTTTGGTGGAGCACTTAGCCGAAAAGGAAATCCCGTCAATGATTTACTATCCTGTTCCTAACCATTTGCAGAGAGCCTACTCATATTTCGGTTACAAGGCTGGAGATATGCCTAACACTGAGGACCTTTGCTCACGGGTAATTTCATTACCCATTCATACAGAAATGTCTGAGGAACAGCAAAATACTATTATCGAGCAAGTCTTAAGCTTTCGGTAAGGGTTGAGAGCCTGACTAATGTGTTGATATCAAAAATATTCTACTTTATTTTTGTGAAAATCTAATATTGAGTAGTTTTACTACTCAATGCTAGGTTGCGCCTGTGACTGACCGGGCGAAGCTGTATCCAGCCATAATGTTAGAAGCCCTAATTTCATCTAAGACTCGCATTAAACTACTTTTAAGGCTTTTTTTGAATCCGGAGAGTAAATCCTATTTAAGGGGCTTGGCCGAGGAGTTTAATGAAAGCACGAATTCTGTAAGGCTTGAACTAGCTCGTTTTGAGGATGCTGGAATGGTAAAGAGCGAACTGGTGGGTAATAAGAAATATTATCGTGCCAATGCGGGCTTCTCGTTGTTCAACGAGGTAAGAAGCATACTGTTAAAGCAAACAGGTTTAAATTCAGTTGTTGAAGAGGTCATTGAAAAGCTTGGAGACCTAAAAAGAGTGTATCTGACAGGAGATTTGGCTAAAGGGATGCAATCAGACATTATTAGCCTTGTTTTTGTTGGAAGTCCTGATAGAGTGTATTTGACACACTTAATACATAAAGTTGAAAATATCACCAGTAAAAAAATTCAATACCTAGTGTATTCAGAAGCAGAATCGAACGATTTGGAGTTTGAGTCTGATAAGTTTTTATTGCTTTGGAATGAGTGAGGCTCCTGACAAATATTGGACAGCATTTTACACCAAGCCGCGTAACGAAAAAAAGGTAGCTGAACGATTATCTGGTGAAGGTTATGAGGTTTATTGCCCAACCAGAACAGTAATAAAGCAATGGTCCGATCGAAAGAAGAAAATAAAGGAACCTGTTTTCACCTCCTACCTCTTCGCTTATGTTAATGAGTCAGAGAGACAATGTATTTTGCAGGATCAAGGAATTGTAAGCTCTGTTTTCTGGCTCAAAAAACCAGTTGTAATCAGAGATGTTGAAATTCGAGCTATACGTGAGTTTTTGGAGGAACATCCTGGGGCGGTTTCGAAAAGACTGGATTATGCCATTGGAGAGAAACTGGAAGTGAAAGATGGTCCTTTAAGGGGAGAGGTTGGGGAATTAGTGATGAGAAAGGGTAACAAAGTTATTCTCAATATTTTATCCCTTAATTATTCGTTGCAGGCAGAAATCTCAATTTTAAAAGTTCAAGAGACATAATTTATTTATCCTTGTGCCATTGTTCGGTTCATTTAAAGTGCTAATGAGAAAACACATATATATATTCATAAGCTTTGTCCTTTTGCTTCAGGTAGTGTCAAACGAAGGTTTTTCCCAGTCGCTCATGGGCAAAGACTTAAAAACCATCAATATTGATGATCTTACCGATGAGGAGATCCTTTCTTACATGCGTCAAGTCGAAAGCAGTGGGTATACTGAGCAGCAGCTTGAGGCATTGGCACGGCAGCGTGGTATGTCGGAATCGCAAATAGCTAAGCTCAGAAGGCGCGTTGAGGATTTAAGAAATAGTCTTGGCAGAAGTAAGACTGGTGCGGTTGAACAAACTGCATCGGGTAGAAAGGTTAATATAGCTTTACAGAATGGACAATTCAGTGAAGGTGACTTAGAACTACCTTTTAAGAATGAGTTGTCTGATGAGGAGAAAAAGATTTTCGGCTTTGATCTGTTTAAAAAGGAAAACCTAACTTTTGCTCCTAACCTAAATATACCTACCCCTGCTGATTATGTGCTAGGGCCTGGAGACGAGGTGATTATAGATTTATGGGGATCAACACAGCTGTATGAACGGCTGGAGATTTCACCTGAAGGCACGATTAGGCCGAACAACCTAAGTCCAATTCATTTGAATGGACTGACCATCAAGGAGGCCGAAAAGAAGATAATAAATAGGTTGTCTCAAATCCACAGTGGTCTTTTGGCTAAAGCTGGCAACCCACCAAGTATTTTCTATCAAATTAGTTTAGGAAACATAAGGTCTATTAATATTTCTGTGGTTGGAGAAGTGCATCAACCAGGAAACTATGTACTCAATTCTTTATCCACGGTATTCACTGCTTTATATGCTTCTGGTGGGCCTAATAAGCAGGGTACTTTTCGCAATATTCAGCTGGTAAGAAACAACAAGTTGGTTGCTAAAGTAGATGTTTATGAATTTCTCATCAACGGTATACAAGAGAATAACCTCCGCTTAAAGAGTGGTGACGTAATCATTGTTCGTCCTTATCAATCGAGAGTTGAGTTGAGTGGAGAAGTGAAGAGACCCGGCTACTATGAAACGCTGGAAGGGGAGAGTTTTTCAGATTTGTTAGGCTTTGCCGGAGGTTTTACTAATACAGCGTATAAAGGGCTTATCACGGCAAGAAGAAATGGGGTAAAGGAGCGTGAGGTAATTGATGTCAATGCCAATAGTTTCGATACATTTATACCTCAAGATGGCGACATTTACCACGTAACTCCTATTCTGGATCGCTACAAAAACAGAGTTCAAATAGATGGTGCGGTATATAGAGAGGGTGAATATGAGCTAACACCTGGGCTCACGTTGAAGCAGTTGATAGAAAAGGCCGATGGTTTGAGGGGAGATGCCTTTATGAATAGAGCCACAATATATCGTATGAACGAGGATTTCTCTCAGGATGTAATACCGATTGATTTGGGTAAATTAATGTCAGGCAACATTCCGGATATTCCGTTAGTGAGGGAAGACATCGTCAGTATAAGTTCCATATATTCCCTCAAAGAGGAATATATTGTACAGATATCCGGAGAGGTTCTTGAAGGGGGGGTATATCCGTTTTTTAAACAAATGACGGTTCAGGATTTAATTGTTTTAGCTGGGGGGCTCACCGAGGGTGCATCTGGTGCCATGATTGAGATATCAAGGAGAAATAAGAACCCCTCTTTAAACACCATGGCAGAAATTATAACCCTTCAAATTGATAAGTCGCTCTCACTTAGCGGAGAAGATAGAAACTTGCTATTGCAGCCTTTCGATCAGGTCTATGTTAGAAAGACACCTGGCTATACGATTCAACAGCAAGTGACGGTTGAAGGAGAGGTGATAGCGCCAGGAACTTATTCAATCAGTAGGAAAGATGAGCGTATATCAGATATTCTTAAAAGGGCCCAAGGTTTAACAACCTACGCATATCCTGAGGGAGCAATACTCATTAGAAAAACTGAGTTTTCTTCTTCCAAGTCCAACGACCAAATTTCTCAGGAGCATCTGCAGCAGTTGCGTGCTAAGCTTTTGAGCGATGAATCGGCCCTAAAGAACATTAGCCAAACCAGACTAATAGAGCGTTTGAACAAGATTCAGAATAAAGTGGCACCCGAAAGTGAGGGGGATGTTATAGGTAGCAGGATTAAACGAGAGATCGTGGAGGACATTCAGGATCAGGATTCTTTGATAAGAGACGTTGAGATTAGGGAAGAAGAACCCACAGTATTAGATTTAGTAAAAATATTGGACGAACCGGGTTCTAAATATGATTTCATAGTCAAAGAGGGAGATGTAATATCGATTCCCTCTAAGTTAGAAACGGTTAGGATAGCCGGTGAGGTTATTTCACCACTTAATGTGAGATATGATGAGACATTCAGGTTTAAAAATTATATCAATGATGCGGGTGGTTTTACTTCTACTGCTAAGAAGGGACGCAGTTATGTGCAGTATCCCAATGGTAGAAGAAAACAAACAAGAAGATTTTTGTTTTTTAAGTTCTATCCAAAAGTTGAGCCCGGGTCTACTATTTTTGTTAGCAGGAAGCCTGAAAGACAACCATTAAATTTTCAAGCAATAATTGCTGCAGCGGGTTCTGTAGCCACTTTGGCTTTGGTTGTCGACAGGTTGTCAAACTAAGGAATCTTACACAGTAATATGTCTAAAGTTAGTGTTGTAATACGTTCATATAACGAAGAAAAATATATCAGGGAATGCTTGGAGGCTATTTTCAATCAACAAACTTCTTGTGAAGTTGAGGTTATATTAGTTGATTCTGGTTCCACGGATAAAACCTTGGCAATTGCTAAAGAGTTTGATTTAATATTGGTTCATATTAAAAAGTCGGATTTTTCATTCGGAAGATCACTTAATTATGGATGTAAAATTGCAAGTGGTCAATATCTGATTTTCATATCTGCGCACTGTATTCCAGTTGATAAAAATTGGATTGACAACTTAGTAGCTCCTTTTGAAGATGATAATATTGCGATGAGCTACGGTAAGCAAGAAGGTGTTGAGTGGTCAAAGTTCAGTGAGCAGATGCTTTTTAAAAAATACTTCCCTGATGAAGATAAAAATCCTCAAGATGATTTTTTTAGTAACAATGCTAATAGCTGTATCAGAAAGTGTTTATGGGAAGAGTATCCATTTAATGAGGAACTAACAGGCCTTGAAGATATGGATTGGTCAAAACACTTTTTTTTAAAAGGCATGAAAGTCGCATATATTTCATCAGCAAGTGTATATCACATTCACGAAGAGACTTGGAGCAAAGTGAGAACTCGTTATGAGAGAGAGGCTTATGCATTAAAAGAAATTATGCCGGAAGTACAATTGAGCATTATAGACGTTATAAAATTTATAACCAGCGGTGTTTTCAAAGATTGGAGAGAGAGTATTAAAAGGAGGGTGTTTTTCAAAAACTTTCTTTCTGTCTGGCGGTTTAGGTTCAATCAGTATGTAGGTTCATATAAGGGTAACCATATACATCGTAAGGTTTCTAAAAACACAAAAAATAAATACTTTTATCCTTCATGAGTTCTTGCCTGAACTATACCTTTTTAGGTCAAGTTTGTTTTTTATTTTCCTATGAAGGGCTTCGTTGGATCATTGATCCATATTTCACTTCTTTTGTAGAGGAGCAGTATGGTGAAAAGTTTGTCAGAACATTCATATTCGATGAAAAGAAGATAGACGTTTCTGATCTTGAATACTGTCTCATTACTCATGCTCACGAGGATCACTGTGACCCTAAATCTTTGGCTATTCTATTAGAGCAGAATCCTAACATGAAAATCATTTGTGATTGGAAAAGTGCTGAAATTATTGGTCAGAGTTTTCCAGGGCTTACTCCAATTGTGCCGAAAATCGGTGACAAAATTTGCCTTTCAGAAAACGTCAGCATTTTGACAATACCTTCTGCTCATACCGAGCTTAATATTGAAGATGGTTTATCAGAATTCAATGGGTACATCATGCAAGTGGGCACTAATCGACTGTATCATCCGGGTGATACTATTCCCAATAGAGAAATTGAATCGTTTTTAACATCAGATATTGAGATTGGCTTTATGCCAGTAAACGAAAGAAATTTTTTTAGAGAGGAGTTAGGTATCATAGGTAATATGACCTTGAGGGAAGCTTTTCAATGGTCACAGGAGTTAGGTATTAAAACAATGATACCTACTCACTGGGACATGTTTGCGTTGAATGGCACAACTCCAGAAGAAATAGTTTTGATAAAGAAAGAATACCATCAAGTAGAATTGAAATTGCCTATACTCTATAAAAAGGAAGAGCTTTGATGAAAAAATATAAGTGTACTGCACTTTTGCCGATGAAGGCTCATAGTGAGCGTATTAAGGGTAAAAATTTTAAGCTTTTTAAAGGGAAGCCACTGTTTGAATGGACTTTAGAAAATCTGATTACATTAGAAGCCATAGACTTGGTCATTATCAATACAGACTCTGTAGAGTTGCTAAATCGTAAGTATGAAATTCTAAATCACCCAAAGGTTTTACTAAGAGAGCGAAGGGATGAGATCAGAGGTGACTTTGTTTCGATGAATAAAGTGCTTTCAGACGACATAGAGGCAGTAGATTCAGAATTTTATTTAATGACCCATACTACCAATCCTCTAATAAAGGAGTCTACGTTTAACAACGCGATTGATACTTTTATTAGGTTGCAAAGAGAAGGAAAATATGATAGTTTGTTTTCAGTGAATAGATTTCAGTCCCGCTTTTTTAATTCAAAATTAGAACCACTTAATCATGACCCTAATGTATTGATTAGGACACAGGATTTACCGGTGCTATATGAAGAAAACTCTTGCCTATACATATTTTCGAAAGAGAGTTTTTTAACTACAGGCTCTCGCATAGGAGAAAGGCCTTTTTTATATGAAACCCCTAGACTTGAATCTGTAGATATAGATGATCAGGACACTTGGGTGTTAGCCGAGTCTATTATGAATTTCACAAATTAAGTTTATGACATATAAAGTACTTATTTCTGCCCCATATATGATTCCATTTATCGATAGATTCAGGTCTTTTCTCGAATCAAATAACATCGATATCATTCTTCCTGAAGTAAACGAAAGGCTTGAAGAAGAAGACCTCCTCAGGTACATTGAGGATATTGATGGAATTATTTGTGGTGACGATCGTTTCACTGAAAGGGTATTGGATCATGCTAAGCGGCTGAAAGTGATCTCAAAATGGGGCACTGGTATCGACTCCATTAATAAGTCGGAGTGTAATAAAAGAGGAATTGTAGTTAGAAATACTCCAAATGCTTTTACTGTTCCTGTATCCGATTCTGTTCTAGCCTATATTCTCAATTTTGCTAGGAATATATCTTTTATGGATAAAGCTATGAAATCTGGAGAATGGAAGAAGATTTCAGGACATGCTTTGCATGAGGCTACATTAGGTGTCATTGGTGTTGGGAATATTGGTAAAAGTGTGTTAAGAAAAGCGAAGGCCTTTGGTATGAATCTAGTGGCACATGATATCATACCAATTCCGACGGACTTGATTATTGAGCTGAATCTTAAAGTGGTGTCATTTGAAGAGTTGCTTAAACAAAGCGACTATGTTAGCTTGAATTGTGACCTTAATGAAACTAGCTTTCATTTGATGAATGAAGATGCTTTCAATATGATGAAATCCAACTCGGTCTTGATCAATTCGGCTAGAGGGCCTCTAGTACATGAAGAAGCTTTAGTTAAGGCACTTTCTGAGGGCAAGATTCGTGGTGCGGCATTGGATGTTTTTGAAGAAGAGCCACTACCTTATGATAGCCCTTTAATGAAAATGGATCAAGTAATGTTGGCACCTCACAATACTAATAGTAGCCCATTTGCATGGGAGAGTGTTCATAAGAGTACCATAAATAACTTGTTGGAATCTCTAGGACTAAAGGGAAGGTTATGAAAAGGAGTGTAATTGTAACAGGAGCTTTAGGAGGCATCGGTAGCAGTATTTGTAGTGTATTTAAGGAAAATGGTTTTTTTGTTGTTGGTATAGATAAACTAGCGAAGGAAAAACCTCATAGCTGTGATGAACTTTTAACATTTGACTTATCTAGGTTTCCTCATGACAGAGTCTATCAACAGGAGTGTTTAAGTCAACTAGGTCTAGTTGCTAACAATCTTTTGGTTTTGATTAATAATGCAGCAGTACAAATAATTGACTCGTTTGATAAGATTTGTATTGAAGATTGGCAGCATACATTAGACATTAACCTTACTGCTCCAATGTTGTTAAGTCAATGGTCTTTACCTTTTCTAGAAAAGAATAAGGGTTGCATTATAAATATTGCAAGTATACATCACCAGCTTACTAAAAAGGAGTTTGTTTCTTATGCGACAAGTAAAAGCGCATTGGTAGGGCTGACAAAATCAATGGCTGTAGACTTATCGGGAAGAGTAAGAGTCAATGCAATAAGTCCAGCTGCCATAGAAACTGATATGCTCAAAGCGGGGTTTAGAGGTAATGAGGGGGCTTTAGATACTCTGAAAGGGCTTCACCCTTCTCAAAGAATCGGTCATCCAGATGAGGTGGCGAAGTTGGCTTTATTTCTGGCATCTAATGATAGTGGCTTTATAAATGGGGCAAATCTAAGCTTAGATGGAGGAATTAGCTCAGTGCTAAATGATATTTAACACCTACCTTACACATGTAAATAATGTCTAACTCAATCTGCGGATGACCGTATAAGTATAGGTAATCTTAGAACCAACCAAATAAAGCCAAAAAGAAAACCGAAGCTAACGAACCAGTAAATCCTATTAGGCCCCACCTTGTCTAATGGTACTTTGACATCTTCTATTACTGTGAATATTGGTAACTTCTTTTGATATTCTATTTCTGCTTGTGCTTTTTGATTCGCGACTTCTTGGAAAACCGAGTAATACAGTGAGCTTTTTTGCTCTAGTCTTCTTCGTTCGAGTTGAGCTATGTTACTAGAAAGGGATTTATTTTGATCTAAAAAGGAGGATAATTCTTCTTCAGCACTGATGTAGTCTTTTTCTTTTTTTTGATACTCTTCATTAATGAATTCCAAAAATGACAATGTTTTTTCTGTCTCAATTTTAATAAGGAACTGCTCAAGCTTATCCTTCGTAAACTTTGTTATGGCCGCTGCCACAATCGGATTTTGATCTTTTACCTTGATCTCAATGTATTGCTCTCTGTCATTCCAATTGACCTGAACTTCATTGCTAATGATTTTTAGCAGGTCTTGAATTTTGTAACTGATTTTGATAGGTTCAGAAGAATCAATATCCTCGCTACTTTTGGCAAATGTTTCTTTATCATCTTGTGACTCTTTTTTTAATCTGCCATAAAGCCCAATTGTATTGGCCTTTAACCAAGAAAAGGGATTTGTTCGTCTTGATTCCAGATGATCTTTATAGGTAACTCCAGTGGTTGAATCCAGTTCCATATTTAAAAGCTCTATCTGAAACTTCACGTTTTTCGAAATAAGGGGATAAATGTTAGGGCTGATGCCTGATTGAGACCCAGTACTCAAGTTAAACCCAGTAATACTAGCAAGACTTGCAATACCTCCTCCAAAACTCGAACTATTTGAGGTAGTAACCATTGTAGTTTTGGACATATATTCCTTTGGCCATAGGAATGAGATCGATACTCCAATAACACCTCCAATCAACACAGTGATGACAAGTGGTTTGACATGCCCTAAGCAATATTCTATAATCTGGCTAATTGTAAGTTTTCCAATCTCTCTTAAGATCATTTTTTTTTTTACAAATCTAATCTTTCTGAACAAATAGAAGTTTGTTAGTAATAATGAAATTTAATCTTCGCTCACCTTCTTTCTCTTCTTGGTTTAACACGGGTGTAAAAATGTTAACATTATTGGTTCTTACACCCATATTGCTTTCTCAGTATGAGCCTAAATACATTACCACTTGGTATTTGGTTTCGAGTGTCACTGGACTTACCCAGTTTCTGGATTTTGGTTTTACTACAACCCTATTAAGGTATTCGTCCTATCATCATTCAAGATCATTGGATAAAAAGATCTACCTACAATATTTGAGTGCCTCAAATGGCATATTTCTTTTGGTAGGACTCATCGGTTTGGTGGTTTGTATCGGTACATTGTATTTTTCATTCAGCACAAATGATGAGTTGGATGTTCAAATTACAGATTACCTCAGCACCGTCATGATTCCAAGTTTTTATGTATTCTTCTCTATTCAGTTTAAGCGTATTGATTCTGTACTTAAAGGCTTTGGCCACATTGTAAAGGTGTATTGGATAAATGGAGCCGCTTATCTGATTGTTGGCATCATATTGGTCTTGTACCTTAAGTTGTTTTCACCCTCATTCACAAATTTTATGGCTGTATACTATGCAGTTATGATTTTGTACGTTTTCAAAGATTATTTTATAGCTAGATATCTAGTAAGTGATGAGTACATCAGGTTTAATATTGAAATGAACCTCAAGGCTGTTGTTGAAATTTGGGCTCCTACTTGGAGAGCAGGCCTTATTTCTTTGTCTTCAGTGGGCCTCAATAGGGTAATTAGTATAATTATAGCCAATAGAACATCAGTAGATGTCTCGTCATCATACTTGCTTACTAATAGGCTGCTGGGTATTATCAACGAGTTCTCTTGGGCACCGTTTTATACCCGGCTGCCGACTTTCATAAGAGATTTTAAGAGAAAGGAAATAAGAAGAACCTATCTACTAAAGAAGATAAGATTTAGACAAATAAATGTCCTGGTTTTGTTGCTGATAGGGATCCTTATCTTGGGATTTTTAGGAAACTGGGCGCTTGAACTCATAAACTCCAATACCAAGCTTTTGTCAACTTACCTTATCCTAGTGTTTGGCATGCTATCCATGATAGAGCGACTGAATTCCATGAATTCTCAAGCCATTATGATGTCTAATAACGTGTCGCACTATTCTATATATTGTTTGTATTCAATTATTATTGCATCCATTATTTACACTCTACTAAGAAATGACATATCTGTTATACCCTATGTCATGTTTCCAGCAGCTGTGTTAATTGGTATCCACTTAAATAAGAAAGCGGTAAAAACAATACTCTATGAAAAATAATATGAGAAAAGTGCTTTATGTAATTGTTATCATTGCTAGTAGAATTGATATTTTTTTTTGGAAGATGGTCAACTTCAGAAAGAAGAGAGTTCTGATTTTTACTGACTCTAGAGGCTTTGAGATTACAAAATGGCGAAATAGGAAGGCCCCTTGGAATAGCTATGTTTCAGGGATCAAAAGGAAATATAATGCTGACATCTATGTGTGTCCCGAAAAGCACACAACCATTTTTGATTTTCTATTCTTATATAAGAATCAGCTAGGGAGAGTAGATTATATTGCAGTGATAGGACATTTGGGAGTGGTGGATTTTTCTCCTAGAGCAGCCTCTCAAGCAAAACAAGTTATAGAATTTAAAAAGCATAAAATTGAAAATGTATTTGGAAGTGAGTTCTATTCTGATTTATATAATGTAACTGAATATGATGTGAAATTTGAGAAGGAAAATACCGCATCAATTCTAAAAAGGAGCTTGCTAAAGAGAGTAGCGGAGGAGCTAAATAAAATCCCTAATTTCATATGGATTTCGTGCAATCCGGTTATCAACAATTGGAGGGGAAATTACAGAAGAGAAAGGCCACAAAATATCGATCTAGTAAATGATTTTAGTATTGATATGTGTCGCTATTTGCATGAGAAAAATAAAATAGATTTTACAAACTGGTCTCCTGAAGATGTGAAAAAATATACTTGTGATAATATTCATCTCAGCGACCTTGGAATGGAATTAATAGAAATGCGCTTAAAAAGTATATTGAATGCTAGTTAATTTGAAGAGAAAGGTTTATAAATCTGTTCTGCCTTCGAGGATACTGATAGAACCTGGTTTGTTGTTTGGATACGACAAAAAAAAGATTTTGAGTCTCAAGAATAAATTTGAAGGAGAGAGATGTTTTATTGTAGGAAATGGTCCATCACTCAACAAACTCGATCTGGGGAAACTCAAAGACGAGTATTCTTTTGGGTTTAATGGTATTTTCTATAAGACCAAAGATGATGGTTTTATACCTACTTTTTATATGGTTGAGGATACCGCATTTTTGAATGACAATATTCAAGAAGTAAATGCATATAAGGCCAACTATAAGTTCTTTCCTTCTCTCTACAAGCGGAAAGTTAAGCGAGACAACTGTACCTATTTCTTCAATATGAACCGTTCGTTTTACGAAGAAAGTTCAGAGTTTTTTGAGTTTCCTCAGTTTTCACCTAATGTTGCGCAAAGAGCGTTTTGTGGCCAAAGTGTAACGATGATCAGTTTGCAGTTCGCTTATTTTATGGGCTTCAAAGAGGTATACCTCATTGGGATGGATTTTTCATATACTATACCCAAAGAGGATTCGATTAAAGGGAATAAGATTACGAGTGCTGGGGATGATATTAATCATTTTCATAAGGACTATTTTGGAAAAGGTAAAGTATGGCATGATCCAAAGCTGCATAACGTACTCAAGTATTATAAGCTCGCCAAGACAGTTTATGAAAACGATGGTAGATCCATTTTTAATGCCACCGCTGGCGGAAAACTTGAAGTATTCCCTAGACTAGATTATGATACTCTGTTTAAATGATATTCTCTCTTATTGTAGCCACAAAGGGGCATCGTATAGATTTGATTAGAGGTTTTTTAGGCTCATTAGTTAATAGTTCGGAGCAATCGTTTCAAGTGATCATCGCATGTCAGGATGAGTATGGATACCTAGATTCAATATTGCAAGAATTCAAGTGCTTGGATTTGCAAATATGCTATACACATTCGGGGCTGTCAAGAGCAAGAAATGTTGGATTGACTTATGCGACCGGAGAGATTATTGGCTTTCCTGATGATGACTGTGAATATACTGAACATACCCTAGGTCAAGTCAGGGCTTTTTTCTCCAATAATCCAGATTACGGTTTACTTTCAGTTTCCTGTTGGAACCTAGAACAAGCAAAGAAATTGTCATTTGTAAGCCTTACACGAGATACTGAACTCTTGTTATCAAATACCTTTCAAGGAGTATCAAGTATTTCAATTTTTCATCGAGCAGTGTCAAATCATCGTTTTGATGAGCGCTTTGGACTTGGTGCTCAGTACAATAGCAGTGAAGAGTTTGATTATGTTGTAGAATTACTGTTAAAGGGAGTGAGGGGAAAGTTCATTGCAGACATCCGTGTATTGCACCCTGATAACAATGTCATTGATTTCAAAGTTTTAAAGGCCAAGGTAAAGAGGAATAGCCTAGGACATGGGGCTTACTTAAAAAAACATCGTTCCAATTTGGGGCTTAAAGCCACATTAGAAAACTTGTGGGTAAAACCATTACTCGGTGCTTTATTTTACTTTTGCACGTTTCGGTTTAAAAGGGCGATTCTTAGTTACTTTAGCCTTACAAATAGAGTAAAGTCATATTTTCGATTTTCGTGAAAGACAGGTATTTTCTTATCTTCTGCATTGTTGCTTTACAACCTAGTCTAAGAGGTTCCCAATGGTCACTTATTTTGACTCTTACATTACTTTTACTGCTGTTTTATTGGAACTTCAATATCAAGTTTAAGCAGGAGCTCCTTCCGTCAAAAAAACCCATGCTTATTCTTTGTCTCATTTTTTTTGTGTCTTATATCCGTGGGTATCTGGGCGGCTCCGTCAACATCATGACTTTTATGATATCCCTTTTAACCTTAGGGTTTTCTGTAAGAATGTTGATAGATGATTCCAGAAAGGAAGGGTTTTTAAGAGACGTTTTTGGAGCACTGGCAATTATGGTCATGGTCAATCTGGTATTTTTTGCTATCGGCATTCAAGGACCGAAGCTTAATAATATCAACCTTGAAAAAGATACCAATGTAAGAGTTCTAGAGCTTTTTGGGGTAGGCTTGAACAGAGTTAAATTCTTGTTCTCACCCAATTATGCTTACTATGCAATGATATTGGGGCTTTTAATCATATTCAATGAATTCATTGAAAAAAAATATCGAAAACTGCTGGTAGTAGCTTGTATCATTTCCTTGCTTTTGAATGACGCCCGAGGGCCCGTTTTGTATCTCTTAATAAGCTTTCTGTTTTCTCGAGTTCGATGGAGCAGACGATCAATGGTATTCTATATTTCACTTTTTTTAATTATTCCTCTTCCTATCATTCTTGATTTTCTTAGCAACAACTATCTTGACCCGGAACAAATCAGTAATGCCTCGTCATTCAGGAGCTTGATCTGGCTTTCTTTTTTTGTTAATTACAATCCCTCTTACTTCGACTTATTTTTGGGCTATGGGTACGTAGGTCAGATGTTATCGGAAATATCTTTCTACTATAAGTACTTATTTAGTACTTGGGAAAATAGTGATAAAATTAGTTTGCATAATGCCTATTTGCAATATCTAGTGGATTATGGCTTAGTGGGACTTGCTTGCTTGTTCTTTTTAATCAAGCAAATATTTTTGTCTTGGCAAAGGAACAAAACTGCAGTCTGGTTTCTCACCTACATTGTTATGTTGGGGTCTACTGACCTCACAATACAACCGAACAACATGTTATTGCTTTTGCTTTTTTTTGGCATTTATTTAGGGTGCGATAAATATTTTATCTCTAAGGAAGGACGGGATGAGAGCTTTTAGTGTGTTAATGAGTTGTTACAAAATGGATGATCCAGTCTTGCTGAAGAGAGCAATATCCTCGGTGTATGACTCTAGTGTATTACCAACAGAATTTGTGCTGGTTGAAGATGGAGTACTTACTTCAGAATTGGATAAGGTTATAGAGGAAGCGAGAGCAATGTATACTAGTCTGAAGGTGTTGAAGTTGCCTGAAAACCTGGGGCTTGGTATAGCACTTAACGCCGGTTTAAAATACTGTACAAATGAGCTTGTGGCAAGGATGGATAGTGATGATTTAAATATTCCATCAAGATTCGAGCTACAATTAAAAAAATTTGAAGAAGTCCCCGAATTGGATGTGGTAGGCGGATTGATACAAGAATTTGATACGGAGGAAGGCGATACTTTGCGGAAAAACCGTCTTGTGCCTGAATGTCATGCAGATATTCTGACCTATTCCATGACACGAAATCCCGTTAACCATGTTACTGTCATGTTCAAAAAATCGAAAGTGCTAGATGTCGGGTCCTATGAAGACTTTCCACTTTTTGAAGATTACTTTCTTTGGTTAAAAATGTTGAATGCTCGGGCGAATTTTTACAATATTCAGAAAGTATTAGTAAGGGTAAGAGCAGGAAAAGGCATGGTGGGGAGAAGGTATGGTTTGTCTTATGCACGGAAGGAGTATTATTTTTATCACCGGGCCTATCAAAGAGGTTTTTTTAATGTCTTTTCTTTTCTAAAGGCTGTGTTCCTAAGGGTACCTTTGAGGTTGTTGCCTAAAGGGCTGTTAGAGTTTTTATATTATAATTTATTTAGAAAATGATATTGGTAGTTGGTGGATCTGGCTTTGTGGGGAGCTTTCTTTTTAAGGAATTAGAAGGTAAACGAGTCAGAAATTTTGACAAAAATCCTAGCCCTTTTTACAATGATATTACTGAAATCGGGAATGTTCTGAATATTGATGCGCTTTATAAAAGCCTAAAAGGTATTGATACGGTTGTACTTCTAGCTGCCGAACATAGAGATGATGTAACTCCAACTTCTTTGTATTATGTTGTGAATGTTCAAGGCACAAAAAATGTACTTGCGGCAATGGATAAGCATGGGGTTAAGAATCTAATTTTCACTAGTTCTGTGGCCGTTTATGGACTTAATAAAGAGAGCCCCAATGAGGAATACCCTGTAGACCCCTTTAACCACTATGGCAAAAGTAAATGGCAGGCTGAAAAGGTAATTAAAGAGTGGTATGAAAGGGATCCTATAAATAAATCAGTAACTATAATACGCCCAACAGTTATTTTTGGTGAGAGGAACAGGGGAAACGTTTATAACCTCCTGAGACAAATTTCCTCAGAGAAATTCATGATCATAGGGCCTGGAAAAAATAAAAAGTCCATGGCATATGTAGGTAATGTTGTGGCTTTTATAAAAAATAGAATTGAGGTCAATCAAGAAGGTTTAGAAATCTTTAACTATGCAGACAAGCCAGATTTCAGCATGAGAGAACTTGTCAGCATGATTGAGGATAAAATGAAGATTGAACTTCCTAAAACTAGGATTCCATATGTATTGGGTATGCTTGGCGGCTATATCTTTGACTTTTTAGCTTTTATAACAAGAAGAAAAATGGCAGTAAGTTCCGTCAGGATTAAAAAATTCTGTGCTACTACTCAGTTTGATTCTAGTAAGGCTCATAAGATTTTTGATGCCCCCTATACTCTCCAAGAAGGGTTAGAGAAAACCTTGGAGCATGAATTCATAAACACTCTACAGGACGAGGTTTTGTTTTTTTCTGAGTAAGTTTACAACAAAATTATATTACTTGGAACAAACCCTCCTCATAACTGGCACCTCTTTTCTTTTAACATTCTTAATGTTTCCAGTATTCATTAAGTTTTTCAAGAGAAGAAACTTTTTGGATGATCCGGGAGGGAGAAAGATTCACACGGTTCAGACACCAGCAATGGGTGGATTTCCCATCTTTGTTGGGTTTGCCATCTCAATTCTAATTTGGGCGCCTTTTGAGGTGTTGAGGGATATTAAGTATGTAGTGAGCGCTATTTCTATAATGTTTGTGATAGGGTTTAGGGACGACTTAATTAATCTCCGGGCCTACCAGAAGCTTATTGGTCAAATCGCTGCGGCAATGATTATAATAGCCGTTTGTGATATTCGATTTACCTCTCTTTATAATCTTTTCGGAATAACTGAAGTGCCCATTGCCGTCAGTTATCTTCTCTCGTTGTTCACCGTCATAGTTATTACGAATGCATATAACTTAATCGATGGTATTGATGGTCTATCTGGTTCGGTGGGCATAATATCTACCTTGTTCTTTGGTATTTATTTTTATCTCAACGAACAGATTGGTTTTGCTTTAATTGCACTTTCATTGTGCGGTGCTTTGTTGGCCTTTTTGAATTATAACTGGGCTCCGTCAAAAATATTTATGGGCGATACCGGCTCTTTATTCATCGGCTTTTTCTTGTCTATTCTCGCCATCAGATTCATCGACTTTAATCATACCAATGCTGGAAGCGAATTTGCATTCGGTGGCTCCATTGGTACTGCAGTAGCTGTCTTAATACTGCCATTGGCCGATACTTTCAGAGTGTTTGTGAAGAGAGTGCTTCGAGGCAAATCACCCATGCATCCTGATCGTACACACGTTCATCACATTCTATTAAGGTTAGGCTGCAACCATGCCCAAGCTACAGGTATATTAGTTACGGTAAATATTATTTTTGTTCTATTGGCATTGGTGCTTAAAGACTTTTCCGATGCAGTGGTAATTCCCTCCATATTGGTGACCGTGATTGCTTTAGGCACCATACTGGACCTCATTTTTAAATCTGCAATTGAAAAACGTAAAGAAGAACTTAGGGAAAGAAACCGGGCTTCAAGAGAAGAGGCAAAAGTTATTTCTATACGCAATTCCGGGTAATCCCATTTTACCGCCTTTCCATTTCTTATCGCTTAGAGGACTACAAATACCCCAATTCCTTCCTGTCAAAATCAACTAATCTCTTATCTTGCGATGTAGTTCACAAGCAAGAATGAGATCACGTCTTTTATCCAGCCCACTTCTTTTTTTAATATGTGCACTCATTTCCCTCAGCGGGTTAATGGCACAAACCCTGCCTGATTTTTCGACCATTAAAGTTTCTAGTCTTTCTGACCAGCAGATTGAAAGCCTGATGAAACAGGCAAAGGCCATGGGCTACAGTGAGTCCGATATTCTTACGTTGGCACAGTCGCAGGGAGTAAATGCTCAAGACCTTGCTCTACTCAATGAGCGATTTGGCCGGGTGAAATCCATGAGGGCAAGCCAGGCAAAGGCAAATCCTGTAGGAGATGTAAGAATGAGGCAGCCATACGTAGACTCACTTCAGATGGTAGATAAGGGCGCTACGAGTATTTACGGTTTAGACATTTTTAGAAGAGGCTCCTTTTTGACTTTTCAAACCAGTTTGAATCAACCAACACCCAAAGATTATGTATTGGGTCCGGGAGACGAGCTCTTTATCGATATATACGGTGCCTCGGAGAGTTATTACCAAACACAGGTTACTCCGGAAGGTACTATTATTTTAGAAAATTTAGGAGTTATTGCTCTCAATGGTCTTAGCGTTGAGCAGGCAGAAAGAAAAATTAGGCAACGGGTTGCAACGGTCTATGAAGGCATGAAAGGTGAGCGGCCAAATACTTTTCTAAGTTTGTCGCTTGGACAGGTTAGAAGTGTTGGCGTCAATGTTATTGGGCAAGTTCAAATTCCTGGAACATACAACCTTAGCGCGCTTAATACGGTGTTTAATGCTCTTTATGCAGCAGGAGGTATTACGGAAAATGGTTCTTTGAGACAAGTAAAGCATTTCAGAAAAGGCAAGCTGATTTCATCCATCGATATTTACGACTATCTGCAAAGAGGTTATGCAGAAGGTGATAACCGTTTGGAAAGTGGAGATGTAATTCTTGTTCCTCCCTATACAAATAGAGTTACCCTGACTGGGGCAGTCAAAGTTTCAGGTAAGTTTGAACTCTTGGAAAGTGAAACGCTTGCAGATTTGTTGAATTATGCCGGTGGTTTTACGGAGAACGCTCTGAATGGCACTATTAAACTCAAACGTATTAGTGATGACCAAAAACGGGTGGCCGATATATTAAGCGATCAGTACGAAGTTTTCACCATTAAAAACGGAGATGAATATACCGTTCAAACAGTCCTCAATCGCTATACTAATCGGGTGGTTATCCAAGGAGCCGTTTTCCGTCCCGGAAACTACGCCATTACCGATAACCTTGGTTTGGCCGATCTAATTAAAAAGAGTGATGGCCTTAGGCCTGATGCTTTTCTCGATAGGGCAATTATTAGACGCGCCAAAGAGGATTTGACGTTCGAAACTATCTCCGTCAATTTACGCGATGTGTTGGAAAACCGCCAAACCGTTCTTCTACAAAGAGAAGATGTTGTTACCGTTTTCTCTAAGAATGAATTAAAAGAGGAGCACTTTATTGAAGTGTTGGGAGAGGTAAATAAACCCGGAGTGCTCGGCTTTGCCGATAATACATCGCTCAAAGATGCCTTACTCATGGCTGGGGGGCTTTCTAATGCGGCCTTTGGAGGGAGTATTGAAGTTTCCAGAAGATTATATTCTGACGACTCTGATAGATTTGGTATTTCCAAAACCTTCGCTTTTGCAGTAGATCAAAGCGGATTGGCAACAGAGGCGGAATCGTTCATTCTTTCGCCTTACGATCAGGTGTATGTGAGGAGAAACCCTAACTACAAAAAACAGCAGCTGGTTACAATTGAAGGTCAGGTAAGGTCGCCAGGCCAATATGCCATTCGTACACAAGGCGAACGTATTTCCGATTTATTAAATCGTGCCGGGGGAATAAATGCCTTTGCCTTTGTAGAAGGAGCAACACTCATCCGTAAGACCGAGTTTTATGAAGAACCAACCGATATAGAGCAACAAATTGATCAACTCATCAAGCTGGAGGCTAAGTTTCAGAAAACCCCTGATTTACTAACTGAGGCCGAACAGTCTTTACTAAAAAGTATAAATGAGGACATTGCAGAGTTGGAGAAAAGGAGAGAATCTAATCAAAACCTTTCCTCTTTTGCTAAAAGAGAGCGCCTGAAAGAGGTTATTGAAAGAAATGCGCTTACAGACAATATTCAGCTGAAGCAGGCAGAGGCCATAGGAATTGATTTACAGTCAATCATTAATGAGCCAGGCTCTGTCTCAGATTTGCTGTTAGAGGATGGAGATGTACTGATCATTCCTAAAAAATCAGAGACCGTGAGGCTGAGAGGTAAACTTTTATACCCTACAACTACCAGGTTTGTAAAAGGGAAGTCTCTCAAATACTACATCAATAGTGCGGGAGGGTTCGATTTTAGAGCCAAAAAGAAAGGTACTTATGTGGTTTATGCCAATGGCGAAGTAGCTCGCACTAGAAGCTTCCTCTTTATGAAGTTTTATCCTAAACCAGCTCCAGGAGCTGAGATTATTGTACCAACGAAACCATTGGCTGTTCCCGTGAGGGTTCAGGATGTTCTGGCTATAACCAGTAGCCTGGCAACGCTAGCTTTAGTCATAAATCAAATCAGCAACTAATAAGATGAACTCGGAAAATCAGTATTTAGATGAGCCGAAAATTTCTTTGGGCTACCTGATTAGAAGATTTGTTTATTGGACAAACTTTGTTCTGTCTAAATGGCTTAAGATAGGTGTGGGAACCGTATGCATTCTTTTGCTGGTAGTCGCATACAACTACCTTAAACCAAAGGTGTACACGGCTAGAACAACTTTTGTGTTAGACAAAGATGGTAGCGGAGGAATAGGAGAGTTAGGCTCGCTTGCTTCATTGGCCGGTGTTAACATTGGCGCTCTTACCGAAGGTAGTGTGCTCTTTCAAATGGATAATATTCAGGAGTTATACTTGTCCAGGCGAATGATTGAAAAAACCCTTCTTTCAGAGGTTACTATTGGTGAAGAGCGTGTTCAAGTAGTCGAGAGATTTGCTCACTCCAATAAGCTCACCGAAAAGTGGATGAAAATTGGAGTAAACATTAAGGATTTTTCTCAGGTGCCAAGAGAAGCCTTTAGTCGAAAGCAAGACAGTTTGCTCAGAGAATCAGTGAAACTTGTCAGTGAGAATTTTTTAACCGTAGGTAAACCCAATAGAAGAGCTGCCATTTTAGAGGTGGGTTTTAAGCACCAAGATGAGACACTCGCAAAGGTGTTTACAGAAACACATGTGGCCAATGTAAACCAGTTCTATTTGGAAACTAAAACGCAAAAGAGTGCCGCCAATTTGAAAGTTCTCCAGTACCAGGCCGATAGTGTTAAGAACGTGTTGGACCTTTCGTTGATGAGACTGGCCCAGGTTGATGAAAATATTCCAAACCCAAACCCACTTTATAAAACTTATCAGGTACCCTACCAAAAGGCAATGATCGATGTACAGGCCAATAGTGCTATCTATCAGGAAATAGTAAAACAGTTGGAACTGGCTAAGGTGGCTCATCGCAACCAAATGCCTCTTATTCAAATTATAGATAGCCCAAGGTATCCATTACCCAACAACCGGTGGAATCTTCTAAAGACACTAATCATTGGCGGTGCTTTAGGAGGTCTTCTAATGATTGCCTATGTTCTTTCCAGAGAAATATTTATGAGCGCACTAGAAGAGGTGCAATAAATAATTAGAGGGTTGAATTCGATAGTACATCGCTTCACATTAATCCTTAGAGGAAATACCTTCTCCAATTTTCTTCACCTCTCTCTCAATCAAGGAGCTAACCTCCTCACGACTATTATACTAACCCCTTTTCTTTTTAAGCGGATAGGGGAAGATCAATATGGACTCATTAGTCTCGCACTTACGGTTACCATGCTGTTTGGTATAATAGTGAACTATGGTTTTGGACTTAATGTGCCTAAGCAGTTGGCATTGGTGCAGCAAGACCGGGAACGTAAACAAAGAACAATCAATGAAGTAGTCGTTACCAGGCTTGTTTTGTCTTTGCTCTTGGTTCTATTGATGTACGTTTTAACAACATTACTGGGCTTCTTCTCTGAATACTCCACCATACTTCTGTTTTCTGC